>NZ_JADOGI010000139.1 GCF_015645445.1 Nonomuraea cypriaca | reverse complement strand
GTAGATCGAGGAGGGCATGACGATCGCGGTCACGATGAGCCCTTCCCCGGCCAGCCAGCGTCCGGAGAAACCGGTCAGCCGGTGCCGGTTCAGCTGCGGGCCAGGCACCTGCAGCCGCGCCTCGAACGTGCCGCCCGACCCGATGACGACCCGTACGTCATGGAAGCCCAGCCATCGGCGGGCCAGCGGGAACCACGCCTTGTAGACCGACTCCTTGGTGCAGAACAGCAGCCGGTCCCAGCAGATGCCGGGGCGTTCCGCGTTCAGCTCGCGCACCATCTGCTCCTCCTGGGGCAACGCGATCGCCTGGAGCACGCCCAGAGGCAGTTCCTTGTTGGGCTCGGCGTCGATGCCGATGGCGGCCGCCTCGACCTGCGTGGCCACCACCACACCGCGGTAGCCCCTGCAGTGGGTGATGCTGCCGATGACCCCCCGGGGCCACAGCGGCTCCCCGCTCTGCCCCGACAGGATCGGCGTGGGCTGCCGGCCGAGCAGCCGGATGGCCCGCCTGGCGCACAGCCTGGCGGTGATGAACTCCTTGCGCCGCTTGCCCACCGCCTTGCTGATCATCGCCTCCTCCTCGGGGAACAGGCTTCCTTCCAGCTCGTCCTCGGTGGTGTCGGCGGACACCGCGTACGGGGGCAGGATGGACTCGATCATGACGGATCCTCCGCGGGAAGCACCGATCTGAGCACAGTCCCTGACCTGGTCCACTGGAGCCACTCGCGCGGGTAGCCGAGGGAGACCTCCTCGAAGCGGACCCCGTCGTTCCAGCTCGTCCTCGGAATGTGCAGATGACCATAGACCGCGACGCTGGCGGCGAAGCGGCGATGCCAGTCGTGGGTCAACTCCGTCCCGCACCACATGGCGAACTGCGGGTGGCGTAACACCAGCGTGGGTTCGCGGATCAGCGGAAAGTGGCTGACCAGGACGGTCGGGATGCCGGGGTCGCGCTCGGCCAGCCTGCGCTCGGTCAGCTCCACCCGGGCGCCGCACCACGCGTCCCTGCTCGGATAGGGATGGCAGTGGAGATAGAACTCGTCGGTGCAGAGGACACCGGCGCTCCTCGCCCAGTCCACCGCGTCCTGCCGGGGGACCCCGGGGGGACGGAAGCTGTAGTCGTACAGCAGGAACAGCGGGGCCACGGTGGCGGGGCCGCCGGAGCCCGTCCAGACGGGATAGGGGTCCTCCGGGGTGATCACGCCGATGCGCCGGCACATCGCGACGAGGTGGCGGTAACGCTCCTCGCCGCGAAGCTGGACGGGGTCGTCGCCCAGCGTCCACAACTCGTGGTTGCCCGGCGTCCAGACCACCGTGGCGAACCGCTCCTTGAGCACGGTCAACGCCCATTCGATGTCCGGGGTCAGTTCGGCGACGTCACCGGCGACCAGTAACCAGTCGTCCTCGGACTCGGGCCGGAGACGCTCAAGGACCTGGCGATTCTGCGGGTGGGAAACATGCAAGTCACTTATCCCCCAAAGACGTCCCTTGCTCTTATTGATCACGTTTTTTACGATACGTTGCGGTGTTTTCCCATCAATAGTCCCGCGCCTCATGTCCAGGGTCCCCGAACCGTCGATACGGGGATTAGGGGTGCTCCCCGCCGGTGGGGCGCGCGGCCGGGCGACGGCCCGGATGGCCGGGGGAAATAGCGGCTCGAAGCCGGGCGGATAGCCGTGTACGCCAGTCTGAGCATTGGCAGGGGCAGGAATCTCGGCCCCACTCCTACTCCACGCATATCCGGTTCACACGAACATCGGACACTCAAGGAGGGACTGCCGTGAACGGGCCATTGAACAGGACTGCAAAGGCGGTCCGGCGGTACACCGCTCCCACCCCGATAGCGCTCCCCGACCGTCGCTGGCCGGGCAACACCGTGACCTCGGCGCCACGCTGGCTGTCGACCGACCTGCGCGACGGCAACCAGTCACTGGCCAGCCCGATGGACCCGGCACGCAAGCTCAAGATGTTCGACCTGCTGGTGCGGATGGGTTACAAGGAGATCGAGGTGGGGTTCCCGGTGGCCAGCCGGGACGACCACGCGTTCGTCCGGCACCTCATCGAGCGGGATCTGATCCCCGACGACGTACGGATCTCCGTGCTCGTCCAGGCGAGGGACGACCTCATCAGGAGGACGGCCGAGAGCCTCGCGGGAGCGCCGCGCGCCACGATCCACCTCTACAACGCCACGTCGCCGGTGTTCCGGCGGCTGGTTTTCGGCATGACGAAGGACCAGTGCAAGGATCTCGCCGTCCAAGGCACCCGCCTTCTCATGAAATATGCGGACAAATGGCTGAGCGACTGTGACCTCGGCTACGAATACTCGCCCGAGCTCTTCAACGACACCGAGCCCGACTTCGCCCTGGAGGTCTGCGAGGCCGTCATGGACGCCTGGCAGCCGGGCCCCGGCCGGGAGACCATCGTCAACCTGCCCACCACGGTCGAGCGGACGACCCCGAACGTCTTCGCCGACCAGGTCGAGTGGTTCGGCCGCAACCTGTCCAGGCGCGCGCACATCTGCCTGTCCGTCCACCCGCACAACGACCGTGGCACCGGCGTGGCCGCCGCCGAGCTGGCGCTGCTCGCAGGCGCCCAGCGCATCGAGGGCTGCCTGTTCGGCAACGGGGAGCGGGCAGGCAACGTCGACCTGGTCACGCTCGGCATGAACCTGTTCAGCCATGGCATCGACCCTGGCGTGGACTTCTCCGACGTCGACGCCGTCCGCCGTACGGTGGAGGAGTGCAACGGCATGCCCGTGCACCCGCGCCATCCCTACGGCGGCGAGCTCGTCTACACCGCCTTCTCCGGCTCCCACCAGGACGCCATCAACAAGGGCTTCGACGCGCTCCAGAGCGAGGCGGAGCGGGCCGGCCTGGCGACCCGCGACCTGCCCTGGGCCGTGCCGTACCTGCCGGTCGACCCCGCCGACGTGGGCCGCTCGTACGAGCCGGTGATCCGGATCAACAGCCAGTCGGGCAAGGGCGGCGTCGCCTACGTGCTCAAGGCCCATTACGCTGTGCGGCTGCCCCGCCAAGCGCAGATCGAATTCGCGCGCATCGTCCAGCGGCAGGCCGACAGCGAAGGCACGGAGCTCTCTCCGAGCCGGATTCGCAAGCTGTACGAGCGTCTGCCAGGGGGAGATCGGAAATGGACCTGATCGAGCGCGACGAGGCGCTCGCCACCATGGAGGCACTGCTCGCGAACATACTCAACGGCCGCGGCTGCGTCGCCGTGGTCAGCGGCACCGTGGCCACCGGCAAGAGCAGGCTGCTCGACACGTTCGCCCAGGGGACGGCCGAGCGGGGCGCGCTGTCCATCGCCGCGACGGGCTCCCCCATGGAGCAGGCTCTGCCGCTGGGCGTGCTAGGCCAGCTCATCGACGAGGCGCCGCTGACGGAGGAGGAACGCGCCAGGGCGGTCGCCCTGCTCAGGGAGGGCGCACTCGGCGACCTCAGCTCCGACCGGCTGGAGCCACCCCACGCCCAGGTCGTGCACGCGCTCTGCACGGTGCTCGTCGAGCTGTCCGAGCGCTACCCGCTGGTGATCATGGTGGACGACGCCCACTACGCGGACCGGCTTTCCCTGCTCTGCCTGGCCTACCTGTCCCGGCGCGTCCGGCTAGCCCGGGTCATGCTGGTCCTCAGCTACTCCGAGCACGTACGCGAGTCGGAAGCCGGCACCTTCTCCTGGACGCAGCTGTTCCCCGGACCCCGCTGCCACATCATCCAGCTGCACCCCCTCTCCCCTGCCGCCGTCCACTCCCTGGTCGCCGCCCGGGTGGGGGCGGAGCCTGCAGAGCGGCACGCCGAGGACTGGCACGCGTACGGCGCCGGCAACCCCCTCCTGCTCAGCGCCCTGCTGGCGGAGTCCTCCGAGGGCCGGCCCGTCCCCGGCGACCGGTACGGCCGGGCCGTGCTGGAGTGCCTGCACCGCGGCGAGGCCGAGTTGCTCTGCGCGGCGCGCGGGCTGGCGGTGCTGGACGAGGTGGACTCACTGCACCGGCTGCTCGGCGTCGAGCGGACCAGGCTCGACAGGGCGCTCCGCTCCCTGACCACGGTCGGGGTGCTGGACTCCGGCCGCTTCAGGCACGAGGCGGGCCGGCTCGCCGTACTGGCCGAGCTGAAGCCGGCGAAGCGGATGGACCTGCACCGCCGGGCCGCCGAGCTCTGCCACGAGGACGGCGCCCCCACCGAGGTGATCGCCGAGCACCTCCTGCACTCCGGGCCGCTCGACGCCCCCTGGGTCGTCCCCGTCCTCACCGAGGCGGCCGGGGACGCGCTGCGGGAGGGGCGCGTCAAGCCGGCCATCGAATACCTCCGGCTGGCCTGGCACGCCGCCTGCGACGAGCGGGAACGGACCCGGCTCGCCATCATGCTCATGCGGGCGGAATGGCGGATCAACCCGGCGGCGCCGGCCAGACGCCTCACCGACCTGGTCGAGACGATGCAGCGTGGCTGGCTCAGCGGCAGCGACGCGGTGGTGCTGGCCAGGGCCCTGCTCTGGCACGGCAAGCTGGACGACGCCAGGGAGGTGTTCGACCACCTGACAGGCTCCGACGTCGCTCATGACCCGGAGACGGCGCTTGAGCTGGCCATCGCCCGCTCCTGGCTGCGTTCCACCTATCCGTCGATCGAGCTGCCGCCGGACGAGACGCCGACGCCCAGCACCCATGTCCCGCTGACTGCCATCCACCGGCTGGAGTCCAGCGTCGCGCTCACCGACGTGATCGTCACGGGGCCGCGGTCCGACGCCATCGCGGCCGCCGAGCGGGTGCTGCGGGTGTGCCACCTCGACGAGATGACGATGGACACGGTGGAGAGCGCCCTGCTGGCGCTCACCTACGGCGGGCTCGCGGGAAGGGCCGCGCCGCTGTGCGAGCTCTTCCTCGCCGAGGCCGCCGCCCTGCAGGCCCCGAGCCGCCTGGCCAGGCTCGCCGCCATCCGGGCCGAGATCGCGATCCGCCAGGGCGACCTGCGGACGGCCGTCCGTCAGGCGAGCAACGCGCTGGAGCTCGTCCCGGTCAGCAGCTGGGGAGCGACCGTCGGGGGCCCGCTCTGCAGCCTCGTCATCGCGCTCACCGCCATGGGCCGCTACGAGACCGCACGCGACCTGCTCGACCGGCCCGTGCTCGACGCCATGTTCGAGACCAGGTACGGACTGCACTACCTGTACGCCAGAGGCCGCTACAGCCTGGCCATCGGCGATCCCGCCGCGGCGCTCGCCGACTTCAGGCGCTGCGGTGAGCTGATGGAGCAGTGGAACCTGCAGGCGCCCGACCTCTTCCCCTGGCGGGCCGACGCCGCCGACGCGCTGCTGCGACTGGGCGACCAGGAGCAGGCCAGGTTCCTCATCGAGGATCAGCTCGTCAGGTTCGGCTGCTCCTCGACCCGCGTGCACGGCATCTCCATGCGCCTGTTCGCCGCCACCAGCGAGATGCGCCACCGCCCCAATCTGCTCAGGAGGGCGGTCGACCTGCTGCAGTCGAGTGGCGACGAGTTCGAGCTGGCCAGGGCGCTGTTCGACCTGGCGGAGGCGTACGACAAGCTCGGTGAGCGCAGGCGGGCCGGGATGATCATGGTGCGGGCGCGGACGGTGGCCGCCGAGTGCGGTGCCGCGCTCGACAGCACGGTCCAGGCCGTGGAGGTGGAGGCGCCCGCGGCGCGGGAGCTCGGTGACGAGGCGGCCGTGCTGAGCGAGGCCGAGCGGCGGGTCGCGGTGCTGGCCGCCGCCGGGCACACCAACCGGGAGATCGCCGGTCAGCTCTATCTCACGGTCAGCACGGTCGAGCAGCATCTGACGCGTACGTATCGCAAGCTCAACATCGGCGGACGGAGTGATCTCCCGGCGTCTCTCAGCTTTTAGCACCGGGGCTCAGCACCGCGGCGTCCCTCACCTTCTAGTGGTCGGGTAGGGGTGCCGCGGCGCGGAACCCGTGTGTTCCTCTGGAGCGGCAGCCACCTGACATGGTGAGGGGAACGCATGCTGGATCGGAAAGACACCGGAACCATCCAGTCACCGCTGATCGACCTGCCGCGCGAGACGATGCGCGACCGGGTCACGGAGCTGGATCTCCTCAAGGAAGACATCAAGAGCGGGCCGGGTGCCGAGGCCACGGCGAGACAGCACGCCAAGGGCAAGCTGACCGTACGAGAACGGCTGGAGGTGCTGCTCGACCCCGGCTCGTTCGTGGAGGTCGAGGCCTTCCGCCGGCACCGGGCGATCGACTTCGGAATGCAGCACCGGCGACCGCACACGGACGGCGTGGTGGCGGGCTGGGGACGCATCCACGACCGGCGCGTCATGGTGTTCGCGCACGACTTCCGGATGTTCGGCGGCGCGCTCGGCGAGGCGCACGCCGAGAAGATCCACAAGGTGATGGATCTCGCCGAGGCCGCCGGGGTGCCGCTGATCAGCCTGAACGACGGGGCCGGCGCGCGCATTCAGGAGGGGGTGACGGCGCTCGCCGGTTACGGCGGCATCTTCCAGCGCAACGTACGCATGTCGGGCGTCGTCCCCCAGATCAGCGTGATGCTCGGGCCGTGCGCCGGCGGAGCCGCGTACTCGCCTGTGCTCACCGACTTCGTGTTCATGGTCGACGGCATCGCCCAGATGTTCATCACGGGTCCCGATGTCGTGAAGGCGGTGACCGGCGAGGAGATCACCGCCGACTGGCTCGGGGGCGCACGCGTGCACGGAACCGTTTCCGGCGTGGCCGGCTTCGTCTATCCGGACGAGGTCTCGTGCCTGGAGGACGTGCGTTTCCTGATGTCCATGCTGCCGTCCAACAACCAGGAGTTGCCGCCGTCCGTCGTCGCCACCGATCCGCCTGACCGGAGTAACGACAGCCTGCTCGACCTCGTCCCGTCCGAGCCGTCGATCCCGTACGACATGTCCGCCGTCATCGAGGAGATCGTCGACGACGGGGAGTTCTTCGAGTGGCACGCCAACTGGGCGGGCAACCTCATCTGCGGCCTGGCCAGGTTCGACGGCGAGGTGGCCGGCATCGTGGCCAACCAGCCGCGGCACCTGGCCGGTGTCCTGGACATCAGCGCCTCGGAGAAGGGCGCCCGGTTCATCCAGTTCTGCGATGCCTTCAACATCCCGCTGATCAGCCTTGTGGACGTACCGGGTTTCCTGCCGGGCACCGACCAGGAGCACGGCGGGATCATCCGCCACGGGGCCAAACTGCTGTACGCCTACTGTGCCGCCACCGTCCCCCGGATCCAGCTGATCCTGCGGAAGGCGTACGGGGGGGCGTACATCGTCATGGACTCGCGCTCCATCGGGGCGGACCTCTCCTACGCGTGGCCGACGAACGAGATCGCCGTCATGGGCGCGGAGGGCGCCGCCAACGTCATCTTCCGCAGGGAGATCGCCGCCGCGGACGACCCAGAGGAGCAGCGGGCCAAGCGCGTCGACGAGTACCGCCACGTCCTCATGCATCCCTACTACGCGGCCGAGCGCGGTCTCGTGGACGACATCATCGATCCGCGCGAGACCCGGGCGACCCTGATCCGGTCGCTGGGCCTGCTCCGGGCCAAGCACTCGGCGGGCCCGCGGCGCAAGCACGGAAACCCGCCGATGTGATGGACTTGCACATCGTGTCGGGACAGCCGACGGACACCGAGATCTGCGCGCTGATCTGCGCGCTCACCGCCCTGCGCACGGCTCAGGCCGCCCGGCCTGAGCCGTGCCCCCGCGCCGGCCGCCCCCTCGGGGAGTGGTACGGCTACCGCTCCCCCCGCTCCTGGACCACCTGAGAAACGGCACATGCGCCATGAGCCCGGGGGAACCCCCCGGGCTCATGGCGCACGAGCGATCAGAAGATCAGTGTCAGCGCGACGCTGTTGGCGGCCAGCGCCACCATCGCGAGCGCGGTGCGCAGCAGATGCCAGCGCCGCCACACCGGCCGCGGATCCTCCCATCCCGGCGGGACCGCGTCCGGATCGGTCCTGTGCACCCGCTTGTTGATCGGCACGTTCCGCAGGTGCGAGACCAGCGAGACGCCGGCCAGGCACACCGTCGCGCAGATGATCAGCGTGCGGTCGAGCGCCCCGGGCGCCCAGACGGCCAGGACGATGTCCAGCAGCGTCGTGCCCAGCACGATGAGCGGCATGGTGGGGTCCCAGTTCCGGCCGAGCAGCGTGTGCGTGTAGACATAACGGTCGGGCGGCATGGCCGCCAGCGCCGGCACGGTGCTGACGGCCACCGCGAACAGGACGCCCGCCACCGTGCCGCTGCCGAGCAGCACCAGCACGGCCAGGACGTTCAGCATGGTGCTCACCCCCAGACCGCGTCGGCGATCAGGTCCGCCTGCCCCGGGTCCTGGACGCACGGGAACAGCAGCAGTTCGTCGCAGCCCGCCGCCTCGTAGCCGGCGACGAACTCACGCAGCCGCTCCGCGTCGGTGAGCACGCTCCGGACCGCCATCTCGGCCTTCCACCCCATGAAGGAGTAGTAGTCGAGCAGGTGGTGCCCGGCGTGCTCGAGTGCGTTCGGCCCGAGCGCCACGTAGGCGATCGCCACCAGGCGCGGGCGGTCGGCCCGGCCCGCCGTACGCCACGCCTCGCGTACCTTGCCGGCCAGCTCGCCATAGCCGGACGCCGAGCTGCCGCCGGCGATCCAGCCGTCGCCGAAGGCGGCGGCGCGGCGCATCGCCGCGGGCGAGTGGCCGCCCACGAGCAGCGGCGGCCCGCCCTTCTCGGCACGCGGTCCCGGGACCGGCCCGTCGCTCTCGCCGCTCCAGAACCCGCGCAGCTCGCCGAGCAGCTCGTCGAGCCGCCGGCCACGGTCCCCGTAAGAGGTGTGGCACGCCTCGTAGTCGTCCTCGCGCCCACCGGCGGCGGCGCCCACCACGAGCCGTCCTCCGGAGAGCCGGTCCAGGCTGGCCAGCTGCTTGGCCAGCAGCGCGCGGTCGCCGCGGTAGGCGGCGATCAGGATGGTCGTGGCCAGCCGGATCCGGCTCGTCGCGCCGGCCGCGCCGGCCAGCGTGATCAGCGGCTCGTAGCCGTCGTACATCAGCCGGTCGAGCACCCCGAGCGAGGAGAAGCCGAGCTCCTCGGCCCGCTTCGCCCAGGTGAGCAGGTCGCTGCCGCTGATCCCCGACACCATCGTCGGCAGCCCGATGCCCAGCTCCATCATCGGCCCGCAGGATGGGTGTCCACGGACAGCTGGGCGATGCTGCGCATGAGGGCGTCGCGGAAGTACGCCTGGAACGCCTCCGGCGTCGAGGTGTCGCGCTGCTCGACGAGGTAGGGCGCCAGCTTCTCCTCGATCAGGTGCACGCCCTTCTGCTGGGCCATGTGGGCGGCGACGACGCGGAAGTCGCCCTCGTAGTGGATCACTCGGACCAGTACGCCGTCCTTGATGAAGACGCCAGTGCCGAGCAGCCGCCCGGCCTCGTTGCCGGTCACGTCGCGCATGGTAGGGGTGTCCACCCGCTGGAACGCGCCGAAGATCTCCGCGATCTCGTCGTCGAAGCCGGGTCGGACCTTGTAGGTAATGGCGGCATAGGGCATCAGACGCCTCCGTCCACGTTGAGTGTGACCCCGGTGATGTACCGGGACACGTCGCTGGCCAGGAAGAGCACGGCCGCCGCCACCTCGTCGGGGGCGCCGAGGCGCCCGAGCGCGGTCACGGCCTTGATGAGGTCGGCGACCGGGGGCGGCGGCCCGTCACCGGGCCCTTTCACGATCACGCCGGGCGCCACGGTGTTGACGCGTACGCCCCGCCCGCCGAACTCCCTGGCGAGCGACCGGGTGAGCCCGGTGAGCGCCGTCTTGGAGGCGCAGTAGTGTGCGCTCTCCGGGCGCCCGCGCATCCCGGCCGACGCCCCGATGTAGATGACGGAGCCGTGGTCGGCGAGCAGCCCGATCGTAGCCTTGGTCACCAGGAAACAACTGGTGAGATTCGCCGAGACGACGCGGTCCCACTCCTGCACGGTCAGCTCGCCGAACCGGGCGCGGCCGTCGACTCCGACGTTGTTCACGACCACGTCGAGCCCGCCGAGCGCCTCCTGGCAGACGGTCGCGAGCGCGGCCGCGCCGTCGGGTTCCGTCACGTCGGCCTGCACCACGCGGTGCCCGTCACCCAGCTCCTTCAGTTCGCGGGAGAGGCTGTCCGCCGCCTCTCCCGGGCTGCGGTTGCACGCGACCACGCGGGCTCCCGCCCGGGCGAACGCCAGTACGGTCGCCCGGCCGATCCCCTGCGTGCCACCTGTGACCAGGACACGTTTGCCGGCCAGTTCAAGATCCACGATCAACCTCCGCTCAGGGCTGTCCTGGCCGATGCTGGCCCGTCGCGCTCGTGCTGGGCTGGAACGGGGCTCGACCGGCCGAGCGGGCGCAGGCCGGGGGTCGTACGGGCGTCGAGCCGATTTCGAGCCGTCCCACCGGCGCCGATGCGACCCTGAGCGCATGAGCCTCACAGACACGCGGGTCGCGCTTGTCAGCGGCGGCTCGCGCGGCATCGGCCGGGCGATCGTGCTGCGGCTGGCGCGGGATGGATTCGATGTCAGCTTCTGCTACCAGAGCGCCGACGAGAGCGCCGCCGCGGTGGCCAAGGAGGCCAGGGAGTACGGCGGTCAGGTGCTCCCTGTCCGGGCGGACGTCGCCAGCGGCCAGGCGATGCGTGACTGGGTCGCCCGCGCGGAGGCCGAGCTCGGCCCGGTCGACACGGTCGTGACGTCGGCCGGCATCACCAGGGACGGGCCGCTCATGCTCGTGGAGGAGAGCGACTGGGACGCGGTGCTGCGGACCAACGTCGGCGGCGTCCACCACCTGTGCCGCGCCGCGGTGTTCGGCATGATGAAGCGCAGGTCCGGCTGCGTGATCACCATGTCCTCCGTGGCCGGCGTGTACGGCAACCCGACCCAGACCACCTATTCCGCCTCGAAGGCCGCCGTCATCGGCTTCACCCGGGCGCTGGCCAAGGAGATCGGCGGGCACGGCGTGCGGGCCAACGTGGTCGCGCCCGGCCTCATCACCACGGACATGACCGACCAGCTCAGCGAGCGGGTCACCAAGCGGCTGCTGGGCGCGATCGCGCTACGCCGGTTCGGCCACCCCGAAGAGGTGGCCGAACTCGTCGCCTTCCTGGCCTCGGACCGGGCCGCGTACATCACCGGCAGCGTCTTCGAGGTCCACGGCGGGATCGCGATCTGAAGCCCGCGATCCTCCGAAGCCCGGTGATCCGAAGCACGGCCCTCCGGAGCCCGGCGATCCGGGCCGGGCCCCGCCTCAGTGGACGGAAGCCCGCAGCTCGGCGATGGCGGCGGCGTCCTTGTCGCCGTCACCGGCGCGGATCGCCGCGCCGAACCGCTCGGCCACGCCCGCCGTGACGGGCAGCTCCAGGTCGTGCGCCGCCGCGCCGGACACCGCGAGGCGGAGATCCTTCTCCATCAGGGTGCTGCGGAACGCCGGCGGCTCGTAGCGCCTGGTCCGCATCAGCTCCGCGCGGAACGCGAGCGCCGGCGAGCTGAACCCGCTCTTGGCGACGGCCGTGAAGAACAGGTCACGGTCGACGCCCGCGCTGACGGCGAGCTGCGCCGCCTCGGCCAGCGCGGCGATCTGGTTGCCGAGGATCAGGTTGAAGGACAGTTTCAGCGCGCACGCCGAGCCGGCCGGGCCGACATGCACGATCTCCTGGCCGAGCGCCTCCAGGACGCCGCGGGCCTCGTCCGCCTCCTCGCTCCCGCCGGCCGTGAAGATCCGCAGCTGACCGGCCCTGGCCATCGGCGGGTTCCCGATCACGCACGCCTCGAGGCGCCGCGCGCCCACCTTGGCCAGCCGCTCGGACGCGTCCGCGGAGTACGCGGGTGACACGGTCGAGGTGTCCACCACGAGCGCCCCAGGACGCAACCGCCCGGCCAGCTCACCGAAGAGGACCTGCTCGACCGCCGCCTCGTCGCTGAGGCTGAGCAGGACGATCGAGGCGTCGCGGCCGGCGTCGCCGATCGAGGCGGCGACACGTGCTCCCGCCTCGGCCAGCGGCACGGACTTGGCCGCCGTCCGGTTGTAGACCACCAGCGGGAATCCGGCCGCGCGCAGGCACAGAGCCATGCCGCCGCCCATGCCGCCCAGACCGATGAAGGCCAGCTCGTTGTCGCCGCTCACTGCAGTCACCTTTCGACGGTTACGAAAGACCGGCGGTTCCGGGACTCGACCGGAACTCGACGGTGCTGAAATCCCGCCGCCACTGTGCGGTTCCCGGCTCGAAGTGGACTCGCGCCGCCCGAGTCGAGCGGGATTCGACCGAGACCAGAACCATCGGATCAACCATGGGGCATCACACGAGAGGAGCTCCGGAGTGCATCGGACATTGATCGTCGCCCGCATGGAACCGGCCGAGGCTGACAACGTGGCACAGATCTTCAAGGACTCTGACGCCACCGACCTGCCCCGGATGATCGGAGTGTCGCGACGCACGCTGTTCCGCTTCCACGACCTCTACTTCCACCTGGTGGAGGCGGACGACAACATCACGCCGAATCTCTACAAGGCGCGCAGCCACCCGCTCTATGACGAGATCAACACGCGGCTGGCGGAACACATCCGGCCCTACGACCCCAACTGGCGCGAGCCCAAGGACGCCATGGCCAACCCCTTCTACGTCTGGGAGGCGAACGGTGAGTGAGGCAGTGGAGGAGCTCGCCGTACCGAAGGTGCGCGCGGACGACGTGGCGCCGAACCGGCGCCGCGGAGGTGACATCCGGGTGGTTCTCAGCCCGAAGACGGTCGCCTCGACCTCCGGGTTCATGGGCACGCTGACGCTCGCGCCCGGCGAGTTCGTGGCCGAGCACTATCACCCGTACTCCGAGGAGTTCATTTTCGTGGTGCGCGGGCGGCTCACCGCCCGGCTCGGCACGCAGGTGACCGAGCTGGTGGCCGGCGAGGGGCTGATGGTCCCGAAGGAGGTGCCGCACCGCGTCTGGAACGACGGCGACGAAGAGGTGCACGCGGTCTTCCACCTGAGTCCGCTGGCGCCTCGGCCGGATCTCGGCCACGTCGACACCGAGCCGTTGCCGAACCCCGGGGTGGGGCAGGCCGTACCCGATGTGGGAGGGCCGGCCTGATGCGCACCGACAGGCGCGTCGTCATCACCGGGATCGGCGTGGTTGCCCCGGGCGGCATCGGAACGAAGGCGTTCTGGGACCTGCTGTCCGCCGGCCGTACCGCTACGCGGGCCATCTCGTTGTTCGACGCGTCGGGCTTCCGTTCGAAGGTCGCGGCGGAATGCGACTTCGACCCGGCCGCCGAGGGGCTGAGCCCGTCGGAGATCCGGCGGATGGACCGGGCGGCGCAGTTCGGCGTCGTCTGCGCCAGGGAGGCGTTGAGCGACAGCGGCCTCGAAGGAGTGCCGCCTGAGCGCATCGGGGTCAGCATCGGCAGCGCCGTGGGCTGCACCATGGGCCTGGAAGAGGAGTACGTCGTCCTGAGCGACGGCGGCAAGCGCTGGGTGGTCGATCCCGCCTACGCGGCGCGGCACCTCTACGGGTACATGGCGCCGAGCACCATCGCGTGCGAGGTGGCCTGGGCGGCGGGCGCCGAGGGTCCCGTCTCCCTGATCTCCACGGGCTGCACGGCCGGTCTGGACGCGGTCGGCAACGGCTGCCAGCAGATCTGGACCGGCCGCGCCGACGTGGTGATCGCGGGCGCGACCGACGCGCCCGTCTCGCCCATCACCGCGGCCTGCTTCGACGCGATCAAGGCGACCTCCCCGAACAACGACGATCCGGCCCACGCGTCAAGACCGTTCGACGCGCACCGGGACGGGTTCGTGCTCGGGGAGGGGTCCGCGGTCTTCGTCCTGGAGGAGCGGGAGGCGGCGCGGGCGCGTGGCGCGCACATATACGCCGAGATCGCGGGGTTCGCCGGCCGCAGCAACGCGTACCACATGACCGGGCTCAAGCCGGACGGACGGGAGATGGCCGAGGCGATCGGCAGCGCCCTGGACATGGGCCGGCTGAACGCCGCGGACATCGACTACATCAACGCCCACGGCTCGGGCACCAAGCAGAACGACCGCCACGAGACCGCGGCCTTCAAGCGCGCGCTCGGCGAGCGTGCCTACGAGGTGCCCGTCAGCTCCATCAAGTCCATGGTCGGGCATTCCCTCGGCGCCATCGGCTCCATCGAGGTGGCCGCCTGCGCGCTGGCCATCGAGAACCAGGTGGTGCCGCCGACGGCGAACCTGCACACGCCCGACCCGGAGTGCGACCTGGACTACGTGCCGCACACCGCGCGGGAGCACACGATCGACGCGGTGCTGAGCGTCGGCAGCGGGTTCGGCGGTTTCCAGACCGCCATGACGATCGTGAGGGCGGCATGAGCAGGACGGCCGTCGTCACGGGGATCGGCATCACCGCGCCGAACGGACTGGGCACCGAGGAGTACTGGGCGGCCACGCTGGCGGGACGCAGCGGCATCAAGGAGATCAGCCGCTTCGACGCCTCCGGCTATCCGGTCCGGCTGGCCGGGGAGGTGAGCGGCTTCACCGCGGCCGAGCACATCCCCAGCCGCCTCATCCCGCAGACCGACCACGGTACCCACCTGGGGCTGGCCGCCGCCGCGTGGGCGCTGCAGGACGCGGGCGCCGACCCCGCGGACATCCCCGAGTACGACATGGCCGTGGTCACCGCCAGCTCCTCAGGCGGGACCGAGTTCGGCCAGCGCGAGATCGAACGGCTGTGGTCCAAGGGGCCCTCCTGGGTGGGCGCGTACCAGTCGATCGCCTGGTTCTACGCGGCCACGACCGGCCAGATCTCCATCCGCCACGGGATGCGGGGGCCCTGCGGGGTCATCTGCGCCGAGCAGGCGGGCGGGCTGGACGCGGCCGGCCAGGCGCGTCAGCTGATCAGGACCGGCACCCGGCTGGTGGTCACCGGCGGGTCCGACGCCTCGCTGTGCCCGTACGGCGTGTCCGCCCAGTACAGCAACGGGCGGCTCAGCGAGGCGACCGACCCCGGCAGGGCGTACCTGCCCTTCGGCGTCGGCGCGTCCGGCTACGTGCCCGGCGAGGGCGGCGCGATGCTCATCGTCGAGAACGCCGAGGACGCGCGGGCCAGAGGCGCGCACGTCTACGGGGAGATCGCCGGATACGCCGCGACCTTCGACCCGCGCCCCGGATCGGGCCGCGAGCCCGGCCTGCGCCGGGCGATGGAGCTGGCGATCGCCGACGCCGGGCAGACCGCCTCCGACGTCGACGTGATCTTCGCGGACGCGGCCGGCGTGCCGGAGCTCGACCTGCAGGAGGCGGCCGCGATCCGGGCGGTGTTCGGTCCCGGCGCCCCTCCGGTCACCGCGCCCAAGACCATGACCGGGCGGCTCTACGCGGGCGGCGCGGCCCTCGACCTCGCGGGTGCCCTGCTGGCCATCCGCGACGGCGTCATCCCGCCCACGACCGGAGTGACCGATCTGGAGCCGGGCTGCGAGATCGACCTGGTCCGCGGGGCGCCGCGGGAGGCCGGCCTCGGCACCGCCCTGGTCGTCGCACGCGGCCACGGCGGATTCAACGCAGCAGTGATCGTCAGGAAGGAACGGAGCAGCAGATGACCCAGACCTCCCCCACCTCATTCACCATCGACGACCTCAAGGCGGCGATGCTCGCGTGCGCCGGCGCCGCCGAGAACGTGAACCTCGGCGACGACATCTCCGACGTCCCGTTCGTCGACCTCGGCTACGACTCGCTCGCGGTCCTGGAGGTGGCGGCCAAGCTGCAGAACCACCTCGGGGTCCTGATCCCGGACGACGTGGCGGAGCAACTGCCCACGCCGCGCGCCCTGGCCGACTACGTCAACGTCCGTCTGACGAGCTGAAACGGAGAGAGCGACACCATGGCAGGACACACGGACAACGCCGTCGTCATCCAGGCCCCCATGAGCCTGGTCTGGGAGATGACCAACGATGTCGCCTCGTGGCCGCAGCTGTTCAGCGAGTACGCCGCGGCGGAGATCCTGGGGCACGACGGCGACAAGATCACCTTCCGCCTCACCATGCACCCCGACGAGGAAGGCAGGGTGTGGAGCTGGGTCTCCGAGCGCACCCCCGACCCGGTGACGCGTGAGGTGCGCGCCCACCGGATCGAGACCGGCCCGTTCGAGTACATGAACATCTTCTGGGAGTACCGCGAGGTCCCGGAGGGCGTACGGATGCGCTGGGTGCAGGACTTCCACATGAAGCCGCAGGCCCCGGCCGACGACGACGGGATGACCGCGCACCTGAACCACAACACCGCGATCCAGATGGAGCGGATCAAGGGACTGGTGGAGAAGGCCGCGGTAGCCCTTCAGGGCGCGGAATGACCGGGGCGCTCCTCGCGCTGGCGCTGCTCGCGAATGGGATCGCGGCCGGCGTCATGCTCGGCAACGCGATCGGGCTGGCGGCTTTCGCCCTCCAGTTGCCGTACGCGGGGTACGTGAATCTGATCAAGTTTCTTTGGCCGCGCTATGACCCCTTCCTGCCCATCGCGAACGCGCTGGCGTTCGGGCTGGACGTCGCGCTCGCGGTGACGGGCGCCGGCGGGCGTACGGACGTGGCGGCCCTGTTCTGGCTGGGCGCCGCGTTCCTCGCCGTCCTCATGACGATCTCCCTGGCGAAGAATGTGCCGATCAACAAGTACGTGACCGCGCTGGACCCGGCCAGCCAGCCGCACGACTGGGCGGACCGCGATCCACGGGTCCGCTGGAAGACCTGGAACACCGCGCGAGTGCTGCTCTCGCTGGCCGCGCTGGTCGCCAACCTGGTGGCCGCGGCCATCCTCCTCTAGACATCAGGAGCACTGGAACGATGGAGCTCAAGCTGACCGCAAAGAAGATCCTCGTGACCGGCGGTTCGCGGGGCATAGGGCGGGGCATCGTGCTCGGCCTCGCCCGCGCGGGAGCCGACGTGGTGACGTGCTATCGCACGGAGGGCGAGGCCGTCACGAGCCTGGCCCGCGAACTCAAGGAGACGGGTGGCGACCACCACCTGGTCCGGGCGGACGTGAGCGACCCGGCGGACGTCGACGACCTCATCGAGCGCTGCCGCGCCTCGTACGGATCCCTCGACGCGGTGGTGCACAACGCGGGCGTCATCAGCCACGTGCCGTTCGCCGAGCTGCCGTTCGAGGAGTGGCAGCGCGTCGTGAACAACAACCTGGGCGGGCCGTACCTGGTCACCCAGCGGGCGCTGCCGCTGCTCTCCGAGGGCGGGTCGATCGTCTTCGTCGGGTCCAGGGTGGCCACCGTCGGGATCCCGCTGCGCGCCCACTACACGGCCACCAAGGCCGGCCTGGTCGGGCTCACCCGGTCCCTCGCCAAGGAGCTCGGGCCGCGCGGGATCCGCGTGAACGTGGTCGCGCCCGGGCCGATCCAGACCGAGGAGCCGACGCCGCCTCCCGTGCTGGAGCGGTACCAGAAGATGATCCCCCTCGGCCGGCTCGGAGAAGTCGAGGATGTGGCCGGCGTCGTCGGATTCCTGGCCAGTGACCTGTCGCGGTTCGTGAACGGCGAGACGATCAATGTTGACGGAGGGATCTGATGCATGACGAGAGCGTGCCGGTGCTGATCGTGGGCGCCGGCCCCGTCGGTCTGTCCACTGCGGTCTTCCTGGGCCGGCACGGCATCAGGACGCTGGTCGTGGAGAAGCGCGGCGAGACCTCCATGCTGCCCAGGGCGCCGGGCCTGCAGGCCCGTACCATGGAGCTCTTCCGGGCGGCGGGTCTGGGCAAGGAGATCCGCGCGCTGGAGATCGGTGACTCGCACCCGTTCTTCGAGGGCGGGATCCTGCGGGTCAACACCTTCTCCGAGATCGCCGACGCCGAGGTCCTGGAGGCTCCGTCGCTGGACGGCGTCACCATCAGCCCCGAGCGGGTGATGGGGTGCGGCCAGGACCGTTACGAGGTGGTGCTGGCGGAGAAGGCTCGCGAGTTCGGCGGTGACGTGCGCTTCGCCACCCGTCTGCGCTCGATCGAGCAGGACGGCGACGGTGTGACCGCGCAGCTGGAGGACGTGGCCACCGGGGTGGTCAAGACGATCCGCGCGGACTACCTGGTGGGGGCGGACGGCGCGAGCAGCTCGGTCCGCAAGGCGCTGGGCGTCACCCGATCGGGTCGCGGCACCGTGTTCAACGCGCTCAGCATCTACTTCCGCGCGCCGGAGCTGGAGGAGATCCTGGCCGACCGGCCGTTCATCCTGTGTTACGCCACCGCCGGCGGAACCATGACCGGGCTGTCGCGGCTGCACGGCCGCGATCCGTGGCTGGCCGCCCCGGTCTACTTCCCGGAGAAGGGCGAGTCCCCGGCCGACTTCACCGACGAGCGCTGCATCGAGATCGTCCGCACCGCGTCGGGCAAGCCGGACATGAACGTCGAGATCCTGGCGAAGGTGCCCTGGGAGGGCGCGCAGCTCGTGGCGGAGCACTTCCGGGTCGGACGGGTGTTCCTGGCCGGTGACGCCGCCCACGTGCATCCGCCCGCCGGCGGGTTCGGTGCGAACACGGGGATCCACGACGCGCACAACCTGGCCTGGAAGCTGGCGGCCACCATGCACGGGTGGGCGGGCCCCGACCTGCTCGACACCTACCACGACGAGCGCCACGCCGTGGGCGCCGCCATGGCCGAGCAGGCGATGGTCAGAAACCGCATCAGGCACGGGTACGCCTCCGACGAGGTCCGCGCGCAGATGGTCGACGACATCATCATCACGCTCGGCTACCGCTACCGCTCCCAGGCGGTGGTGAGCGAGCTGCAGAAGCCGGTGCTGACCGCTCCCCTGGAGCTGGTCGGCGAGCCTGGCACCCGCGCGCCGCACGTCTGGCTGGAGCGGGACGGCGAGCGGCTGTCCACCATCGACCTGTTCTGGGACTCGTTCGTGCTGCTCACCGGCCCGGACGGCGACGCCTGGCACGAGGCCGCGGCCCGGCTGGCCGAGCGTACGGACGTGCCGCTGCGGGCCGTACGGCTGGGCGCGGGCGGGGACTACGTTCCGGTGGACGACGACTGGGCCACCGCGATCGGCCTCACGCCCGGCGGCGCCGTACTGGTCCGGCCGGACGCCTTCGTGGCCTGGCGGAGCGACGGCGTGGCCGACGCCGAGCAGGTGCTCACCGAGGTGCTCGGCCAGGTCGCCGGCGGCATCGGCGTGGCGGCGGCGGCGAGCTGATGACCCTGCGGGCGGAGCTGTCCGCGATCGCGGAACCTCTGGTGGCGAAGGTCATGGAGCACCCGTTCTGGACGGGGCTGCGTGAGGGCACACTGCCGCCGTCGTCGCTGTGGTATTTCGCCGAGCAGGACGCCCGCCACGTCGTTCCCGCCTATGCGCGGGCGCTGGCCAGGTGCGCGGGGATCGCCGAGCGGGACGAGCACGGCGAGCTGCTCTGCTCCGCGGCGACCGCCACGTTCGGCTCGCTGCCGAAGCTGGCCGCGGGACTGTCCGGCCTGGCCGCCGGACAGTCCCCGGCCGGCCCTGATGGCACGGTGGCCCGCCCGGTGGTCCACGCCTACGCGTCCTTCATGCTCGCCGGGTCCACGGTCTCGTTCGCCACCGGCATCGTCAGCCTGCTGCCGATGACCTGGTTTCATCTCTTCGTCTCCAACGACCTGCAAAAACGCTGCGACCCCCGATCCCGGTACGCCTCGTGGGTCGAGCAGTATCCACCGGGTGGGGACTACGAGGGGTACGTGAACGCCTTCCTCGCCATGGTCGACGAGATGGGCGCGCAGTGCTCGGCCGCCGACCGGAGCCGGCTCGTCGACCGGTTCCTGGTGGGCGCCCGTTACGAATGGGCCTTCGCGGAGGCCGCCTGGCAGCGGCAGGAGTGGGCCGTCTAGCCCTCGTCGAGCAACCGTCGAGCCGGTCGCAACAAACTCAACGTCCCCGATGTCATCACCCTCTTGGGAGCAAAGCACATGGAATACACGTCGGAACTCATGCGGAGGAGCCGTGGTCGCGCTTTCCACATTGTCTTACTCGTCGTCGTCATGAGCGCGTTCGTGGCGGCCGTCGCCCCGGGACAGGCGGCGGCGACAACGACCGGTACCACGTATTACGTCGACTGCGATTCCGGTAAGGACTCGGCCAAGGGCCTCTCCCCGCAGACGGCGTGGCGGAGCCTGGAGCGCGTCAACTCGGTCGTCTTCAAGCCGGGCGACTCGATTCTCTTTCGCCGTGGGACCACCTGCGAGGGTGTGCTGAAGCCGCAGGGCTCCGGCACGACGCGCGACCCCATCGTCATCGGCGCGTACGGCAGCGGCGCCCTCCCCGCCATCAACGGCGGCGGGGCCCGCGCCACCGTGTTCCTGTACAACGTGCAGGGCTGGGAGATCCGGGACCTGGACATCTCCAACCCGGCCACCAGGGACGGCAACGCGCGCGCCGGCATCTACGTCCTGCTGGAGAACTTCGGCACCGGCAAGGGCTACACGGTCAAGAACGTGAAGATCCACGACGTGCCCGGCTGCGACTGCCTGCAGCCCGAGCTCGAGAACAGCGGCGGCGTCATCTTCAAGGCCGCCGGCTCGGAGGTGCCCACCGGCTTCGACGGGATCACGATCACGCGTAACACGATCTCGGGCGTGGACAACACCGGGATCGGCGTGGTCTCCCAGTGGTCCAAGCGTGATCTGTATCCGGCCGGCACGAACTCCTTCGTGGGGATCCCGAGGGTGAACGTCTCCTGGAACAAGCTCACCGACATGGGCGGCGACGGCATCCTGGTCATGAACGGCATCGACTCCGTGATGGAGTACAACACGGTCGAAGGATTCGGTCTGCGGGCCAGCGCCTCGCACGCCGCGATCGTCTCGTTCAACTCGGACGGCTCGGTCGCGCAGTACAACGAGATCTCGGGCGGCTCCGACACCCCGCCGTCGTTCGCGCTCAGCGTCGACGCCGGCAACCGCGACCTCGTCTACCAGTACAACTACAGCCACGACAACGACGGCCCGTTCATCCTGTTCTGCGCGTTCGTCGGGTCGTACGCGGAGAACGCGACGATCAGGTACAACGTCAGCCAGAACGACCAGGACCTGCTCCTCGGCGACTTCGAGGTCCCCGTCGTGGCCAACGGCTGCGACAACGGGATCACGAACGTGAAGTTCTACAACAACGTCATCTACAGCCCGACGGCCGACGTGATCGTCGGCAGCCGCGGCGACCACACCCCGATCGAGTTCGCCAACAACATCTTCTACGGCAAGCCGGGCGGCTCGGAGATCCACGACGCGGTAGGCGTCTACGACCACAACCTCTACCACAACGTCGTCGTCCCGTCGCACCACGCCAACCCCGTGCTCGGGGACCCGAAGTTCGTCAGCGCGGGCAGCTCGTACGGCGTGCTCAGCGCCCTCGGTTACCGGCTGCGGTGCGGCTCGCCGGCCATCGGCGCCGGAATCGCCATCCCCGACAACGGCGGCCATGACCTCTACGGAAACCCGGTGCCGGCCACGCGGCCGAACATCGGCGTCCACCAGGGGTCCTGCGTCAACTGACGATTCCCATGACCGCCCCCTCCCAGCGAGGGGGTGGTCATCTTTTCTGGAGTGAGCTTCATGGTGCAGAGCCTGCCTCTCGCGTCCGGCGCCACCGTCTCGACCGGCGTGCGCTACTACGTCGATCCCGGTTCTGGGGACGATTCCGCCGCCGGCCTGTCCTCGCGTACGGCGTGGCGGACCCTGGAGCACGTCAACACGGTCGTCTTCGAACCCGGCGACTCGATCCTCTTCCGCCGTGGGACGACCTGCCACGGCGTGCTGAAGCCGCAGGGGTCGGGCACGCCGGGCGACCCCATCGTCATCGGCGCCTACGGCACCGGAGCCCGCCCGGCCATCGTCGGCGGCGGGGCCCGCGCCACCGTGTTCCTGCACAACGTCCAGGGCTGGGAGATCCGCGACCTGGACGTCTCCAACCCCGGGCCCAGGGACGAGACGCCGCGCGCCGGCATCTACGTGCTGCTGGAGGACTACGGCATCGGCCGGCACTACGTGGTCGACGACGTGGCGGTCCACGACGTGGTGAGCTACGACGCGCTGAAGGCCGATCTCGAGAACGGCGGCGGCATCGTCTTCAAGGCCGCCGGCTCCGCGGTGGCCACCGGATTCGACGGGATCCAGGTCTCGCACAACACCGTGTACGGCGTCGACAACATCGGCATCGGGACGCTGTCGCAATGGAACCGCCACGACCTCTTCCCTGCCGGCACCAACACCTTCGTCCCCATCACCAAGGTGCGGATCTTCGGCAACGACCTCGGCGACCTCGGTGGGGACGGGATCCTGGTGCAGAACGGCGTCGACTCCCTGACCGAGCGCAACACGGTCGACGGGTTCGGCCTGCGTACGTCGGAGTCCCGCGCGGGGATCCTGGCCTCCAACTCGATCCGTCCCGTCGTGCAGGACAACGAGATCTCGGGCGGTTCCGCCACACCGCCGTCGTTCGCGCTCAGCGTCGACGCGGGCAACCGCGACCTCGTCTACCAGTACAACTACAGCCACGACAACGACGGCCCGTTCATCCTGTTCTGCGCGATCACCGGCTCACACACCGACGGGGCGACCGTCCGGTACAACATCAGCAGGAACGACAAGGACGTGCTGCTCGGCGACTTCTCGATCCCCGTTGTCGCCAACGGCTGCGACAACGGAATCGCGAACGTGAAGTTCTACAACAACGTCATCTACAGCCCGACCGCCGACGTGATCATCGGCAGCCGCGGCGACCACACGCCCATCGAGTTCACGAACAACATCTTCGTCGGCAGGCAGGAAGGCTCGACGATCAACGACACGACGGGCGTCTACGACCACAACCTCTACCACCACGTCGCCGTGCCGCCCCACCACGCCAACCCCGTGGTCGCGGACCCGGAATTCGCCGATCCCGGGAACGTCCCCGGCTTCCGGCTCGCCGCCGGCTCCCCGGCCCTCGGGGCGGGCCTCACCGTCCACGACGACGGCGGCCGCGACATCCACGGCGCCCCGATCCCCAGGGACGCCCGCCCGAACATCGGCGCCCACCAGGCCACGCCCGCCTGACCGCCCCGGCGCCCCGGCTTCCCGGTGATCATCACGGCGCCCGGCTTCCCGCGGGGGCGCGTGGGGATCACAATCGTTTCATGACCCGCCGCATCGCCATTTCCGGCCACCGGGGCCTCCCGCCCGCCGTCGCGCGGAGTGTGGACGCCGCCTTCCGGGCCGCTCTCACCCGGCTCGACGAGCCCGTGGTGGGTCTGTCGTGTCTCGCGGAGGGCGCCGACACGATCGGGGCCAGGGCCGTGCTCGACGCGGACGGGCTGCTCGAAGCCGTCATACCGGCCAGGAAGTATCGGCAGGCGCTGCCGCCGGAGCACTGGCCCGACTACGACGACCTGTATCGGCTCGCGAACCGGGTCCACGAGCTCGACTCCGACGACGCCACGCCGCGGTCGTACCAGACCGCCTCCGAGTTCATGCTCGACCACGCCGACACGCTGTGGGCGGTCTGGGACGGCCTGCCGGCGCGCGGATACGGCGGCACGGCCGACGTGGTGGCGGCGGCCCGCGCGCGCGGCATGCCGATCACGGTCTTCTGGCCTGGCGGCGCCGTCCGCTGAGGCGCCGGCGGTCAGACCTGGTTGGGGATCGCCCCGCCGTAGCGGCGGTCGCGCTTGGCGTACGTCTCGCACGCCTCCCAGAGGTCCCTGCGGTCGAAGTCGGGCCACAGCCGGTCGAGGAACACCATCTCGGCGTACGCCGACTGCCACAGCAGGAAGTTGGAGAAGCGCTGCTCCCCCGACGAGCGCAGGAACAGGTCGACCTCGGGGATCTCCGGCTCGTCGAGGTAGCGGGCGAACACCTTCTCGTTGACCCTGGACGGCTTGACCCGCCCGGCCGCGATGTCCTCGGCCAGCCTGACCGCGGCGTCCACGATCTCGGCCTGCCCGCCGTAATTGACGCAGAACTGCAACGTCAGCTCGCGGTTGCGCACGGTCATCTCCTCGGCCTCCTGCAGCTCGGAGATGACGCTCTTCCACAGCCGGCCCGGCCTGCCCGCCCAGCGCACCCGCACGCCCATGGCGTTGAGCTCGTCGCGCCGCCGCCGGATCACGTCGCGGTTGAAGCCCATGAGGAAGCGCACCTCGTCGGGCGAGCGCTTCCAGTTCTCCGTGGAGAACGCGTACGCGCTCAGGTAGGGGATGCCCAGCTCCAGAGCGCCCTCGATGACGTCGAACAGCGAGGACTCGCCCGCCTTGTGGCCCTCGGTGCGCGGCAGCCCGCGCGACTTGGCCCAGCGGCCGTTGCCGTCCATGACGATGGCCACGTGCCTCGGCAGGAGATCGCGCGGGATCGGCGGCGGCGTCACCCCGGACGGATGCGGGGTCGGCGGTCGTACGTTCACACTGGCTCCCTTTCCACGTGTCGAAGAGAGCGTATGCCGTGTTCGAGGTGCCACTGCAGATAGGCGGCGACGAGCCCGCTGCACTCGTTGCGGTGGCGCGACTCCGAGGCGTCGGCGGCGGCCCAGTCGCCGCGCAGCAGCGCCGTCATGAGCCCGATCGTCTCCCCCGCGGGCACGACGGACCCCGCAGGCTTGCACCCGCCGCACACCACGCCACCTGCGACGATGGCGAACGCCCTGATCGCCGGCGCCTGGCACTTGGCGCACGCCTCCAGCGCGGGCGCGTAGCCGGCCACCGCCAGCGAGCGCAGGAAGTACGCGTCCAGCACCAGCCTGGCCTCGTGACCCCGGTCGGCGAGCGTGCGCAGGCCGCCCACCAGCAGCAGGAACTGCCGCAGCGCCGGCTCCTTCTCCCCGTGCGTCAGCCGGTCGGCCGTCTCCAGCATCGCGCTGCCCGCGGTGTAACGGGGATAGTCGCCGGCCAGCGCCTCGCCGTAGGGCCGGATGGTCTCCGCCTGGGTGACGACGTCGAGCGAGCGGCCCACGTGAAACTGCAGGTCAACATGGGTAAAAGGCTCCAGCCTTGCCCCGAATCGCGACGTGGTGCGGCGCACGCCCTTGGCGACCGCCCTGACCTTGCCGGTGCGCCTGGCCAGGACGGTGATGATGCGATCGGCCTCACCGAGCTTCTGCGTACGCAGAACTACGCCTTCGTCACGGTAGAGACTCACTCGGACATCTTACGGCCACGCTCAATACCGGCGGGCTCACTGTTACGGGCATGCTCGAGTGACGCGACTTTGCGTAAGCCTCACTAGACTTTGACGCCAGTCCCGCTTTGCCCGTTGTTCAACCCCCCTCTACCGCCTCGAAAGGGAGTCATGACCCGCGTGGTCCTGCTGGGCCCCCCGCCCGGCCCCGACACCTCTCCCACCGGCCTGAGGCTGGCCGCGCTGCCCGGCAGCCCAACCGTGACCGAGCGGCTGCGCAGCCAGGTCACTTCTATGGATCCGCGGCCCGCCACGATCGAGTCCGGCGACGTGGCCGCCGCTCTACGCGCCTTGGCCGATGTCGCAGAGTCCGCAACGGAGAGCCTTTTCATCATCCCCGAGAACTCCGTCGTCCACGACGAGTTGATCTACCAGATCACCAAGACCAAGCGCGGTGCGCTGGCGCTCGTCGCGAAAGAGCCGCGGGTGGGGGTGAGCGAGGAAGATCAGGACGACACCGAACATGAGGAGCCGGAGCCGGCCCAGGAGGAACGCGTACCCATCGACGAGGCCGAGCCCGAGATCGGGCGGGGCCGCGTCGAGGGACTACCGGTACGCGCCCGCATCGGCAAGTCGTCCCGCATCGTGTCGGTGGGCACCGCGCACCACGGCGTGACCAGGCCCAACGCGGTGCTGCTCGGCCCGCTGCACATCAGCGCACGCAACGCGCCCGTGCTGGCGGAGACCTGTCGTGAGCTGGCCGCCATGGCCGACCTGTTCGGCGACGACGACGATCTGGTGCAGCTCATCGTGTTCGGCCTGGTGCGCAACGGCGTGTCGGTCGGCCTCCGAGGCCGGCGCGACCTGTTCTACCGCCGGGTCACGACCCAGGAAGAGGTCAACGAGGCGGGCCCCGAGATGGCCGGCATGGACGAGGACCGCTCTCGGCTCAACTACGCCGTCAAGGGCGCCGACGGCTTCTTCACCACCTACTTCGTCTCCACCTACTCCCGCTTCATCGCCCGCTGGGCGGCCCGGCGGGGGCTGACGCCCAACCAGGTGACGCTGATCTCGATCGCGCTGGGCGTGGCCGCCGCCGCCTGCTTCGCCACCGGTGACCGGCCGTGGATGGTGCTGGGCGGGGTGCTGATCTACTTCGCGTTCGTCTTCGACTGCGTCGACGGGCAGGTGGCCCGCTACGCCCGTAAGTTCGGCGTGCTCGGGGCCTGGCTGGACGCCACGTTCGACCGGTTCAAGGAATACGTCGTCTTCGCCGGCCTGGCCATCGGCTGGGTGGTCTCCGGCAACAGCGAAGACATCTGGATCCTGGCGCTGGCCGCGCTCGGGCTCCAGTCCGTACGCCACCTGCTCGACTTCTCCTTCGGCATCTCCAACCGCCGCAAGCCGCCCGCCAAGCTCCCCACAGTGCCTCTCGACGCGCCCGACGACCGCGAGTTGCGCCAGTTGCTCGTCCGCCGCAAGGTGGAGCGCAGCCAGGGAGTGCGGGGCGTGCTCAAGATGTGGACGAAGGCCGGCAGGTTCCGCGCCGTCCACTGGGCGCGCAAGATGATCGTGTTCCCCATCGGCGAGCGGTTCGCGGCCATCGCGATCACCGCCGCCTTCTTCGACGCCCGGATCACCTTCCTCACGCTGGTGATCTGGGGCTCCGTCGCCGCCGTCTACACCCTCACCGGACGCCTCATGAGGTCACTCGTATGATCACTCAACCGCAGGCCATGGCCACCCCCACGCCGGACCCCGACGAGGAACGCCGCCGCATCCAGACCGCCCGCCTGCTCGCCTATCGCGACGACGGCCCGCTCGTCCACGCCCTGGCCGGCAAGCTGGGCCGGGGCCTGCCGCCCGTGCCCGCCACGCTCGCCGCTCTGCTCGCCATCACCGCCGTCATCGTCGCCGGGCTGCTGCAACCCGGCCCGATGCTGCTGGTGCCGGTGGCGATCATGCTCCTTCTCGTGCTCCCCACGGCGCCCCGCGACCACCTGGGCCGCTTCGACTGGCTGACGCCGCCGCTGCTGCGCGGCGCCGAGTTCCTCTCCATGATCGCCATCGGCCTCACGGCCGACGTGCCGAAGTGGTTGCTGTTCGTCCTGGTCTACGTCGTGGGCTACCACACCTACGACACCGTTTACCGCACCCGGCAGAGCATCTGGCCGCCCGCCTGGGTGTTCCACGCGGGGCTCGGCTGGGAGCTGCGACTGCTGATCATCGGCGCGGGGGCCGCGTTCGGCGTGCTGACGCCGGTGCTGGCGCTGCTGACGGCGTACCTCTTCGTGCTGTTCGCGGTGGAGAGCGTGACCAGCTGGGTCCGCCTCGACAAGGCCTCCGCCCAGGCGGGCGCCGACGCCGAACAGGACCTCGAAGCCTCCCCCGAGGAAGCCATGGAACAAGCCACCGGCGAGGCGGAGAAGGGCTGATTCTTCTTTAGGTTCGGGCGCGACTTTGCGCAGCCGATACATGCACCGTAGTTTCCCGGGCGCCGTGCCTTTGCGCGGCGCCCGGGCGCCGTAGCCCGGAGCGCCGTGCCTTTGCGCGGCGCCCGAGCGCCGTAGCCCGGAGCGCCGTGCCTTTGCGCGGCGCCCGAGCGCCGTAGCCCGGAGCGCCGTGCCTTTGCGCGGCGCCCGAGCGCCGTAGTCCGGAGCGCCGTAGTCCGGAGCGCCCTGCTCATGTGCGGCGCTTCTCGGTTTTGAAGCCCATCCTGTACGGCAGGCCGACGAACCGCCAACCGCCGCACGGGGCTGATGGCCCTCCAGAAGACGTCCTCTGACCCTTCACCGGCTGACCGCCGTCACGGCGCAACGTGGGCCTGCCAGGTGGTTCCCATGCCTGACATCGCCGCCACTTTCACTCGGCGGCGCGCTCCTGCCGTCGGCGAAGGATCTCATCCATGCTCGTGGTCTGCAGGGTTCCGGCCTCGGCCGCTGCTTGCATCCGGTCACGGTCAGGGTCGGTGTCGGGCATTGCCGGTGGAGCCACATGCCTTGCTGAGGATCCTCCACCAGGGTGATGCCTGCTGATGGGAGTCCTGGAAGACGGTGGGTGGGGTGTGGTAACGGCCGCCATCTCGGAAATGGGCCGATTAGTCTGGGATTTCAGGGAACCCCCGTGCGGGGGCCGGTCCGGCTGGAGCCTGGAGACGCGGATGGCGTTCTTGTCGCGGCTGTTCAAGCGGGGCGATCCGCTGGCCGAGCGAGAGGAAGCGCGTCGGCGGGGGATGCGGGACGCCCGGCGGCATCCTCTGGGCGAGTTCACGGATCCGGAGTTCCAGCCCGCGTTCGTGACCGAGGTCCGGGCACTGGCCCGTGAGCAGATCACCGAGGTCGATCGGCGGTTGGCGGCCAGGCGTACCGCACTGCTTGAGCGGGCTCTCGGGGCGCGCGAGGTGATCCTGCGGGAGTTGGGCAGGAGCGACGCCCGCCCGGAGCATCCCGAACACGTGAACGGCCATGCGCCTCCACCCGCCGAACCCGGTCCCGGTGCTCAGGATCCGTTCATCTCGATCGCTGAGGCCAGGGCTCGGCGGGTGGAGGCGCGGCGGCGGGCCGTGGTCGAGGAGACGAACGCCAACCTGCAGCGCGCCAGGGCCCGCATCGAGCACCTCACGCAGGAGTGGGAGAGCGCGCTGATCGAGCGCGACCACGAGGTGGAGGCCGTGCACGCGCGGGCCGAGCAGCTCATCGCCGCGTACAAGGGCGGGGTGTTACAGGCGCACCCGCGCAGGGAGGACATCCCGTCGTTGTGGAAGGGCGAGGTCATCGCGATGGACTCGACGGGTGACACGCCGGTCGCCGTATCGGGGCGGGAGGAGATCGGGCGGATCCTGCGCGAGGTGGAGGACCGTAT
>NZ_JADOGI010000138.1 GCF_015645445.1 Nonomuraea cypriaca | reverse complement strand
GGGGGGGTTGGAAGCCGTGTTTGCGGTACGCGGTGGAGACCGAGTCCTGGACGGCGGTCAGGCGTTCCACCGGCACCAGGGCTATGGCCGAGCCGCCGAAGCCGCCGCCGGTCATTCTGGCGCCTCGTGCCCCACCCCTGACGGCGGCCTCCACGGCGACGTCGAGCTCGGGGGAGGACACCTCGTACTGGTCTCTGAGCGACAGGTGGGAGGCGTTCAGCAGGGCGCCGATCTCGGTGACGGCGCCGGCGCGCAGGAGGCCGATGAGGGCCTCGACGCGGTGGTTCTCGGTGACGACGTGCATGGTGCGCTTGCGTTCGTCGCCGCTCAGCCGCTCCAGCGCCGCCGCCAGGTCCGTGACGTCGCGCAGGGCCTCGACGCCGAGCTTGCGCGCCGCCGACTCGCACTCCGCGCGGCGCTTGGCGTATTCGCCGCCCGCGTGCTCGTGGTGCACCTGGGTGTCGATGATGAGCAGGCTCAGGCCGTGGGCGGCCAGGTCGAGCGGGATGTTCCTGGAGCCGAGCGAGCGGCAGTCGAGGAACAGCGCGTGACCCTCCCGGCAGAGCGCCGAGGCGGCCTGGTCCATGATGCCGCACGGCATGCCGACGAAGTCGTTCTCGGCGCGCTGGCTGAGCAGGGCGAGGTCCATCGGGGAGAGGTCCAGGCCGTGCAGGTCGTTGAGCGCCGTGGCGACGGCCACCTCGAGCGCGGCGCTGGAGCTGAGCCCCGCGCCCTGCGGGACGTCGCCGTCGATCGCGATGTCCGCGCCGGCCACGCGGTCGCCGAGCATGGCGAACACGCCGACGACGTAGCGGGTCCAGCCCTTGGAGTCCTCGTGGCGGGCCAGGGTGATCGGCTCGCCGGGGGTCTGGAGCGACAGCAGCCGGATGGTACGGTCCGCGCGCGGCGTGACCGCCGCCGTCACGCCCCACGGCACCGCGAACGGGAGGACGAAGCCGTCGTTGTAGTCGGTGTGCTCGCCGATCAGGTTGACCCGGCCCGGCGCGCGCCAGACGGTTTGGGGGGACGCGCCGTAGGCGGCACGAAAAGCTTCAACAACGCGCATAATCGAACACTCCTCAACAAAGGCCCGACCGTAGACTAGCGCCATGGAGGAGCTCGTGGATCCAGGGCTCGGCCGGGTCCGGGTGTTCCTGATGCACGACGACAACAAGCCGCGCAAGCTGAAGTACAACCTGGGCCCTGAGCTGGGGGAGCGCCGGCTGCTGACGTTCGGGGGCGCGTACTCCAACCACATCAGGGCCGTGGCGGAGGCCGGACGGCGGCACGGGATCGGGACGATCGGGGTCATTCGCGGCGAGGAGCACCTGCCGCTGAACCCCGTCCTGGCTCACGCCGCAGCCTGCGGCATGACGCTCACCTACCTGGATCGGGGCTCGTACCGGCTCAAGCACACTCCCGAGGTGCAGGCGCGGCTGCGCGAGCGCTGGGGCGCCGACGTGGTGATCCTGCCGGAGGGCGGGAGCAACGCGGCGGCCCTACGCGGGTGCGCCGAGCTGCCGGGGGAGATCAGCGGCGCGTACGACGTCATCTGCTGCCCGGTCGGCACCGGGGGGACGCTGGCCGGCATCTCGGCGGGGTTGCCCGAGGGGCGGCGGGCGCTGGGGTTCGCGGTGCTGAAGGGGGCGGGGTTCCTCGCCGGTGAGGTGGAGAGGCTGCAGCGGGAGGCGTATGGGCGGACGTGGTCCAACTGGGCGATCAACCTCGACTACCACTTCGGCGGATACGCCCGCTCAACGCCCGACCTAGACCGATTCATCGCGAAATTTCGTGTCGAAGGTGTGTACGTGGCCAAGATGCTCTACGGCATCCTCGACCTCGCCCGCCACGGCGCCTTCACCCCCGGCACCCGCATCGTCGCCGTGATCACCGGCCAGCCCCTGGGCGGTCCCGTGATCGCGGGCTGGCCCGTGAGCGGTCCCGTGATCGCCAGCCCGTGAGCGGTCCCGAGGTCGCCGGTCAGCCCTCCACCCCCGTGGATACGTGAGCGGCCCCGACGGGCTTGGACTCGGGGGAGCCGCGCTGGCGCAGGAAGATCGAAAGCACCACCATGGACAGCACGGCCAGGAGCTCCGACTGCCAGTTCTGCAGGCTCCGGTTCCAGAACTCGGGTGAGGTCACGTACGACCCCCATGAGACCGGATCCCGCAGGTCGCCGAGCCGCTGCGAGTTGTACGCGGCCTGCCCCGCCACCGACTGCGCCAGCCACGACAACACGAAGACGACCCCCATCACCAGCCCCAGCGAGTTGCTGAACAACCACAGCCGGGCCCCCGTGACCCTGGCCCACCGGGGCGAGTGGTCATCGGAGTGACGCCCGATCTGCTGCTGCTCGTCCGACTCGGCCCCCGCCCGCCCCGGCTCCTTGGACTCGGGCGAGCCCTTCTGGATCAGCCAGACGGTGAGCACGATGAACAGGAAGAACTGGAGGTACTCCGACTGCCAGTTCTCCGCCACGTCCACCGCGAACGTCGAGGTGGCGACGTACTGGAAGAGCGAGACCGGCTCGCCGCCGTCCACCCGCTGCTGGTCGTTGAACTCCAGCATCCCGGCCACGGCCTGCCCGCCCAGCGCCAGCACGAACATGACCATGAACGCCGACGACAGTGAGTTCTCCCTGAGCCATCTCACAGTCGCGACGACCCCACGGCGAAGAACCACGCCAGCCCGGCCACGATCAGGATCAGGGTGAGTGTGAACATCACCCGCATCAGCCCTCCACCTCGCACTCGTAGGGCAGGTCGCGCACCGGCTCGCAACCGGCGGCCTTGACCCGCCACGCGTCGCCGAAGCGGGTCAGGAAGAGCGTGTCGCCGGCCAGCCGCACCTGCGCGTGGTCACCCCACACGCTCACCGAGGTGACCGCGCCGCCCGGTCCCAGCCGCAGCTCACGCAGCGCGCCCGCGCACGTCTGGCCGGGGTCGGGGAGTTCGTCGGCGGTCTTGCGGGCGAGCAGGGCGCACGCGGCGTCCTCCCGGTGCGCGGAAAGAGCCGCGTGGAACCGCTCCGCCGCCCGCGCGGGCGAGGCCGTGTCCACGGCGCAACCGGCCACGGCGAGCGCCAGCGCCGCCACGATGAGCGGGATTCTCATGGACCCCTGTTACCCAAGGGCGCACCGGACATGCCGGAGATCGAGTCAGCCCAGTTGGTCGAGCACCGGGGAAACCAGGGCGTTCAGCTCGCGTACGAGCACCAGCACCGCGCGGTGGGCACGCTGCTCGACGTCGTCGTGCGGCCCCTCCGGCTCCGGCGGCAGGTCGCCGAGCGGCACCGGCGCCTCGATCAGCAGCGTGGCCCGCAGGAACGGGATCCTGGCCAGGTCCTGCTGGGTCGGCTCGACGTACTGGCCGAAGGTCTCCTGCCAGCCCAGCCAGCCGCGGTCGCGCCACCAGGCCCGCGACCGGGTCAGCTCCTCGGGCAGCGGCGAGACCAGCTTGATCCGGGCGTTGAGCGTGCCGTCCCAGGTGTTGCGGTGGCAGGTCGCCTCCAGCACGCGCCGGTCCCACCGCACGTAGCCAGGCGTCAGCGACGGCGGCGAGGCCAGCCGCCACGCCGCGCACGCGAACCGCACGGGCGCGATGTCACCCCACTCGAACTCCGCCAGGTTCTTGCGAACGTGCACGGCATAGCGCCCGTCACGGTCCCTGTCGAACTCTTGATCGATCCAGAACGCTCTCGCCATGGGCCCTACGCTACGGCCCCCCTCGGCTTCGGTGCGGGAGGACCCGGAGATCTCGGAATGCCCTGTGCCCTGGGCGGCATATGTGTAGCTTTTTCACATTGTTGGATGACTTTGGAGTGATAATGGCGTCAGAACAGCTTGACGCGGCCGTGAATTGCTGGAAATCAGGGGATCTTGCCCAGGCCGCCGTGCTGTTCAGGCAGATCGCGGCCACGGGCGACCCCGAGGCGTCCCATCTGCTGGCGGGACTCCTGCATGAGCAGGGGGATCTCGACGGCGCCGAGGCGGCGCACCGGTCGGTGATCCAGTCGGGCGACCCGGTGTTCGGGCAGCGCTCGGCGATCGCCATGGGGATGATGCTGGTCAACGCCAAGGAGTGGCCGGCGGCGCACCGGGTGCTGATGATCGCCTCGGACGGCGCGGACTTCGAGGTGGCCGCGCTCGCCGACACGGCGCTGGTGCTCGTGTGCACGCAACTGGGCGACGCGCCGGGCGCGCAGGAGGCGCTGGAGCGGGCCCGCAGGTGCGACAGCCCCGCCGTGGGGGAGCTGGCCGCGCGGCTGGAGCTGCCCGAGTTCCACCAGGACCCGGCCTCGGCCCGCGAACTGTACGAGGCCGCCGTGGACGAGGAGGACTACCGGGCGCTGCTGACCTGCGGCGATCCCGACGTGGTCGCGTTGTCGGCGTTCCGGCTCTACCAGCAGTACGCCGAGGCGGAGGAGTTCGAGCGGGCCAGGCAGGTGTGCGAGCACGCCATCGCCGTCGGGCACGCCGACCACCAGGGCATGGCGCACAAGCTGCTCGGCGCGGTGCTGGTGGACCTGGGCGAGTACGCCGAGTCCGCGGCAGCCTACCGGGTGGCCGCGGAGGACCTCAGACCCGACGTACGGCTGCCCGCGCTGATCGAGCTGGCCAAGGTCACCGCACAGCTCGGCGACGTGGCGGAGACCAAGGCGATCTTCCAGCGGGTGATCGCCAGCGGCCAGCGCGAATACGCCCTCCAGGCCCGCGCGTGCCTGGCACAGATACACACCGAGGCCGGTGAGGCGGGCGAGGCGCTGGCCGCGCTGCGTGCTGTGCTGGAGGCGGGCGAGAGCGAGTGGGCCTCGATCTGCGTCACCCTGCTCAGCCTGCTGCTCGAACAGCACGCCGATCGGCACGACGAGATCATCGAGCTGGCCGCGTACGCGTCGGAGCACGCCGGCCCGGACGCCGCGTTCAAGGCCGCGCTGCTGGTCGACCACGCCGCCAGGCAGCAGCCGCTGGCCGATCCCGTGGAGGAGCAGGCGCTTCAGGACACCGACGCCGGGCTGGCCCGCCTGCAGGCCGGCGACCTGGCCGGGGCCAGACGGCTGCTGCGCCTGGCCGCCGACTCCGGGGCGCAGGTGCAGTCGATCCGGGCCATGGTGACGCTCGCCGAGCTGGAGCTGGGCGAGGGGGATCGGGAGCAGGCCGACGAGCTGCTGTCGTACGTGGCGGAGTGCGACGACGTCGCCCAGGCGTTCAACGCCGCATTCCTGCTGCACCTGGTGCGGGAGCGCGATTCGCATCCCGTGCTGGGGGCGATGCTCGCCCACCAGCGGCTGGGCAGGGAGGAGGGGCTGGCCCGCTACCGCGCGGCCATGGACCACGCGGACCCGGCCGTGTCGGCGATCGGCACCGCCGTGCTCGCGCAGGTGCTGGCGGCCGCGGGGCTGGACCTGTCGGACGCCGCCGGGATGTTCCGGGCGGCGGCGGGCTCGGGTGATCCGCTGGCGCTGTCGTACACGGCGGTGATCTGCAAGGACGTGCTGGCCGACCAGGACGAGGCGATCGAGCTGCTGCGCCGGGCGCGGGCGGACGGTCATCCCGCGCTGGCGCCCTTCGTGGCGTACGCGCTGGGCGGGCTGGTCGCGGAGCACGTACGCGACCAGGCGGAAGGCGTACGCGGGGAGGTGCGGGGTGCGTACCGGGAGGCTTTCGACACGGGGTGTGGTGGGCTGCGGTTCGCGGCGGCCGGGGCGCTGGCGGGGGTGTGTGAGGAGCAGGGTGACCTGCTCGCGGCCTGCCGGGTGTACGAGCGGCTGATCGCCGAGGGGGCGCCGGAGCGGGCGGCCTGGCCGCTGGGCTTCACGAGGGTCAGGCTCGGCGACTTCGCCGCCGCGCGGGCCGCGTTCGCGCTGGCGCCCGGCGAGATGGGGGAGTTCGGCAGGCTGCTGCTGGACCAGGACTTCGACGCCGCCGCCGAGGCGTTCCCCGAGGGGGAGGCGTACTGGATGGCGAGCACGCTCGCGATGCGGAGCGCGCACGCCTGGCAGCGCGCGGGCCGGCGGGCCGCCGCCGACGGCGCGCTCACGCTGGTCGCCACGGCCGGCCACCCGGACCTGCGCCAGGAGGCGGGCTGCTACCTCGGCTCCCTGCGCGACGACGCGGGCGACCGGCGTGGCGCGGTCGCCGCCTGGCGGCAGGCCGTCGGCGCGGACGACCGGCTCAACGCCATCGCACTCAGCGCAGCCGGCACCGCACTGCGCGACCTCGGCGAGCACGCGGAGGCCGCTGAGGCGCTCACCCGGCTCGCCGGCACGAGTGAGGACCCGGACGTGGTGCTGCGGCTGGCGGAGGCGCTCGTGGCCTGCGGGCGGCGGGAGGAGGCCCGTGAGCGGCTGGCCGGGGCGTTCGGTGCGGACGCGGCGGTGCACCACGCCAGGATGCTGCGTGAGCACGGTGATCCTGAGGGGGCGCTGGCGGCGTTGACCGAGGCGCCGTACGAGGTGAGCGGAGAGTCGGAACGCCTGCTCGGCGGCCTGCTCGCCGCGACCGGTGACCTGCGGGGGGCGCGGGCGGCGTTCGAGCGGGCGGCGGCCGTCGATCCCGGCTCCGAGGCGGTCACCATGCTGGAGGCGGGACGGTGCCTGCTGGCGGCCGGCGACACCGAGTCCGCGCACTTCGCACTGGAACGGGCCGCGGCGCAGGACGACGACGATTACGCCGCCGCCGCCGCCCGCCACCTCCTCGGCCGGGCCGTCCCGGAGGAGCTGCCCTGGGTGCTGGCCGAGTCAGGCGACAGGCAGGGCGCGCTGGCGGCGCTGACCGCGCAGATCGGCTCCGAGTTGCTGGCCGGGCTGCTGCTCGCGCTGGACGAGGAGGACGTGCCCGCCGTACGCCGCCTGCTGGCCGCCGCCGAGCCCGCGGTCCGCGCGGAGGTGCTGCCCGAGGTCACGGTCCGGGCCCAGGGGATGCCCGGCCACGTCGCCGAGCCGCTCTTCCTGCTCGCCGTCGAGCTGGGCGAGCCTGAGCACGCCGCCCAGGCCAGGCTCGGCCTCGGCGCGCTGCTGGCGAACCAGGGCGAGCACTGCGGGGCCGAGCTGTGCCTGCTGCCCGCCACCGAGCACCCGCGGGCGGCCGGGGCGGCCTGGCGCGACATCGCCGTCGTACGAAGCCGCCGCGGTGACCTCGACGGGGCCGTGGAGGCCGCCGAGGCCGGGCTGCCCGGCACCGCCGTCCTCCTCGCCGGGCTGCTCGCGGACCGCGGCGACACCGCCGGGGCACGCGGGGTGCTGGTCGGCGGGGCGTCGGGCGGCGACCTCGAATGCCTGCGCCGCCTGCTCGTCCACCTGCTCCAGGAAGGGGACTACGACGCCCTGGAGATCGAGGCCGAGCGCGCCGCGGGGACCGGCGATCCCGAGACCGTGGCGCTGGGCTACTGGTCGTGGGGGGACGCGTACAAGCTGCGGGGCGACATGGAACGGGCGGCCCTCATGTACGGCAGGGGCGTCGAGACCGGCTTCGCCGAGACCACACCCGGGCTGCGGGCGGACCTCGCCGGCGCGCTGCGCGAGCTTGGCGACGCCGACGGCGCGGCCAGGGAGGCGCGGCTGGCTCTCACGTCCGGGGAGCCGGACGCCGTGGCCAGGGGCGGCGTCATGCTCGGGCTGTGGCTGCACGAGGAGGGCGACCACCTCGCCGCCGCGCGGGCGTTCGCCGAGGCCGCGGCCACCGGCACCGACCTGGCCCAGACCGCGCTGAAGAACCTCGACGCCCTCGCCTACCAGGCCGCCCGGCGCGGCGAGCACCCGCTGGCCGTGCAGGTGCTGACGCTCATGGGCCAGGACGGGGCCGAGCCGGCCCGCGAGCTGGGAGACCTCTGCGAGGACCCGGCCGCCGTCCGCGGCTACTACGAGGTGGCGGGGACGGGCCCCTTCACCGAGCTGCGGGTGGCCGAGCGGCTGGCGGAGCTGGGCGAGACGGCCGAGGCACGGGCGATGTTCGAGCGGCTGAACGAGCACGACGACCCCGACGTACGCTTCGTCGCCGGCGGCCGGCTGCTGGCCCTGCTCGACTCTGAGGGCGACTCCGACGCGTTCTACACCCTGGCCGAGCGCCAGGCGGGCGACGCCGACAGTCCCGTGCAGGGGGTGTTCGGGAGCCTGCTCGGCATGCTCCAGGACCGCCAGGGAGACACCGAGCAGTCGTTGCGCACGCTGCGTACGGCGGCGGAGAGCGGCGAGCCGACGGCGCTCAGCGTGTTCGCGCAGGCTCTCGTGCGGGCCGGCGAGGTGGACGAGGGGCGGCAGGTGTACCTGCGGGTGCTCGACGCCGGCGACGCGGACCTCGCCGCGCGGGCGATGGTCGCGCTCGGCCAGACCTACGACAAGGAGGACGAGTCGCGCGCCCGCGACTGGTACGTCAGGGCCGTCGAGGCGGGCGAGGGCCACACGAGCGCGCTCGGAGCGATGTACCTGGGCGCGCTGGCCAAGCGGAACCGCGACTTCCCCGAGGCGCTCACCTGGTACCAGCGGGTCATCGACGCGGGCGACTCGGAGTCGGGGCTGGCCGCGGCGCACCTGGGCGAGCTGTGCTACTGGCTGGGAGACCGGGACGGCGCCCTGCGCTTCTACGAACTGACGCTGGGGCTGACCGAGCAGACCGACCTGGTGGCCGAGGCCGCCTACCGACTGGGCGAGATCCGCTACGCCCGCGGCGACCTGGACCCCGCCAAGCACCTGCTGGCCAAAGCAGCGGCAACCGGCGACCCCACTTTCACCCCCGAGGCCGAGTCGCTTCTGGCCAAACTCAGATGATTGGCCATGTGGTGTCCATCACGTGAACTTGAGCTTAATTAAATGACCGCCTAGTCTCATTTGGTCAAACAAATGGGGTGAGACGGATGGTCAAGGTTGGGCGGCCGCCGCAGGATCCGGCTCGTCAGCTCGAACGGGCGCATCGGATTCTTGATGCCGCCGGCGAGCTGGTTCTGCGGTGGGGGTACGACAAGACCACGATCGACGACGTGGCCAAGCGGGCCGAGGTCGCCAAGGGCACGATCTACCTGCACTGGAGGACCCGCGACGACCTGTTCGCCGCGCTGCTGCGCCGCGAGCGGGTCCGCCTGCTCGAGGACCTCCGCGCGAGCGCGCCGGCCACGGTGAGCGAGCTGTTCGGGCGGTTCATCGGCACGCTGCTGCGCCGGCCGCTGCTGCGGGCGTCCCTGATCGGCGACTCCGAGGTGCTCGGCAGGCTCACCCGCATGAAGCGGCACAGCACGTCGGGACTGGAGCTGGGCGGACCCTTCGACGCCTATATCAGGCGGCTGATCGAGCACGGCGCGGTGCGCGCGGAGCCGGGCGACCACCCGACGGTGATCGCCTCCATCGTGTACGGGTTCGTGTCCCTGTCGGACCTGCTGCCGGAGGAGGCGCGGCTGCCCGACGAGCGCATCGCGGAGCTGGTGGCCGACACCATCGAGCGCGCCATGAGCACGGGCCGCCCGCTGCCGGAGGACGACGTCAGCGCGGTGGCGCGGGCGACCCTGGACTTTCTCGACGCCATGCAGGAGGTCGCCCGCCGGAAGCTGGAGACCTCCCTTGGCATGAAGGAGCGTGTGCGGTGAAGGCTGTGCTTCCTTTCGACGACGCCGCGGCCGACCTGGCGACCGTGGGCGGCAAGGGCGCCTCGCTGGCGCGGCTGGCCAGGGCGGGGCTGCCGGTCCCCGGCGGTTTCCACATCACGACCGACGCCTACCGCGCGTTCGTGTCGTCCTTCCGCGACGAGGTCCTGGCCGCCGCCCCCGGCGAGGCCGCCGCGCTGTTCGCCGCACGCGAGATGCCCGCCGAGATCGCCGGGGAGATCCGGCGGGCGTACGCGATGCTCGGCGACGACGTGCCCGTGGCCGTCCGCTCGTCGGCCACCGCCGAGGACCTGCCGGACATGTCGTTCGCCGGTCAGCAGGACACCTATCTCAACATCAGGGGCGACGCGCTGCTCGACGCGGTCAAACGCTGCTGGGCCTCGCTGTGGAACCCGCGGGCCATCGCCTACCGCGACCAGAACGGCGTCCCCCACGACGACGTGGCGCTGGCCGTGGTCGTACAGGAACTCGTGGACGCCGACGCGGCCGGCATCATGTTCACCGCGAACCCGATCAACGGCGCCCGCGACGAGACCGTCATCAACGCCTCCTGGGGCCTCGGCGAGGCGGTCGTCGGCGGCCAGGTCACACCCGACACGATCGTGGTGTCGGGCGGCACGGTCACCGAGGCGCGGATCGGCGACAAGACCGTCATGACCGTCCGCACCCCCGAGGGCACCCAGGAGCGGCCGGTCCCCGTGGACCTGCGCGGAAAGGCGGTGTTAGACCCCGCCGAGGCCGTGGAGCTGGCCGGGCTCGGCGCGCGCGTCCAGGACCTGTACGCCACGCCGATGGACCTCGAATGGGCCAGGAGCGGCGGCGCGTTCGCCGTCCTGCAGGCCCGCCCGATCACCGGCGTCAAACCGCAGGTCGAGGAGTGGAACGACAGCCTCAAGGGCGACTACCTCTGGACCGGCGGCAACCTGGGCGAGGCCATCCCCGACGTGATGACGCCGATGACGTGGTCGTTCGTGCGCCTGTTCATCCACGAGGCCATGTCCGCCTCGGCCCTGCCCGGCTTCGACCTGGTCGGCAACATCGGCGGCCGGTTCTACATGAACCTGAGCATCGTCCACTCCATCGCCGGAGCCATGGGCATGGCGGGCAGGCTCAGTGCGGTCGAGCAGGTCTTCGGCAGGATGCCGCCCGGCCTGGACGTGCCGATGCTGAAGACCTCGCGCTGGCAGATCATCAAGCTGATCCTGCCCATGGCGATCAGCCTGCGCCGCCGGGTGCGGACGAACCTGAAGGGCATGCGCGCGTTCCTCGCCACCGCGCAGCGGCGCTGCGAGGAATCGCGCGACCGGATCGCCGCCACCGGCTCGGGACCCGAGCTGGCCGAGCTGTGGTCGCGCGAGATCGAGCCGCACATGGTCACCTCCTGCCGCATGCTGGAGGCCGCCGGCCGGCAGGGCGGCGCAACCCTCGTCTACACCCGTGAGCGGCTGCGCAAGCTGATGGGCGAGGTCGACGCCGAGGCGATGCTGACCGGGGTCAACGCCGACGGCGAACTGGCCAGCCTGGGCCCGGTCATGGGCCTGTCGAGGCTGGCGCGCGGGGAGATCACCAGGGACGAGTTCGCCCGTACGTACGGGCATCGCGGCCCGCACGAGTTCGAGGTCTCGATCCCCCGGCCCGGCGAGGACCCCGCCTGGATCGACGCGCAGCTCGCGGGGCTGCGTGACATGCGGGCCGGCACCGAGGAGCTGCTCGCCCGGCAGGAGCAGGCCAGGGAGGCGGCCTGGGCGCGCTTCGCCGAGCGCTACCCGGGCAAGGAGGCCAAGATGCGGGCGCGGGTCCGGCGGTGGAGCGCGGTCGTACGCGACCGCGAGGACACGCGGTCGGAGAACATGCGCGCGTTCTGGGTGCTGCGGGCGTTCGTCCTGCGCGCGGGTGAGCTGACCGGGCACGGCGACGACGTGTTCCACCTCTACCTGGAGGAGCTGCTCGACCTGCTCCGCGACGGTGACACGCCGGCGCTCGAGCGGGTGCCGGCGCGGCGGGCGACCTACGAGCGGTACGCCGCGCTGCCGCCGTACCCGACGCTGATCGTCGGCAGGTTCGACCCGGTGCGCTGGGCCGCGGACCCCGGCCGGCGGGCCGACGTGTACGACGCCCGCGGCACCACGATCCCGGTGAGCGACACCGTGACGGGCTTCCCCGGCGCGCCCGGCGTCGTGGAGGGCGTCGCCCGCGTGCTGTCAGGGCCGGACGAGGGCGAGCGGCTCAAGCCGGGCGAGATCCTGGTCACGACGCTGACGAACGTGGGCTGGACCCCGATGTTCCCCCGTGCGGCGGCCGTGGTGACGGACATGGGCGCTCCGCTGTCGCACGCCTCCATCGTGGCCCGCGAGCTGGGCATCCCCGCCGTGGTCGGCACCGGGAACGCCACCATGCGCCTGCACGACGGCGACCGGATCAGGGTGGACGGAGAGCGCGGCACGGTCGAGTTGCTGGCCTGAACGGCGACTACTTGACGCTCGACATCAAGTACTTGATACTGAACGTCAAGTAGCCGGAGGAGCGCCGATGGACACCAGGACGCACACGCACGCCGACCTCGCCGACGATCTGCGGCGGATCGTCGGCGCGCGTCTGCTCGACCCGCTGGACATCCTGTTCGGGGCGGGGGAGGAGCTGCGCGCGCGGCTCGACGAGCAGGCGGCGGAGTGGGCGGACACCCTGCTGGGCGAGGACGATCAAGCGGCCGCGTTCACCGCGATCCGCCTGGTCGGCGCGCTCTACCCGGGCGACGCCGTGTTCGACCCGCCGGTCGCGTGGTGGGGCACCCCGTTCGGGCGCGCGGTGTTCAGCCGGGCGGGCCATCCCGCCGCGTCCGCCGTGCCGTTCTCGGTGGCGGCGGCCGTGCTGGGCATCACCCGTCAGGGCGTCCACGACCTGACCGTACGCGGCAAACTCCAGCGCGATCCTGGCGGCGGTGTCACCGTCGAGTCCGTACGCGCCCGGCTCGCCACCCGCACCTGACGAGAGGACCACCCATGAAGATCGGCGACCTGACCGTCGGCCGGATCGGCTACGGGGCCATGCAACTGCCCGGCCCGCAGGTGTGGGGCCCGCCCCAGGACCCCGGCAACGCGCTGGCGGTCCTGCGCCGTGCCGTGGAGCTCGGCGTCACCCACCTCGACACCAGCGACGCCTACGGCCCCCACGTGGCCAACGACCTCATCAGGCAGGCGCTCCACCCCTACCCGGACGACCTGGTCATCGCCACCAAGGTCGGCGTCGTCAGGGATGAGTGGCGCTCCTTCAACGCCGCCGCCAAGCCCGCCGAGCTGCGGGAGCAGGTCGAGGAGAATCTCGCCCGCCTCGGCCGCCCCCGCCTCGACCTGGTCTACCTGCGGGTGGGCGGCGACGGGCTGCTCCATCCGGATGAGACGCCGCTGGCCGAGTCGTTCGGCACGCTCGCGGAGCTGCGGCAACGCGGGCTGATCGGGCACCTCGGGCTCAGCGGCGTGACCGTCGAGCAGCTCAAGGAGGCCCGCGAGATCGCGCCCGTGGCGGCCGTACAGAATCGCTACCACCTGCTCGACCGTGGGAGCGAGGAGGTCCTGCGGGCGTGCGAGGAGCAGGGCGTCGCCTTCGTCTCCTACTTCCCCCTCGCCGCCGGCCTGCTCAAGCCCGGCCTGGACACCTCGCAGCTGCCTCCGGGCATGGCGCCGGCGGCCGAGCAGGAGCGGGTGCTGGACGAGGTTGCCGCGGGCCACGGCGCGAGCCGCGCGCAGGTGGCGCTGGCCTGGCTGCTCGGCCGCTCCCCGGCCGTCCTCGCCATCCCCGGCACCACCTCGGTGGCCCACCTGGAGGAGAACGTCGCCGCCGCCGGCCTCCACCTCACCGCCGCGGACCAGGCCGCCCTGGACGCCCTCGCCTGACTGCCTGCGGCTACCGCCGACGCGCCTGACCACCCGCCGGCCCGGCTACCCGCCGACGCGCCCGACCGCCCGCGGGCCGCGGCTACCCGCCGACGTGGATGCCCGGCCGCCGGAGGGGATCGGGCTCGCCCTTGCGGATGATCTCGCGTACGACCGGGGCCGTGTCGCCGCGCCCCAGGATGAGGTAGCGGAACAGGTGCACCAGGGGCGACCCTTCGGCCCACTCGAAGTAGCAGTGGGGCCGCACGCCGGTGGCGTCACGCAGCGCGAGCAGGATGGTGGCGATGGCGTTGGGCGCCGCCGGGCTCTCCGCCCGCAGCACGCGGTGCCCCTCCACCTCCACCCCGCGCACCCGGAGCACGTCGCTGAAGCTGGACGGATCGATGACGTCGATCTCGAGGAACAGCACGTCGGCGGCTCCGGGGACCGGGTTCATGCCGCGTTGCTCGCGCTCCTTGCCGGCGTATTCGGCCGCGTCGCCGACCTGGCGGCGGTTGGCGATGAGGTTGAGCGAGCGGTCGTAGGCGAGGGAGTCGGTGAGGAGCCGCCGCGCCGCCGCGTCGAACTCGATCCGGTCGGCCCGCAACTCCGTGGTGCGCGACACGCGCGAGACCAGCGAGATGGCGATGACGCCGAGGATGAACAGTGCGGAGATGGCGATGCCGTCGGGCTTCTCCCTGATGTTCTCCACCAGCGCGTACAGCAGCACCAGCGTCAGCACGGTGAAGCCCACGATGGCCGGCCGCCGGCGGCGGCGGACGGAGGAGATGGTCACCGCGACCGCGCCTGAGACCATCATCGCGAGGATGCCGGTGGCGTACGCGCCGGCCTGGGCGTCGACGTCGGCGCCGAAACTGATCGTGAGCAGCACGCACACGCCGGTGTAGACCAGCACCACGGGCCGCACGGCACGGCCCCACTCGGGCGCCATGCCGTAGGAGGGCAGGTAACGCGGCACGATGTTGATCAGCCCGGCCATCGCGGACGCCCCCGCGAACCAGAGGATGAGGATGGTGCTGATGTCGTAGACGGTGCCGAACGCCTCGCCCAGCCGCTCGTGCGCGAGGTACGCCAGCGCCCGCCCGTTGGCCGCGCCGCCGGGCCTGAACTCCTCGGCCGGGATGAGCACCGTGGTCACGAAGCTGGTCGCGATCAGGTAGACGCTCATGATGAGCGCGGCCGAGGTCAGCAGCTTGCGCGTGTTGCGGATGCGCGAGGCGAGCCGCTGTTCGGGATCCTTGCCCGAGGCGGCGACCAGCGGCATCATGCTGACCCCCGTCTCGAACCCCGACAGCCCCAGCACCAGCAGCGGGAACGCCAGCACGGCCGGCCCGATGAGCCCGCCGAAGCCGTCCTGGCCGCTCAGTAGCGCGTCGGTCCACCGCGTCATGGCCTCCGGCGTGGCCAGCACCTCGGCGACCCCGAAGGCCACCACGACGGCGTTGAGCCCGAGGAACAGCGCCACCAGCGGGATCGCCACGCCGACCGCCTCGGTGAAGCCCATCAGGAACACCCCGCCGAGCACCAGCAGCAGCACGATGGTGATCGGCACCTCGTGCCCGTGCAGGAAGCCGGGGGTGTAGGGGTTTTCCTCCAGGTGCACGGTCGCGTCCGCCGCCGACAGGGTGATCGTGATGATCCACGACGTGGCCACGAACCCGAGCAGCGCCAGCACGAACAGCTTGCCCCGCCAGAACGGCAGCAACCGCTCCAGCATCGCGACCGACCCCTGCCCATGCGGGCTCTCCCCGGCCACCCGGCGATACATCGGCAGCATGCCCAGCAGCGTCAGCGCCACGATCAGCAGTGTGGCCAGCGGGGACAGCGCCCCGGCGGCCAGCGCGGCGATGCCGGGCAGGTAGGCCAGGGTGGAGAAGTAGTCGACGCCGGTCAGGCACATGACCTTCCACCAGGACTGCGGCTTGGCGTGCCCCTCCTGCGTCTCGGGCCCGACCGGGGGGTTGACCTGGTGCTGGAGCAGCCAGCGGGCCGGCCCGCCGCTCGGCGGCGCGGAACGGGCCGGGCTGGGCACGACCTCCGGGATCAGCGGCTCACCGCTCACCGGATCTTCCTCTCGTCGGGGACGGCCACTATCTCAGGTGGGAGGGTAAACCGGTTGCCCGGGGTCGCGGCACTCTGGTGTGCTGGCGGGAGCCGAACGATCAGGGGAGCCAGCGATGCGCACAACTGTCACGTCCACCAGGAAAGGAACAGCTCTATTCGGAGGACCTGACGTTACGTGCGCACGCTCAACCTGGGAATTCTCGCACATGTGGATGCCGGCAAGACGAGCCTGACCGAGCGGCTGCTGCACGCCGCCGGGGTCATCGACGAGGTCGGCAGCGTCGACGACGGCAACACCCAGACCGACACCCTCGCACTCGAACGCCGGCGCGGCATCACCATCAAGTCGGCCGTGGTGTCGTTCGTCGTGGGTGAGACCACGGTCAACCTGATCGACACACCCGGCCACCCCGACTTCATCGCCGAGGTGGAGCGGGTGCTCGGCGTGCTGGACGGGGCGGTGCTGGTCGTCTCCGCGGTGGAGGGGGTGCAGGCGCAGACCCGCGTGCTGATGCGTACGCTGCGGCGGTTGCGCATCCCCACGCTGATCTTCGTGAACAAGATCGACCGCCGGGGCGCGGACCCGGACCGCGTGCTGCGGCGGCGAGGGCGTGCTGGAGTGCGACTTCGACGGCTACCGGCCCGTACGCGGCCCGATCCCGCGCCGGCCGCGTACGGACCAGAACCCGCTCGACCGCAAGGAGTACCTCCTGCACGTCGTGCGCCGGGTCTAGCCGCCGTCCCGGTCGGCGTCGGCGGCCAGGACGATCGTGCCCAGGTAGCCGTCGCCGTCCTCGACGACCTTCACGAGCATGTCGTCCCGGTAGTCGGAGTCGCCGCTGTTGAGGGTGTCGCGGCCGGGGTGCCCGGAGTACGGCGGCCTGGCGAGGACCTTGGCGTTGAGCGCCTCGTCGAACATCAGCTGGGTGCTCAGCACCCGCTTGTCACTGAAGTGGACCATGACGTGGACGTGCACGGTGCGGCCCGGATACCAGCCGGGCCAGATGGTGGTGAACTCCACGGCGCCGGCGCCGTTCGTGACCTGCGCGCCACGCAGGTAGCGCGTGGTGTCGGCGGGTTTCATGTCGGCCCAGTCCTCCGGGTCCGGGCCGGGATCGCCGCTCGGCGGCCCGCCCGCGGTGGCCTTGATCGAGGCCGCCTCGGCTCCGGAGTAGATCCCGGCCGCGTCGCACTGCCAGATCTCCACCACCGCGGCAGGCAGTGGGCGGCACGTCTCGCTCTCCTGGACCCGGAAGGCCAGGCGCAGCCGTACGCCCGGCTTGCCCTCACGGATGTCGCTGCGGATCTTGTCGGAGTCGAAGTAGTAGGGGCCCTTCGCCGCGGCAGGGGTCAGCCGGCACGCCCGCGCGCCCGCGAACAGGGCCGCCGAGCCCCCGGTACGCACTCCGGCGCTCGCGCTGGAGGCGCCGAGCAGAGTGCCGAGGCCGAGCGAGAGACCCGTGATCATCCGCCGTCTGCTGACCCGCTGACCTTCGTGATCGTGTCCCACTGGTGTTCCCTTGCCGCCGTGGCGAGCCCCCCAGCCGAACCTCTCACGACAGGCCGGGAATTCCTCGCAGGCGCGGCCCGTGCCCCGCGAACACGTTCCCATCACCATCTGGAGTCACAAGTGGTTACCTTCTTACTTTTAGTGACGTCCGCCATGGAATCAGGCAAGCTGTTGTCAGAACTTGATCCGACGGGTGGCGATCGCGATGGCAGGCAGATGGCAGGCAGGTAACCTCCCCGCGGAGCTGACGAGCCTGATCGGCCGCCGGGAGGAGCTCAGCCAGGTGCGGCGTGCCTGCCGGCGCTCCCGCCTGGTGACACTGACCGGCGTGGGCGGGGTCGGCAAGTCCCGCCTGGCACTGCGGTCCGCCGCCGAGCTGCGCCCCGAGTTCGGCGGCGGCGCCTGGCTGGTGGACCTGTCCCCACTCGACGACGGCACGCTGCTGCCGCACACGATCGCCGAGGCGCTCAAGCTCACCGACCAGACCACCCGCCCGATGATCGAGGTGCTGGCCGAACACCTGTCGGACCGCGATGTCCTGCTCGTGCTCGACACATGCGAGCACCTCGTCGGCGCCTGCGCGAGCACCGTCGAGACGCTGCTCGCCGCCGCGCCAGGGCTGCGCGTCCTGGCCACCGGCCGCCGGCCGCTGGCGGTGCCCGGCGAGCTGGTGCTGGTCGTCGACCCGCTGCCGGTCCCGCCCGAGGGTGTCACGACGGCCGGCGCCAACGACGCCGTGGCGCTGCTGGCCGAACGCGCCGCCGAGAACGTGCCCGGTTTCGAGCTCGGCGACCACGACGAGGCGGCCGTGATCCGCCTGTGCCGGCGGCTGGAGGGCATCCCGCTGGCGATCGAGCTGGCCGCCGCCCGGCTGGGCGAGCTGCCCGTCGAGCAGCTGGCCGACCGGCTGGACGACCGGTTCGCCACGCTGGGCGACGACTCCGAAGCGGGCCGCGAGGCCGACCCGCCGTGGCACCGGGCGCTGCGTACGTCCGTGGGGTGGAGCCACGAGCTGTGCGAGCCGGCCGAGCGCCTGCTGTGGGCGCGGGTGTCGGTGTTCGCTGGCGACTTCGACGTCGAGGCCGTACGCCAGGTGTGCGCCGACGAGCGGCTGCCCGAGCCCGACCTCGGGCTCCTGCTCGACGCGCTGGCCGACGAGTCGATCCTGACCTGGCTGCCCACCGGCGCGGGGGAGCGCTACCGCATGCTCGACACGCTGCGCGAATACGGCGCGGGCTGGCTGCGCAGCCTCGGCGAGGAGGAGGTCTTCCGGCGGCGGCACCGCGACCACTACCTGTCGCTGGCCGGGCGCGGCGCCGCCGGCTGGCTCGGCCCCGGCCAGACGGCCTGGTACGACCGCATGATCGGCGAGCACGACAACCTGCGTACCGCGCTGGAGTTCGCCCAGAACGAGGACGACGGGCGCAAGGCGCTGGAGCTGGCCGGGACCCTGGCCTTCTTCTGGTACGGCTGCGGCCACGCCAAGGAGGGCCGCCACTACCTGGCCCAGGCGCTGGCCCTGGACTCCCGCCCTGGACCGGCACGCGTGCAGGCTTTGTGGGCCGACGGGCTGCTGGCCGCGACACAGGGCGACGCGGACGCGGCCGAGGCCAGGGCGGACGAGTGCGAGGCGGCCATGGAGGACGGCGACGCCTACGCCGCCATGTGCGTCAAGGCGCTCAGGTCGTCCGTCGGGGTGATCCGCGGCGACCTGCTCCAGGCGATGGCGGAGTCGGAGCACGCGTTCATCACCCGGTGGACCGACGGCGAGGTCACGCTGGCCGGCCTGGTGGCGCTGCTCTGCCGCGCGCACGCCCACACCGTCGGAGGCCAGGCGGAGGAGGCCATCTCCGTGCTCGACGACGTGCGCGCGGTGTGCGACCAGCGCGGCGAGCAGTCCATGCGCTCCCACGGGGACCTGCTGCGCGGCCAGGCCGAGCTGAGCCGCGGCCGGCTCGACGCGGCCGTCGCCTACGGGCAGGCGGCCCTGCGCACCAAGCAGCGGCTGCACGACAGCTTCGGCATCGGCCTGACCGTGGACCTGCTGGCGTCGGCGGCCGGCGCGGCGGGCCGGGCGGAGCGGGCGGCCAGGCTGCTCGGACTGGCCAGGCGCGTCTGGAGCACCCACGGCCAGGCGCAGGCCAACGTGCCCGCGTGGGTGGCCGCCCGGCGGGAGTGCGAGCGGCGGGCCCGCGAGACGCTCGGCGACGACGCCTACTGCATGGCCTTCCGCACCGGCTACGACAGCGACATCGACGCCGGCCTCGCGTACGCGCTCCAACCCCAGGGCGAGGGCCTGCCGACGTGACCCGCCTGTTACGGGCGTCCGCGCTGACGCTGTCATCGGGTGCTCGCAGGGACGCCGCGGTCCGGCCGACGGCGTGGCGGCGGACGCGTCGAACGTGAGCACCACCTCGCGGGCGTCCCGCGTGTCGCCGACCAGTGAGATGTGTGGTTTGTCGGCCGGGTGCCGGACCCCGACCTGAACGGCACGGTCACCGTCTTGCTCTTGCCCGCGGCGACCTTGACCGGGTTGTAGCGCCAGTCGAACTTCTTGCCCGCGAACGGTCCCTCCTTGATCACCTCACGCGAGATCGGCTGGTACCTCTGCCGCTGGTTGTCCACACGGTAGTCGAAGGTGTGGTCCCACCTGGTGGGGTTGTTGAAGGTCAGCCGTCGCGGATGCGCAGCATCGCGCACACCCGTACACCTCGTCGCCGGCGCGCTCCTGGGCGGGCAACAGTGGCCGCGTGTCCAGCTCGCCGAGCAGCCGGGCGGCGGCCTCTGGCACGTCCTCGCCCGGCCCCACTTCCCGGCCTTACGCCCCGCAGGGCGCGGTGTAGGGGCGGCCGGGGAGGTACTGGGCCCATTCGTCCTTGGTGATCGACATCCCGGCGGCCTCGCAGACGTTCGTACGCGCCTGCTCCACGTCCAGGCCCCAGAGCTGGCCCGCGACGCCCGAGGTGCCGGCCAGGACGGTGCCGTCCGCGCCGAACTCCACGTCGAGCACCGCGCCGGTGCCGGGGAGCACCGCCCAGAGCGCCGGGCGGGTGCGGTCGGTGATGTTCCACACCCGGATGGTCATGTCCCGCGACGCCGTGGCGAGCGTCTTGCCGTCCGGGCTGAAGGCGACGCCGGTCACGTCCGAGGAGTGTCCAGGCAGGACGGCCAGCCGCCGGGGCCGTTCCGGCCGGGTGACGTCCCAGAGCCGCGCAGTCCCGTCGGTGGCCGTCGAGGCGAGAGTCTTGCCGTCGGCGCTGAACCGCAGGTCGAGCACGCCGCCGGGGTGCGCGGGAAGGTTGGCCAGCCGGCGCGGCTCCGTGGGCTTGGACAGGTCGTAGAGCCGCAGGTAGGAGGTCCCGGAGCCGGTCGCGAGGACGCGGCCGTCCGGCCGGAGCGCCGCCGTGGTCAACTGCTCGTCGGCGTCGCCAGGCGTCGAGACCCGCTTGGGGGAGGTCGGCGTGGTCACGTCCCACAGGAACGTGTCGCCGTCCTCGCCCGTCGTCACGACCATCTTGCCGTCCGCGCTGTACGCCGCCGACCGCACGCCGTCCGTGTGCCCCTGGAGCGTCGCCACGGCCTTCGGCGTGGCGGGCGTGGAGACGTCCCACAGCCGGGCGGTCCGGTCGAGTGAGGCGGTGACCAGGTGCCGCCCGTCCGGGGCGAACGCGGCCGCCTCGACGGCCGCGGTGTGCCCGGACAGCGTGGACACAGGTGTGGCCACCGCGGGATCGGACATGTCCCACAGCTTGACGGTCTTGTCGTCCGACGCGGTGGCGAGAGTGTCGCCGTTCTTGGCGAGCGCGAGCCCGTTGACGACGCCCGTGTGACCGGCGAGCCTGGCGCGCGGGGCGGCGCGGGCGGGATCGGCGGCGTTCCACAGGCGGGCCGTGCCGTCCACGGCCGAGGTGGCCAGGCTCGCTCCGTCCGGGCTGAACGCCACGCTGGTGACCGCGCCACCCGCACCCGTCAGCGTGGCGGCGGCCTGCGGGTCGCTCGGGCTGGAGACGTCCCACATGCGGGCGGTGCCGTCAGCGGAGGCGCTGGCCAGGACCTTGCCGTCGGGGCTGAACGCGACGTCGCCGACCGCCGAGCCGTGCCCGGTCGCCGTCCCGGTCAGCTTGGTGGCGGTGATGTTCCACAGGTTGACCTTCCCCGTGCTGGAGCCGGTGGCGAGGTAGACGCCGTCGGGGGCGAACGCCAGGCTCCTGATCGCGCCGTCCTTCGCGGACAGCGTGGCCAGGCTGGCGGGCTTGGCCGGCGTGCGTACGTTGAGCAGCGCGACGCCGCCGGTCGACGAGGTGACGCCGAGCATGCTTCCGTCCGGGCTGAAGGCCACCTCGGAGGTGTCGGCGCTCTGCCGCAGCACCGACACCTCGCGGGGCTTGCGCGGGTCGGTGATGTCCCACAGCCGGACCGTGCGGTCCGCGGACGCGGTGGCCAGGATGTTGGCCTTGGGGCTGAACGCCACGGAGAGCACCCGGTCCGTGTGCCCCTTCAGCGTGGCCAGGCCGGCGGGCTTGGCGGTGTCGGTGACGTCCCACAGCCTGGCGGTCTCGTCGGTGGATCCGGTGGCGAGGACCTGCCCGTTCGCGCTGAACGCCGCCGTGCTCACACTTCCCGTGTGGCCCTTCGCGACGCCCAGGCTCTTCGGGCGGAGGCGGTCGCTGACGTTCCACAGCCGCACCGTGAGGTCGCTGGACGCGGTGGCCGCCACGCGGCCGTCGGGGCGGTAGATCACCCGCTCGACCGGGGCCGTGTGGCCGATCAGCCGCGCGCCGACCGGGCGGGAGAGGGTGCCGAGCAGCGCCCCGCGGGCTTCGGGCGTGGCGGAGACCTGGAAGGCGCTCAGCGCGAGCTGCGCCGCGAGTGAGGTGTCGGGCATGCGGCCTGCGGCGGCGGCGACCTGGCGCGACAGGGCCTGGTCACGTTGCGTGGCCGCCGCCGTGGCCTGGGCGCTCGACTGCCCGCTCCGGACCAGCGCCACGATGCCGCCGGTCCCGGCCACGAGCACGAGCAGCGTGAGGCCGGCGATCACGCCGCGCGCGATCAGCGAGCGCCGGTCCCGCCTGCGCTCCGACGCTTCCAGAAACTCCAGCTCCGTCCGCCCCAGCGCGCTCTGCGCGGCACTCCGTCCGCCCACCGCCGGCGCGGTCCGCGCGGCAGCCGGCGGGCTGGGCACGGCGTTCTGTCCGCCTACCGCCGACGGGGTCCGCGCGGCTCCCGGCGGGCTGGGCAGGGCGTTCTGGCCGCCCACCGCCGGCGCGGTCTCCGGCCCCGGCGGGCTCGGGACGGGGCTCCGGCCGCTCACCGCGGCCTGCGGTGCTGCCGGGCTCGGGGTGGCGCGACGGTCGCCCACCGCGGCCAGCGCGGCAGAGAGGCGGCCGGCGTCGTACAGGTACGCGGGATTCTGCCCCTCCCGCTGCCACGCCTGCGCGTCCTCGGCCAGGCGGCGCTGGACGAGCAGCCCCACGCGGTCGGCGTCGATCCAGCCGCCGAGCCTGGGCCAGGCCCGGATCAGCGCCTCGTGGGTGATCTCCGCCTCGTCGCGGTCCACGGTCACGAGCCGGGTGCGTACGAACTCGGCCAGCACCTGCCCCGCCACTGACGGGTCGCCGGGCAGCAGCTCGCCGAGGCGTACCCGCTGCTTCGTACCGCCGATCTGCGCATCCACCCGGACCAGCCGGATGAGCAGGTCGCGCGCCATCGACTCGAACTCCGAGCCGAGCCCCCGCAGCGTCTCCTCCGCGCTCATCCCCAGCGCCCCCGTGGCGCCGCCGGCCGAGCGGTAGCCGGACATGGTGAGCGCACCGCCGGAGCGTCGCTGCCAGGTGGCCAGCAGGGCGTGGGAGAGCAGGGGCAGCAGGCCGCCCGAGCGTTCGAGCGCGTCCGCGCCGGCCTGCAGGTCCTCCAGGACCAGGTCGGTGAATCCCGCCTCCAGCGACAGACCGGACCGTGCGGCGGGCTCCTCGATCACCGCACGCAGCTCGGCCCCCGACATGGGCGGGACGATCTCGGGCCGCCGCATCGTCTCCAGCAGGCCCGGGTAGGCCGCGCAGCGCCCGAAGAAGTCGGCGCGAACGGCGATCAGGACGGCCACGGACCTGGACAGGTCGGTGAGCGCCTCGACGAAGCGGCGCCTGGCCCGCTCGTCCTGGCAGGCGGTGAACACCTCCTCGAACTGGTCCACCACCAGCAGCGTCTGCCCGCCGACGCCGACGATGGACCGCCGCGCCGCCCCGGGATCCGACTCGATGATCGCGCGCAGCCGGTCGGGAGCGCCGCCGCCCAGCGCCGCCAGCTCGCTCGCCAGCACCGCCAGCGGCTCAGCGCCGGGGGTCAGGCGCACGTGCGACAGCCCGTCACCGAACTCCTGCCGCAGGGCGGGGACCAGCCCGGCCTGCAGCAGCGAGGACTTCCCGCAGCCCGAGGGGCCGGTGACGATGAGCGGGCCGCCGGTCTCGAACGCCTGCGAGCCGATCACGACCGGCGGGCCGCCGGCTCGCAACGCCTGCCGCACCCTCGCGACCACGGACCTGGTCACGCTCTCGCGGCCGAAGAACAGCTCGGCGTGCTCGGGGCCGTACGCGGCCAGGCCACGATAGGGGCTGGACAGATCGCCGGGCGCGGCGATCGGCGGGCCCGCGTGGGCGTTCGGGGCCGGGCGGGCCGGGTTGATCGCGAGCGGTGGCCGGTCGCCCAGCCCGGTGGCCTGCCGGCGAGGCTTGGGGAACCCGGCGTCGGGCAGCGCGCGGGCCAGATGGTGGTGGAGGTGGTCCAGCGTCAAACCCTGCGGACCCGTGGGATCGCCCTCGTTGAGCAGCCTGAGCAGCGTCCCGCTGAGCGCGGTGTGCCTGACGCCGGGCAGCGCCCACGTGTTCTCGTCCCTGCTCGACGACGCGAGCACGTAGGCGCCCGGCCACGGCGCGTCGAGCGCCTTCTCCAACGCCTTCGCGGGCACCGGCCGGGCGCCGCCGGTGAAGCTGCAGTCCAGGATCACGACGACGAGCCCGGCTCGCGAGCCCGACAGGATGCCGCGCACCACGCTGTACGGGAGCGCCTGGTAGCCGGGCACCCCGTCGCCGAGGTCCACGGTGGCCCGCGTCGCCAGGTGCAGTTCGTTGTCCGGACTGAACAGGCCGTGCCCGACGTAGTAGAACATCAGGACCGACGTGGCCTCCCGCGCCGCGCGTTCCAGCGACTCGCCCAGATTGGCCGGGGTCGCCGGGTCCAGCAGCACGGTCAGGCCGGCCCGGGACAGGTCCGCCCGATCCACCAGGCACTGGCCGACGTCGTTGATGGTCGTCGGGACGGCGGGGACCTGCGGCAGCCGTGAGGACGTGCGGTGTGCGCCCGTGCCCGCGACCACGACGCGAACGCCCTCGCCGGACAGCAGCAGAGGTTGATCGTTTCGCCGTGGCGGCCACACGAGCCGGGTCTTCTCGAGCGTCGCAGCTTCGTCCTCGGTCATCCGGCGCTCCACGGCAAGGGGAGGTCAACAGGCATGACACCGAGGGCGCCGTGCGCGGCGACGACATCAGCTCACCGGAACGACCCCCGATCGGCACTCATCACAGGGAGAAGCGGCGGGCGAACCCGCCGTTTTCCCGGTTGTTAGGGTACGCAGGTCTACGCCTGTCGTCGAGTCGGCGGGTCACCAGTTGGCGGGGAGCCCAGGGGTCGTGGCGGGCAGCGCGTGGCCGGGCGGATGGATGATGTACGTGACGCCGCCGCTGCTGGAGCTGCGCAGCCAGACGTTCTCGAAGGCGGCGCGCGGATAGACGTGACGCACGGCCGTGTTGCTGGAGGAGGCCGGGTCGTTGGCGATCACGTCGCCGGTCGCGGTGAAGCCGACGATCGCCATGAGGTGGCCGTTGGTGCCGTAGCCGGCGCCGGGCAGTTCGCTCTTCTTGAACGACTGCGAGGTGACGACCGGGATGCCCGCCTTGATGAGGAGCTCCAGCTCGGTCAGCGAGCGTAGCCGGGTGACGAACCCGTCCATGCCGTAGCGGCCGGCGTAGGCGGTGTTGAACGGCCAGTTGCCCGCGCCGTCGTAGGCGTGGTCGTAGGTGTGGCGGGCGGCGTGGTCGACCTCGGGGTTCGGGTCGGAGGGGTCGACCCACGCGGTGTCCTGCGCGCTCGGCCACCTGTCCCAGTAACCCAGGATCATCGTCGTCGAGGTCGGGCTGCACCACGCCTCGCCGCCGCCGTCCCATTCCGGGTAGTGGCCCTGGTGCACGTTCTGGGAGCGGCGCGGCACGCTCAGCTCCGTCCCCCAGGCGCCGCCGCCCGGGCTGACCGGCACGGTCTTGCGCTCGGGCACGTTGGAGGCCATGGCGCCGGACGTGCGGACCCGCGGCGTCACGGCCGAGCCCGGCGTGCGGTAGAGCGTGAGGCGCAGCTGGTAGGCGCTGATCTGCTTGTCCTCGGCGGCGACCAGCGTGTCCACGGCGATCGTCGCGTCCGCGTCGCCCTGCCCGGACACCGACGTGCGGAGGATGTCGCCCTCCGCGTACGACCAGCGACCCATCGAATACCACTTCGTCAGGCCCTCGGCGTTCCTGACCCGGGTCTCGGCCTGCAGCCAGCTGCCCGGCGGCACGTCGGCCGTCCAGGAGGCGATCAGCTCGGTGGCGGGGAAGCCGATGGCCCGCTCTGGGCCGGTCCAGCGGGCGTACTCCCACGTCTTGGTGCCGAGCGCGTCGGTGTAGGACGTGGTGCCCGCGGCTGAGCCGAAGGCCAGTCCGTCGCCGGCCGTCGTGCCCTCGGACGTGCCGGTGGAGAAGTCGGCCCGCTGGTAGACGACGTCCGGCGGCGGGGCGGGCGCCGGTTTCGCCCCGGCCGGCGCCGGGAGGGTGGTGATCAGGAGGAGGGTGGACAGGAACACCGTCAGCACACGCATGAACCCACCTTGCTCGGAAGGCGCTCGATGCGGCCGACACTAGGCACAGCGGGCATGCGAGGCATCGGGAAATGTACGTATCGCGTTACGGCGGGCTCCGGTTGGCGCTTCTCCGAAAGTTTCAATGAGACGTTGGTCCATGTAATTGGGCATTAACAGCAGAAATTACGGTCGGTTGTACCGAAACTTTTCTGACATATTTTGACACATTTCGGAGATCTCCTCAGACTGACCTCCAGGTGAGCTCCCGGTACCCCCCGTTCCCGACCGGCACATCCCCCCGTTCGCCGGTCGGTGTTCCACTGGAGGAACGAACATGATCGACAGGAAACGCCGTACAGGTCTCAGGTCCGCGCTCGTCATGGGCGCGGCGGGCGTACTCGCCGTGGGCGTCGCGGTTTCCGTGACCACCGCGGCCGACGCCGCGACCACGCTCGGCGCGTCGGCCGCTGAGAAGGGCCGCTACTTCGGTGCCGCCGTGGCCGCCAACCACCTCGGCGAGTCGGCGTACACCACGGTGCTCAACCGTGAGTTCAACTCCGTCACCCCGGAGAACGAGATGAAGTGGGAGACGATCCAGTCCTCCCGGGGCTCGTTCGACTACGGGCCCGCCGACCAGATCGTCAACCACGCCACGAGCCGGGGCATGAAGGTCCGCGGGCACACCCTGGTCTGGCACTCCCAGTTGCCCGGCTGGGTCAGCGGCCTGCCGACCGCCACCGATGTGCGCAACGCGATGAACAGCCACATCAACAACGTCATGGGGCACTACAAGGGCAAGATCCACTCCTGGGACGTGGTGAACGAGGCGTTCGAGGACGGCAGCAGCGGCGCCCGCCGCAACTCGGTCTTCCAGCAGCGCATCGGCAACAGCTTCATCGAGGAGGCGTTCAAGACCGCCCGCGCCGCCGACCCGAACGCCAAGCTCTGCTACAACGACTACAACATCGACGACATGAACCACGCCAAGACGCGCGCGGTCTACAACATGGTCAGGGACTTCAAGTCGCGGGGCATCCCGATCGACTGCGTCGGCCTGCAGTCCCACTTCAACAGCCAGTCCCCGGTGCCTTCCAACTACCAGCAGAACATCCAGCAGTTCGCCGCCCTCGGCGTGGACGTGCAGATCACCGAGCTCGACATCGAAGGCTCAGGCACCGCCCAGGCCAACAGCTACCGCAACGTGGTCACCGCCTGCCTGGCGGTCTCGCGCTGCACCGGCATCACCGTGTGGGGCATCCCCGACCACTACTCGTGGCGGTCCGGCGGCACCCCGCTGCTGTTCGACCGCAACTACAACAAGAAGCCCGCGTACGACGCGGTCCTGGCCGCCCTCGGCGGCACCGGCGGCGGCACCACATCTCCTCCCGGCACGACGCCTCCTCCCGGCGGTGGCGGCAACTGCTCGGCGACGATCTCGGCGGGGCAGCAGTGGAGCGACCGGTTCAACCTGTCGGTCACGGCCTCCGGCTCGAGTTCGTGGATCGTCACGGTGACCGTGTCCCCGCCGCAGAGGATCATCAACACCTGGAGCGGCAGCGCGTCGTGGGACTCCAGCGGCAACGTCATGACGATGCGGCCCAACGGCAGCGGGAACACGTTCGGCTTCACGATCCAGCACGGCGGCAACCGGAACTGGCCGTCGGTCTCCTGCCGGACGTCCTGATTCCGTCCTGATCCCGTACTGAATCCGGGTCTGAAGAGGTGCCGTGTGGTGTGGCGAGCTGTGAGCGCCACACCGCGCGGTTTTTCACGCATGAACCTGGATGGGAGGGTGACGATGCACAAGAGATGAGATAGCCGCCGCGAGAGTGAGATATGCGGAAATACGTGATTATGGGGATCCAGGGGAGTGGAAAGGGCACACAGAGTGCGCTGCTGGCCGACGACCTCGACTTGGTGCACATCAGTGTCGGCGACATCTTCCGCTGGCACGTCAAGTGCCACACCAAGCTCGGCGCCCAGGTCCGCCGCCTGGTCGCGGCGGGGGAACTGGTAGGGGACGACCTGGTGGAGGACGTCGTCAGGGATCGGCTCCAACTGCACGACTGGAACTACGGATTCATCATCGACGGCTTCCCGCGCAACCGGCGCCAGGCGGAGTTCTTCCTGGAGAGCTACGACATCGACGGAGTGATCCACCTGGACCTCCCCGACGAGGAGGTACGCCGCCGCGTCCTCGCCCGCCGGCTGTGCTCGCGCTGCGGCATGGACTACAACCTCATCGCCCACCGGCCCGAGGTCGACGGGCGGTGCGACGTGTGCGGCGGCGATCTGGTCACCCGGGCGGACGACACCCCGGACGCGCTGGCGAGGCGGCTGCGCGACTACCACAACAAGATCGACCCGGTGGTGGAACTGTTCCGCGGCAAGGAGTACGTCATGACCATCGACGCCCGCCCCGACAAGGCCACCGTCCAGCAGACCATCCGCTCCCGCCTCGGCCTCCCCACCTGAACCGCATCCCCATCCCCCTCCGGCCGGGACGTCCTGAAGACAAGGCACGCCACGTCAGCGCATCGACTCGTGAGCAAGGCCCCGCCCACGTTGCCGCGCCCCTCCTGAAGCAACCGCGGCGCCGCATTGGGTGTGGAGGCAAAGACCCGGTTACGCCGGTGCATGGTTCCGGTCAGGTCGCCCACTCGGGCCGGGCCGGCAGGAGGAGGATCGCAAACGGTCGAGCCGGTACGGCGGGGTTCATGCGGGGGGACGAGATGGGCATGCCCAAGATCGCGGCGATCATGGCGCTCGCGGCGTTGGGCGGATGGGGCGCCCCGGCCTCGGCCGACCCATCCAGGCCCGCCGCCCCGCCGGCCGCCGGCGAGTCCGGCTCCGTCGCCCCTCCGATCCCCGGCGAGTCCGGCCCCGCCACCCCATCGGCCGCCGCCGGTCCCAGGCCCACCACCGGGCCGGCCCTCGGCGGATCCGTGCCCGCCACTGGACCGGTGGCGGACCCGTCCGGCCCCCAACCTGCGCTGGTGCCGGGCGGGTCCGTGGCCACGACCGGGTTGGTGGCGACCGCGTCCGGGACCGGGCCCACGACGGGGTCGGTCCCGGCCCGGTTCGGAACCGTGACGCGGTCGGTCCCGGTTCGGTTCGGGTCC
>NZ_JADOGI010000137.1 GCF_015645445.1 Nonomuraea cypriaca | reverse complement strand
GCCTGGCCAGCCACTTGGGCTGACCGAGCAGGTCGATCGGGCTCAGGTCGGAGAAACTCAGCCCGGCCAGCTTCCCGAAGTCGCCCACGCAGTCGTCGGCGGCGTCGGCGAGCAGGGCGCGGCCGCGTTCGGTGAGGTCGGCTTCGAGGTCGAGCTCGGAGTAGGCGGCGTCGAGCCCGGCCCCGGCCGCGGCGGCAAGACCGAAGTTCTCGCCCCCGTCCAGATGGTTCGCGACGGCGCGCAGGTCGGCGGGCACCCCGCCGGCCGCCACACCCTTGAGCCGCAGCTCGGGCGCGTACGACGGCTGCAGCTGGGCGGCCCACCCGGCGGACGCGCCACCCTGGGAGTAGCCCATGACGGCGACGGGCGCCCTGCCGGACAACCCGGCGCCGGGCACCTGGACGGCGGCCCTGATCGAGTCGAGCACGGCGTGCCCCTGCGAGATCCCCGCCATGTACGTGTGCGGCCCTGGCGTCCCCAGCCCCTCGTAGTCGGTCACGACGACCGCGAACCCCTTGAGCAGGAACAGGCTCACCAGCGCGAGCTCGGCCTCGCGGCCCTGGCTCATGCTGACCGACGGGGCGCACTGGTCGCCGAGCCCGTGGGTGCCGACGGCGTACCCGACGATGGGCCGCGCGCCCAGCGGGTAGCCGCTCTTGGGCACCAGCAGCGTCCCGGACACCGCGTTGGGCGCGCCGGTGGCGGTGGTCGAGTTGTAGAGGAGGTGCCAGGCGTTGACCGGCACCTCGAGCAGCCGGCCAGGCAGCAGGTAGACCGTGGTGGGCTGCGCGGAGACCACGGCCCCCGGCGTCGCGGCGCGGGCCGGGGCGGCCGGGAGGGACAGGACCGATAACAGGAGCGATAACAGGATCATGGACATGCTGACGCGGACACGTAAGGTCATGTGCCGCCCCTCTCCGTGAGGATGGCTCTTGGGAGGGCGGCGCCGCCAGCCGATCGTTACCCGGGAGTAACCCCATGTCAAGGCCCGAAATGACGGGGAAACACCCTGCGTGTCAGCACATCACTCGTGAATCAGCCACCCCGCCGGTGCCCGTCAGGCACCATGGATGGATGGATTCAGGATCGGTGACCCTGCTGCGCGAGCTCCTCGCCGAAACCGGCTGGCTCGAACGCGCCCGCGAGCTGGGCGGCGCCCTGCGGGCCACTCGGTCTCCCGGCGGCCTGCTGCTGGTCGGCACGCCCGACGAGGAGCCATGGCACCTGACCGCGCACCTCAGCGACGAGGCCAGGCTGTCGGGCCTGTCTCAGCTCACGCCCACCCTGGTCCGCTGGGCGCCGCCCGCCGGCGCGCCGGCCCACCTGCGGGTCGGCATCGAACGCCTGGAGCGGGCGGCCCGCGGCGAGACGCTCTTCGTGCTGGCCGAGGGGCAGGCACCGGTGCCGCTGCTCGAACGTGTCGACGACGCCCGCCGTACCGGGGCGACGATCCTCGCGATCGAGGGCGGCGACGCGGAGCTCGCGGGGCTGGCGCACGACGCGATCGCGGTGCCGCAGAGCGGGCTGGTGACGTTCGACGGGGCGCAGCACCTCGTGAGCGCGGCGGCCGGGGAGGTGGAGCAGCGTCCCGGCCTGCGCCTGCGGCTGGCCCGGCTGCTGGAGCGCGTCAGCGGCCCCCAGCTGACCGACTGACCGCGCGATCCGTCAGCCGCGCGATCCGTTGGCCGCGTTTCGTTGACCGCGTTCAGGCGGCCGCGCGTTCAGTCGTCGTCCTGGTCCGCCTCGTCCCATGCCTTGTTGCGTTCGGCGGCACGCCGCAGCGCCCCGGACGCCTCCTCCTCGGAGACGTAGGGACCCATCCGGTCCTTGTCGGGGCAGCCCTTGTCGGGCTCGACGCGCATGTGCTTGAGACAGAACCACCACTGGCCTTCGCTCACGAGGTCAATTCTGCCCCGTAGACTCATGTTTCATGACGACATTGCTCCAGCCAGGGCGAGTTTCGCCCATGCGAAAGGTCCCCGCCCACATCGAGCGGCCGGAGTACGTCGGCAAGAAGCGCCCCAAGACCGGCGAGTCCGACGTGAAGACCCCTGAGATCATCGAGCGCATGCGGGTGGCGGGCAGGATCGCCGCCCAGGCGCTGGAGGAGGTCGGCAAGCACGTCCAGCCGGGGGTCACGACCGACGAGCTCGACAGGATCGGCCACGAGTTCCTCATCGACCACGGCGCCTATCCGAGCACGCTCGGCTACAAGGCCTATCCGAAGTCCCTGTGCACCTCGATCAACGAGGTCATCTGCCACGGCATCCCCGACGACACGGTGCTGCGCGAAGGCGACATCGTCAACGTCGACATCACCGGCTACATCGGCGGCGTCCACGGCGACACCGACGCGACCTACCTCGTGGGAGAGGTGGACGAGGAGTCGCGGCTGCTGGTGGAGCGCACCCGCGAGGCGATGATGCGCGCCATCAGGGCCGTCGCCCCCGGCCGGCAGCTCAACGTGGTGGGCCGCGTCATCGAGGCGTACGCCAAGCGCTTCGGCTACGGCGTCGTACGCGACTTCACCGGCCACGGCATCGGCACGAGCTTCCACTCCGGCCTGATGGTCCCCCACTACGACGACCCGTCGCTGCGGGTGGAGCTGGTGCCCGGGATGACGTTCACCATCGAGCCGATGCTGACGCTGGGCACGATCGACTACGACATCTGGCCGGACAAGTGGACGGCGGTCACCAAGGACCGCAAGCGTACCGCCCAGTTCGAGCACACCATCGTGGTGACGGAGACGGGCAGCGAGATCCTCACCCTTCCGTAGACCTGGCAGGCTGAGAAGGCCCGGAGGCGGGTCGCCTCCGGGCCTTCTCAGAAAGCTGTCACGTCGGGACACGCGCCCCGGAGGAAGCCTCAGCCCCGCCTGGGCACCACCCCGGTCACCGTGGTGCCCTCGCCGGGCACGCTGTTGACCGACAGGGTGCCGCCGACCTCAGCGAACGCCGCCCGCATCCGCGCGATCCCCCGCCCGGACGCGGGCGTGGGAAAGCCCTGCCCGTTGTCGCTGACGGTCATGCGCAGCCCGCTCTTGCCGGCGGTCACCGCGATGGACACGGTCTTGGCCCTGCTGTGCCGCTCGACGTTGGACAGGGCTTCGCGCATCGCGGTCATGACTTCACCCGACACGCGTGACGGCACGTCGGTGGACGGCAGCGCCCAGGTCTCGACGGCGATGCCCGTGCGCTCCGACCACTCGGCCAGGTAGCTCTCGAGCGCCTCCGCCAGGCTCTGCCCCCCGCGCATCCGTGTCTCTTCCGCCACTGGTTCTCTGCCTTCCTTGGCAAACCCCGGGCCCGCGCCGGTCCCCACTCCGGCGCTCCCATCCGGCGGTGCGCATCCCCCCTCAAGGCTGCGCACGCTAACTGATGGGGTTATGCCCGTCTCCCCTGGAAGAAAGGCTACCTGGCGGTCCAGAGACTTGTACTCGGAAGATAGCAGGGCATTGCCGAACGGCTACTCGCCCCGGTCAGCACGGTCGAGACGGGCGAGATAGTCGTTGTAGGAGTCGAGCTCGGGGTCTCCGCCGCCGGTGCGATCGGCCCTGCGGTCGGCGCGTCGCGCCTGCTTGTCGTCGTCGCGATACCACTGCACGGCGATGGCCAGCAGCACGATGAGCGTCGGGATCTCGCCGAACCCCCAGGCGATGGCCCCACCGTCCCGCTGGGTCTGGATCAGCGTGTCGCCCCAGGTGCGGCCGAGCTGCTCGTACCAGTCGGAGGCGATCACCGTGCCCATCATCATCAGCGCGATGCCGAAGAACGCGTGGAACGGCATGGTGACGAAGAGCATCAGCAGCCGCCCGACGTACGGGAGCCGGCTCGGCCCAGGATCGACCCCGATGATCACCCAGAAGAACAGGGACCCGCTGATCAGGAAGTGCAGCGTCATCCAGATGTGCCCGAGGTGCTCCTGCATGGCCGACTGGAACAGCGGGGTGAAGTAGAGGGCGTACGTCGAGGCGACGAAGATGGCCGTCGCCACGAGGGGATGCGTGAAGACCTTGGTGAACCGGCTGTGCAGGATCGTCGTTATCCACTCCCGCGGCCCCCGGTCCCCCCGGCGGGCGGCGGGCTTCAGCGCGCGCAGCGCCAGCGTCACGGGCGCGCCGAGGACGAGGAAGATCGGCACCACCATGGAGAGCGTCATGTGCTCGATCATGTGGACGTCGAACATGACCTTGGCGTAGCGGGCCAGCCCGCTCTGCGTGGCGAACACCAGCAGCGCCAGGCCGCCGAACCACGACAGCGTGCGCCCGATCGGCCAGCGGTCGCCGCGCCGCACGAGCCGCAGCACGCCGGCGCCGTAGAGCAGGGCGAGGGTGCCGGCGACCACGGCGAAGAACAGGTCGAGCCACCACAGGGAGAACACGTTGGCGAGCGTGATCTCCGCCGGAAGGGGGAAGCCGAGCAACTCGAAGGCCCGGTCGGCGGGAACGCTGAACTCGGGCGGCGGCGTGCGCGACAGCGCCACGGCCAACCCGACGGTGGCGGCCATGAGCAGCATCTCGCCCCCGGCCAGCCGGGTGAACGCGCGCGGCCGGCCGGCGCCGAGGTCGGCCAGTGTGCGCTGCCGGTGCCAGTAGCCGGCGTAGCCGAGCAGCACGAACGCCACGATCTTGGCCACGGCCAGCAGGCCGTACTCGGAGGTCCACAGGTCGGACACCGCGCCCAGCCGCGCCACCAGGCTGAACACCCCGGACAACCCCACCCCGGCGTAGCACCACAGCGCCATCCGGGAGAAGCGGCCTGCGGCCGTCTCCAGCTGCGGCTGCCCGCGCAGCGCGTGCACGACGAGCACGGCCAGCCCGCCCACCCACAGGGCGAGCGCGAGCAGGTGGAGCGCCACCGACGAGGTGGCCAGGTCGTGGTTGGGCGAGGAGGAGATGTGCCCGGTGAGCGGCGCGGGCAGCAGCGTCACCATCGCGAAGACCAGCAGCCCCGCCGCGGCACCCGCCGTGATCGCCCCGCGCGAGAACAGCGCGATCGCCACCCCGAACAGCACCACGAGCGTGAGCGCAACGCCCTGCGTGGTCTGGGTGGCGTAGCTGGTCAGGATGACGCCGTCGAGGATCTGGGGCACGGTCCTGCCCACGGACTCCGCCGCGCCGAACACGATGGCGAGGAACGCCGCCCCTGCCCACGTCAGGGCCGCCCACGAGGCGGCCTTGACGTAGTGGAGCGCGGTCCCGCCGAGCACTCCCTTGTCGTTGGGGAGCAGCAGGGCGGCCATCAGCAGCACGCCGACGGTGACCAGGCCCGCGCCGTCCATGAGCAGCTTGGACAGCGGCAGCCCCCACCGGACGACCGCGCCGGAGTCGGGCAGCCCAGGGATGATCCTGGGGAACGCCCTGCCGCCGGCGACCATGCCGATCACCAGCGCGACGACGGCGGCCGCGGCACCCGCGAGCGCGACACGCGCCGCCCGGCTCATGACTTCTTTCTCCGCGCGCTGAGCAGGAAGCCGATGCCGATGCCCACGAGCGCCCCGACCACGATGATCAGCCACACGGGGAACGTCACGCCCTGCTCGGCCGAGGCCGTGTCTGCCTCGAGGGTCGCGGCCGGGGAGGGCGGGTCCGATCCGGCGGGCGTCGCCGCCGGGCTCGACGACTCACCGGCTCCGGCGGACGACGTGGCGGATGGGGACGGAGAGGGGGACGGCGTCTCGGCCCCCTTCACCCGGAACGGGATCTCGCCCTCGATCGGATGCCCGTCGGACGACACGACGCGGTAGGCGATCGTGTAGTCGCCGTCGGGCAGCGGCCCGTTCACCGCCTGCCGCACCACGGGGCCGTCCGCCTCGGGCTCGCCGGCCTGGTGCTCGGCGCCGCCGGCGCCCCTGACGATGACGAACGGAAGGCGCACCCTGGCGCTGAACTCCAGCTTGACCTCGTCAAGGGCCTTGACCTCAGCGCCCTTGGCCGGGCTGCTGCTCTTGAGCGTGTCGTGCGCCAGCGCCGGCACGGCGGTGCCGAGCACGAACAGGGCGGCGAGGATCGCGGTGAGGGCCGCGAGCGGGGATCTCTTCATGGCACCCCCAAGGCTACCGACGTCACTGCCCGGTCCGGACCCCGCTACAGCCCCGCGCAGGCCAGTGCCCGCTGGTACGCCTCCACCGCGCCGTCGGAGTCACCCAGTTGCTCGCTGGTCTCCGCCGTGGCGTACCAGGTGGCGGCCGAGCGGCGGGAGTCGGGCAGCGGCGTCAACCAGTCGCGCACGGACGCCACGTGCATGCCGGCCTCGGCAGAGCGGCCGACGGTGCCGTAGATCCTGGCGAGCAGGAGATTCGCCTCGGCGCCCAGCACGTGGCCGAACTCGGGGACGAGGTTCTTGCCGATCATGGCGTGTTCGACGGCCTTGTCGAAGTCACCGGCCATGTATTCGGCGCACGCCAGCTCGACGTGGACCCGGCCCCGGTCGATCGTGCTGGTCGAGGTCTGCTCGAACTCGGCGACCGCCGCGCGCAGCGCGTCGCGCACGGGCACGGCCTCGGCCGGCCGGGCCTTGAGCCGCTGCTGCAGGAGCGCGAGGCGCGTCTTGGCGACGCTGCGGGGGTGACCGTTCTCCAGTTGCACCGCCATGGCGCGCTCGGCGAAGGACAGCGCCTCCTCGTTGTGGCCGGCGATGTAGGCGACGTTGGAGGCGATCCAGTTGGCGGCCATGATCGAGCGCGGCGTGCCGAGCGCGTCGGCGGCGTTGAGCAGCTCGGCCGCGAACTGGCGGGCGCGCAGCAGGTCGCCGCGCTGCATGTAGGCGGACAGCAGGGTGCCGGCCAGCTCGACGAGCTGGTCGTTCCACGGCATGCGGGCGCCGCTGCCCAGCATCCGCTCCCCCACCTCGACGGCCTCCGTCAGGCGCTCGCTGTCCCGGTAGGCGCGGCAGAGCACCATGGCGACCTCGATGCGGCGCTCGGGCGACAGCTCCTCGTCGCGGAGCCTGAGCAGAATGGAGATCGCCTCGTCAAGATCGCCGCACGCCTCGTTGGCGAGCGCGAGACCGAATTCGGTGTCTTGACGTAGGGTGGTCAACCCTGTCAGGTTGTTGTTCGCCAGCAACTCGGCGAAGCGTGTGCGGGCCTCGTTTACCTCACCGTTCTCGAGAGCCAGCCGCGCGTAGCCGAGGGCGAGCTCGATGTCCTCCATCTGCTCGGCGGTGACGCCGTTGAGGAGATAGGACAGCGAGCAGTCCAGTTTCTGAGCCAACAGCTCCAGAACAGCAGGAGTCGGGGTACGCTTGCCACTCTCGATCAACGAGACGTAACTGTCCGACAACTCGGGATGCGCCAGCTGGGCCTGTGACAGGCCGCGTTGTCGCCGAACCGTCTTGATACGGAGTCCGACCAGGTCAGATGTAGTCACAGCCGTCGCTCCCTGAGAAGATGTAGTCCGAGCAACCCCACACAGGCGAGGGAGAACCCCATGCGTATGCGCATTGCTCTGTCCGCAACGGTCGCCGCGATCGCGCTCGCGGTAACCGCTGGAGCCAATGTTACGGCCGCGAGTGCCGAAACGTCTCCTCTCAGCGCGAGTCAGGACAGCAGCGACTGCTGCTGAGGCAATTCCGGCAAGAGGGGGCATACGCGGGTTTCTCTGAGCGCGACACCGCACTGCGCCTGTAGACGCCCGCCTGGCACGACGAGGCACGCCTCGCCCCCAGGTGCCCCCTCGACCCGGACAGGTCCCAGCAGTCTAGCCGGAGCCGTCTATATTTGATCTACAGCGACCCGATTCTCTTTACGGAGCAGCGATTCTGACTACGCTGCGGTGGTGACCGAATCGGGAGCTCGCATGAGTGAGGCAATCTTCATCCGTCTGCTCGGCGCCGTAACCGCCGAGCACCGCCGCGGATGCGCCGGAGATCCCATCGATCTAGGTCCGGCAAGGCAGCAGACGACCCTCGCCATTCTCGCGTCTGCCGCCACCCGCCCCGTCCCGATGGACCAGCTGGTCGCCGGCATCTGGGGCCAGGAAGCCCCGCGCAACGCCGAGCAGAGCGTCTACACCTACGTCGCAGGCCTGCGCAACGTCTTCGAGCCCGGACGCGGGCGGCGCCAGCCGTCCAGATTGCTGGCGGGCACCTCGGCCGGCTACATCCTGTGCCTGGACCCGACCAGGGTGGACGCCCTGATGTTCGCCCAGTGGGTCGGCGAGGCACGACGCTCCCAGCGCACCGGCGACGACCTCGAGGCCGTGCGCCGCCTCGATGAGGCCCTCGCGATGTGGCGCGGCACCGCGCTGAGCGGCCTGCCCGGGCCGTTCGCCGAACGCGAGCGCGCCCGTCTCGAACAGCTCCTCCTGGCGGCGCTGGAACATCGCGCGGAGAGCCTGCTGCGCCTCGGCCGCCACGGGGAGATCGTCGAGGAGCTGCGCGACCTCACCCGCCGCCACCCGCTGCGCGAGCGGGTGCGCGAGCTGCTCATGACGGCGCTGTTCCGCTCGGGCCACCGGGCGGAGACGTTGCAGGTCTACGAGGAGGGCCGGGTCCTGCTCGCCGAGGAGCTCGGCCTGTCGCCGGGCGAGGGGTTACGCAGATGTCACGAGATGGTGCTGCGTGCCGACGCGACCCCGCCGGCGCGGGAGTGGACGCCGCACCAGCTCCCCCGCCCCCTGGCGGAGTTCGTAGGCCGGTCGCGGGAGATCGTGCGGCTCAAGGAGCGGCTGGCCCCCTGGGACGACTCGCCACCGGGCCCGCTGGTGATCGTCTCCGGCCCGCCTGGCGTCGGCAAGTCGACCCTGGCCGCCCGGGTGGCCCATCTGGCGAAGGACCGCTTTCCCGACGGGCAGCTCTACGTCAACTGCCGTGGCGCCACCCCCGAGCTGCCCGCCCTCACCGCGCTCGACGTGCTCGGACGGTTTCTGCGCGCACTCGGCGTGGCGCCCGACGCCGTGCCCGCCGACCTGGACGAGGCAGCGGCCATGTGGCGCAGCCGGCTGCACGACCGCCGGGTGCTCGCGCTCCTCGACGACGCCGCGGACCTGGCGCAGATCCGCCCGCTGCTGTCCGTTCCGTTGGGCAGCGCGCTGCTGGTGACCAGCCGCGAGAGCATGGCGTGGGGCGAGGACGCCTTCCAGCTCGAACTGGACAGGATGTCCCAAGCCGAGTCGGCCACGATGCTGGCCAAGCTCGTGGGCGCGGGCCGCGTCTCGGCCGACGGCGAGCAGACGGCCAGGCTCGTACGCCTGTGCGACGGCCTGCCCCTGGCCCTGCGCATCGCCGGGGCACGGCTGGCCGGCCGACCCGACTGGAGCGTGTCGACGCTCGTCTCCCGCCTGAGCGACGAGAGAACCCGCCTGCACGAGCTGGCCGCCGGTGACCTGGCCGTCCGCTCCAGCCTGGCCGCCAGCTACACCGCCCTCGAACGCGGCCCACGCACCCACGACCGGCTGGCCGCCCGCGCCCTGTCACTGCTCGGCCTGCTCCACGTGCCCGAGGTGACCGCGGAGGCGGCCGGCGCGCTGCTCGGCACTCCGACGCCGGCGGCGGAGGAGGCCCTGGAACGGCTGGTGGACGCGCACCTGCTCGACCGTGCCGGCCAGAGCCGCTACCAGCTCCACGACCTCATCCGTCTCTTCGCCGTCGAGCTGCGGCCCGACGACTCCCGCGGGCCGCTGATCCGCGTGCTGTCCTACTACGCCGCCTCCGCGCGCCTGGCCAGCCACGTCAGCGACCCGCACCGCACCCAGGTGGCGCGGCCGGTCGACGCGGTGCCCCACGCGGTCGGCTGCGCAGCGGAGGCCGACGCGTGGCTGCAGCAGGAGGAGACCGTCCTGTCGGCTGCGGCCACCCAGGCTCTGAACTCCCCCGACGACACGATCGCCGGGCTCGGCGTCGATCTCGCGTTCGGCATCATGTGGCACCAGGAGCGCTTCTTCCACATGACCGAGATGAACACGCTCAACACCCTCGCCCTGCGGGTTTGTGAGCGCACCGGGGACGACGCCGCCGCCATGCTCGCGCACGACCACATCTCCAACACCCTGCGCATGACCGGACGCACGGACGAGGCCATCGCGCACCTCGAGGCCGAACTGGCGCTCGCCAGGCGGCTCGGCGACGCCTTCGGCGAGATGCGCGCGATGGGCAACCTCGCCACCGCCAACAACTCCGGACTGCGCTACGAGGAGGCCCTGCCGTGGGCCGAGCGCCAGCTCGTGCTGGCCAGGCGCATCGGCGCGCGGGTCGGCGTCCGGTACGCGCTGACCGTCATGGGGGGCGCCCACCAGGGCGCGGGACGCCACGAGAAGGCGCGCGAGACGCTGTACGAGGCCCTGGCAGACGCGGAGGAGGTGGGGGACCTCCTGCACGAGGCGCAGATCCGCGCCTCGCTCGGCGAGGCCTGCCTCGACCTGCAGGAATCGAGGGAGGCCCTGGCCCACCTCCTCAGGGCCGTGGAGCTCTACACGCCGAGCACCTACCGGATCGGGCGGCTGCGGAGCCTGATCGGGCTGTCGCGCGCGTACCGGACGCTGGGCGACCTCGACAGCGCGCTCTCCGCCATCACCAAGGCCGTCGCCTTCGGTGGCGGGCTGAGCCACGCCCGCTGGGGACGGCTGCTCAGAGAGGAGCAGGCCGCCGTGCACAAGGCGCGCGACGCGGCGATCGTGCACACGGTGTGAGGGCTACCTGGACGAACCGGTGTCCCTCAGCGCCAGGAAGAAGTCGACGCGGTCGGCCATCGTCGACAGGTTTCTCCCGGTGAGCTCCTCCACCCTGCGGATGCGGTAGCGGACCGTGTTCACGTGCACGTGCAGCTGTTCGGCGCAGGCGTGCCACGAGCCCGCGCAGTCGAGGAAGACGCCGAGCGTGCGCACCAGGTCGGACTGGTGCCCGCGGTCGTAGTCGAGCAGCGGCGACAGCAGCCTGGCCGCGAACGAACGGCGCACGTCGCCCGGCACCGTGGCCAGCAGCAGCGCGTGCGTGTAGATCTCGTCGCTGGTGACCACCCCGCCGGCACGGGACTCGGCCAGGCGCCTGGCGTGCCCGGCCTCCTCCACGCCGCCCTTGATGGCGGCGGCCCCGGTCAGCGCGCCGCTGAGGCCGACGCAGACGCGGGTGTCGGGCAGGACGGCCAGCACCTCGGTCCCGGCGCGCAGCCGGTCGGCCAGCTCGGCGGTGGTGCGCCCGCGCAGCGGCACCACCGCGACCGCGCCGTCCGCGCCGGCCGCCGCCACCACCTCGCGGCCGAGCAGCTCCTCGACGATCCGGCCGCCGAGCGTGGCGGGGTCGGGCCCGCGGGTGGCGCCTGGCCTGGACGCGGTGGCGTTCACGATCGTGTACGGCTCCGCCCCCTCCATCCCGCACGTGCGCAGCCCGGCGTTGAGCTCGGGCACGTCGGCCTCGGCGAGGGCGGCCACGATCAGCTGCTCGATCAGGCGGCGCTCGACCCTGCGGCCCTCCTCCATGCGGCTGCGCTCCAGCCCCACGCAGGCGGCCAGCTCGTAGCCCAGGTCGGCCCGGCTGATCAGGTCGCCGTCGCAGGCCAGCGCCCAGCCCGCGGCCCGGTGGCCGCGCCCGACGGCGAAGATCGTGGTGTTCCCCGCGTACGCGGGCAGCCGCGGCGCCGTCAGGTACGCCTTCGCCAGGCGTACGGGATCGTCGGCCGCTCCCACGATCACCTCGCCGGACGCGGACAGGACGGCTCCGGTGACGCCCAGCTCGGCGGCGGTCAGCTCGAACAGCTCGCGCAGGTCGGCACCCTCGGCGATGGCGGCGACCAGCCTGCGGTGACGGCCGAGGGCGTCGCGGACGTCGCCGGACAGGCGCGGCACGACGAGCTCGGCCAGCGTGCGGAACGAGACCTCGGTCGGCACCTCCACCAGCGGCAGGCCGGCGGCCCTGCACGCGGTCACGAGATCGGCGGGCACGTGGCCCAGCCAGGCCTGCCCGGCGCCAAGCGCGGCCACCCCGGAGTCGACCAGCGCCGCCACGAACCGGGCGGAGTCCTCCGGGCCGCGCCACCACATCAGCCCGGACAACACCAGCTCGCCGCCGGACAGGTAGCGTCCTGGCTCGGGCAGGTCGGTGATGTGCACGGTGCCGAACTCGCGGGCGGGGTCGCCGGTGAGCAGGCTCAGGCCCAGCTCGTCGATGGCCAGCAGGTCACTGATGCGCACTTGGAGGAATATACAAGCCCTGGCGGGCAAGCGCTGACCGGGATTTCACGCGACGCGCATAGGCCGTTCGCGCCGGCGGGTGCTCTACTCGGAGGATGACGGAGACGGCCAGCACCATCCTGAGCGGCGTCGGCGAGAGCGCGCGGCGCCCCGACGCGGCGCTGAAGGTGACCGGCGAGTTCGCCTACTCCTCTGACCTGTGGCTCGACGGCATGGTGTGGGGGGTGACGCTGCGCAGCCCGCACCCGTCGGCGTGGCTCCGCTCGATCGACGTGGGGCCCGCGCTGGCGATCCCCGGCGTGCTGGCCGTGCTGACGCACGAAGACGTGCCTGGGCGGAAGTTCTACGGGGTGGAGCACAAGGACCAGCCGGTGCTGGCCATCGACCAGGTCCGCTACCAGGGCGAGCCGGTGGCGCTGGTGGCCGCCGACCATCCGGAGACGGCCCGCAGGGCGGCCGCGGCCATCGTCGTCGCGTACGAGCCCCGCGCCGCCGTCACCGACCCCCGCGAGTCCCGCGAGGTGATCAGGCACCAGCCGGTGCGCGTGGGCGACACGTTCGAGGCCGAGGTGGTCGTCACCGGCGAGTACGAAGTCGGCATGCAGGACCAGGCGTTCCTCGGCCCGGAGTCCGGCCTGGCGGTCCCGGCCGAGGACGGCGGCGTCGATCTCTACATCGCCACCCAGTGGCTGCACGTGGACCGCGACCAGCTCGCCCCCTGCCTGGGGCTGCCCGCCGGCAAGGTGCGCCTGACCCTGTCCGGCGTCGGCGGGGCGTTCGGCGGCAGGGAGGACCTGTCGATGCACGTGCACGCGTGCATGCTGGCGCTGCGACTGAACCGCCCTGTCAAGATCGTGTACGGCCGCGAGGAGTCGTTCTTCGGCCACGTGCACCGCCATCCGGCCCTGATGCGCTACGAGCACGGCGCCACCCGCGACGGCAGGCTCGTCTACGTCAAGGCCGACATCGTGCTCGACGGCGGCGCGTACTGCTCGACCTCGCCCGCCGTCGTCGCGAACGCCGCCTCGCTGGGCGCGGGCCCGTACGAGGTGCCCAACGTGCGGGTGGACGCCACGGGTGTCTACACCAACAACCCGCCGTGCGGGGCGATGCGCGGCTTCGGCGCGGTTCAGGCGTGCTACGCGTACGAGTCGCAGATGGACCGCCTGGCCGAGGCGTGCGGCCTGTCGCCGGTGGAGATCCGCGTCCGCAACGCCGTCTCTCAGGGTTCGCGGCTCATCACCGGCCAGCTCATCGACTCCCCGGCGCCGCTCGCCGGGATGTTGCGGGAGCTGGAGGCCATGCCGCTGCCGCCCGCGCGTGAGACGGACCTGCGGTCGCTGCCCGGAGGCGTCTCGCAGACCACGCACGGCGAGTCCGTGCGGCGCGGCGTCGGCTACGGCGTGGGCCTCAAGAACATCTGCTTCTCCGAGGGATTCGACGACTTCTCCACCGCCCGGGTGCGGGCCGAGCTGGTGGCCGGCGAGCCGCACGTCACCGTGCACACGGCGGCGGCCGAGGTGGGGCAGGGCCTGGTGACGGTCCAGGCCCAGATCGCCAGGACCGAGCTGGGCATCGCCGACGTCACCGTGGCGACCGCCGACACCTCGGTCGGCTCGGCGGGCTCGTCGTCGGCCTCGCGCCAGTCGTACGTCACCGGCGGTGCGGTGCGGGCCGCCTGCGAGGCCGTGCGCGAGCGGTTCAACGGGCTGCCGGCGCGGGAGGCGCTGGAGAAGCTCGGGCCGGTCGAGGAGACGCGGGAGTACCGGCACCGTCCCACGTACCCGCTCGATCCGCACACCGGCCAGGGGGACTCGCACACGCAGCTCGCGCTGTGCGTGCACCGGGCCGTCGTGGACGTGGACGTGGAGCTGGGCCTGGCCAAGGTCGTCGAGCTGGCGGCGGTGCAGGACGTCGGCCGGGTGCTGAACCCCCTGGCGCTCGAAGGCCAGATCCACGGCGGGTCCGCGCAGGGGCTCGGGCTGGCGCTCATGGAGGAGATCAGGATCCGCGACGGGCGGCTGCTGAACGCGTCGTTCACCGACTACCTCATCCCCACCATTCTCGACATGCCGCCCATGCAGATGAAAATCCTGGAAAATCCAGACCCAGCGGCGCCGTACGGCTTGCGCGGCGCGGGCGAGCCTCCGACGCTCTCCTCCACCCCCGCGATCGCCGCCGCGGTACGCGCGGCGACCGGGCTCCGGTTGACTCGCGTTCCGATCAGGCCGGAAGATATCGCCCTGTCCGACAAAGGGCCAGATAGTGGGTCCGACAGAAGGTCCGGCAACGGGGAGGAATCCGATGGCGAACGCGCGCGAAGCGGCGGAGACTGAGTTCAGGCGCTTCGACTCCGACGGTGACGGTCTGCTGACCGCCGACGAGATCAGGCAGGCCAACGTCGCGCTGGGCGGCCAGGGGGCGTCCGAGAGCGAGATCGAGGCGTTCATCGAGTCCGCCGACCGCGACGGCGACGGGACGATCGGGCTCGAGGAGTTCGTCGGCCTGGTCGGCCACGGGCGGCACGAGAAGGCGTGAACCCGTCCCCCGCCGGGTACGAGCTGAAGATCCACCCGGGTCCTGAGCCGACACGGCGCTGACATCACCGGCAGATCCCCCCGATCCCAAGGGGGGAACGGCGGTGCTCGACAGATTCTTCGAGCTGACCGGGCGGGGGACCACGGCCGGTCGTGAGGTGCGTGGCGGGCTCACGACCTTCATGGCCATGGCCTACATCATCCTGCTCAACCCGAGGCGGCCAAGGGGCGCTTCTCGGAGATCCCGTGGCTGTTGTGGATCGTCTCGGTGGTCTTCCCGGCCTACTTCGGCATCGACGGGCTCGGCAGGTTGTTCGGCTAGGCGCTAGCGCAGGTCCGCGGAGTTGCAGGCGACGTTGTTGTGGTCGACGTCGGTGTACCAGGCGTACTCCTCGTGGGTGCCCTTGTAGTAGGGGCCGTCGCCGGCCGCCACGGCCTCCTTGCACCCGGCGTAGCGGGGGTCGGGGGCGCGCCTGCCGCCCGTCGCCGGGGCCGTCCCGCCAGGACCCGCCGTCGCGGAGTTACCGGTGCCCGTCGTGCCGGTGCCCGTCGTGCCGGGGCCCGTGGTGCCGGTGGTGCCGGGGCCGGTGGTGCCGGTCGTGCCGGGGCCGGTGGTGCCGGTCGTGCCGGGGCCGGTGGTGCCGGTCGTGCCGGGGCCGGTGGTGCCGGTCGTGCCCGGCTGGGTCGGTGAGCCTGTGGCGGGGTCGCTCGGGCCGCCGGTGGCCGCCGGGCCGAGCAGGCGGGCCGCCACCGCGTCGGCCTCCTCCTTGGTGAACCCCGTGATACTCATGCTGTCGCCGTCCATGGCCTGCGTGACGACGGGCGCGGCCAGGACGACCTTGGGCTGGTCGGCCTGCTCGGGGGCCAGCACCATCGCCACCGGCCGCTGGTCGGGCGCCAGCTCGTCGATGAGCTGCACCAGCCGCTCCTTGAACGCCGGCGCCACCGCGATGCGCACGGAGTATTGGCCGTCCTGCTCGCGCACCGGCTCGATCCGCTGCACGGCGCCGACCGTGACGCCGTCCTCCAGCAGGTAGCAGACGCGCTGCTCCTGGTCGAGCACGGCCGGGTCACCCGGGCACGGCGCGGGCTTGGTCTCCCTGACGGGCGCGAAGTGGATGGGCACGGATAACCGCTGCGGCGCCGGGGCGCCCAGGAGCGGCGTGTCCGGGCTCCTGGTCATCAGGACGGCGACCGTGCCCAGCACACCGGCCACCAGCACGACGAGAACGAGCGAGACGATCAACACGATGGTGGTGACTCTGCTCGCTTGCGGCTCCTCCGGATCCGCGCTCGGCGGCTCTTCCGGCTTGTCCATCGATGACGACCTCATCCTGATGTTCGGGCTGCGGGTGAGCTTATCGAGGACGGGCCGGAGCGGGGTAATCAGCCCGACAATCCGTACTCGTCTGTGAGAAGAGGGGAAGAATAGACGGAGAAGCGCCCGTTTTTCGTCACGAGAAGAGTTGACCCTTGACCTCCTCCCCACGGCTGAAGCCGGGGGAGTCCAGCCCTCGCGGGTTGGGTTTCCTGCTTCACCGCCAGCCGCCCGCCCAGCTCGCGCTGGTCGGGTCTTACGCTGGCTCCACAGGCGTTTCAGCGCTCCGCCAGCCCGGCGGCGAGAATGTTGCGGGCCGCGTTCACGTCCCGGTCATGGGACGCGCCGCAGGCACACACCCACGTGCGGATGTCCAGCGGCATCACATCCTGGACGGTGCCGCAGGCCGCGCACAGTTTCGACGAGGGAAACCAGCGGTCGATCACCACGAGCCTCCGCCCGTACCACGCCGCCTTGTACGCCAGCATCGTCCGAAGTTCCCGCCAGGACGCGTCCGAGATCATGCGAGCCATACACCGGTTCTTGATCATGTTGCGGACGGTCAGGTCCTCCACGGCGATCACTTGGTTCTCGCGAACAAGCCGGGTGGACAACTGGTGCAGGAAATCACGACGGCGATCCACGATCCGCGCATACACCTTCGCGACCTTCAACCGAGCCTTGGCCCGGTTGCCCGACCCCGGCTGCTTACGGGCCGGCGCCCGCTGCGCCCGGGCCAAGCTGCGCCGGTCGCGCCGCTCATGCCGTGGGTTGGTGACCTTCTCCCCGGTGGACAGGGTCACCAGGGCGGTGATGCCCGCATCGACGCCGACGGCGTTCTCGGTAGGTGCGAGCGGGCGGATCTTCTCCTGCACCAGGAGGGAGACGAACCACCGCCCGGCCGCGTCCCGCGACACCGTGACCGTGGACGGCCGCACGCCGTCCGGCAGGGGCCGCGACCACACGATCGCCAGCGCCGCGTCCATCTTCGCCAGCGTCAACGCGCCGTCACGCCAGCGGAACCCGGAGCGGGTGTACTCGGCCGACGCCCGCGCCTTCTTGCGCGACTTGAACACCGGATACCGGGCCCGCTTGGCGAAGAAGTGCGCGAACCCCGCCTGCAGATGCCGCAGCGCCTGCTGCAACGGCACGCACGACACCTGCGCCAGGAAGGCGTACTCGCCGCTGCATTTCAACGCCGTCAGCCACACCGACGACTCCGCATAAGAGACGCCGCGGCCTTCCGTCCGGTAGGCGCGGGTGCGTTCCTCCAGCGCTTGGTTGTAGACGAGGCGGACACAGCCGAACGTGCGCGACAGTTCCGCCGCCTGCTCGGGGGTGGGGTAGAAGCGGTACTTGTACGCACGCTTCACGATCTGTGCCACACCGACCACTCTACGTGTCCATTCAAGTAATCGTATGCATGTTCCCATACAGCGGCGTGTCGCGTTTCCTCCGCCTGAAGGTGGAGGCCTCCACGCTCAAGGAGATTCGATGAAGATCGGTGTTCCGCGAGAGGTCAAAAACAACGAATATCGCGTGGCGCTGACCCCTGCGGGGGTGCACGAACTGGTACGCCACGGCCACCGGGTCCTCGTCGAGCGCGAGGCGGGCGCGGGCTCGTCGATTCCCGACGCCGACTTCGTCGCGGCGGGCGCCGTCATCGTCCCCGAGGCCGACGAGCTCTGGGCGGACAGCGAGCTGGTCATGAAGGTGAAGGAGCCGGTGGCGGAGGAGTACCACCGGCTGCGCAAGAGACAGGTGCTGTTCACCTACCTCCATCTGGCGGCCTCGCGGGCCTGTACGCGGGCGCTGCTCGACGCGGGGTGCACCGCGGTCGCCTACGAGACCGTCCAGACGCAGGACGGCGCGCTGCCGCTGCTCGCGCCCATGTCCGAGGTGGCCGGCCGGCTGGCGCCGCAGGTGGGCGCGTACCACCTGATGCGCTCGAAGGGCGGCAGGGGCGTGCTGATGGGCGGCGTCTCCGGCGTGCGCGCGGCGCACGTCGTCGTCATCGGCGCGGGCGTGTCCGGCATGAACGCCGCCGCCATCGCCCTCGGCATGCAGGCCGAGGTGCTGCTGCTCGACAAGAACCTCGACAAGCTGCGCCAGGCCGACCTGATCTACCAGGGGCACTGCCAGACCGTCGCCTCCAACACGCTGGAGATCGAGCGCGCGGTGCTGGAGGCGGACCTGGTCATCGGCGCGGTCCTGGTGCCCGGCGCCAAGGCGCCCACGCTGGTGACCGACGATCTGGTGAGCCGGATGAAGCCGGGCTCGGTGCTGGTGGACGTCTCGATCGACCAGGGCGGTTGCTTCGAGGGCTCCCGGCCCACCACGCACGAGCGGCCGACCTACCGGGTGCACGACTCGATCTTCTACTGCGTGGCCAACATGCCGGGCGCGGTGCCGCACACCTCGACGTTCGCGCTGACGAACGTCACGCTGCCGTACGCGCTCGCCATCGCCGACCTGGGCTGGCGGCCCGCCATGCGCCTCGATCGGACGCTCGCGCACGGCCTGAGCACCCACGACGGCTACCTGACCAGCCGCCCGGTGGCCGAGGCCCACGGGCTGGGCTGGACGCCGCCACAGGACCTGCTCGCCTGAGGCGTGGCCGGCCGCGTCTCAGGGCCCGGGCGGAGGCCGGGCCCTGAGACGGCCGCTACTGCTGGGACTGGCTGGGCGACGGGGCCAGGGTCTCCATCGGCGGCTGCTGCTCCTGGCCGGTGGGCTCCGGCGGCAACGGCGCCTGGTCGGCCGTGGTGGTGATCGCGTCCTCGCCGCCGCAGAGGGCGCCGGGCTCAGGCGTGTCCGCGCCGTTCTGGTAACGCTTGATGAACGCCCCGAGCTTCGGGTCCTCCGGGTTGTCCAGCTTGAGCTGGTGACCCCACGACGACACGACCACCGGCGAGGGCAGGTTGGGGAACGGGCTCATCAGCAGGTAGTCCTGCTGGCCTGTGGAGGACGCGACCTCCTTCAGCTTGTCGACCTGAGCCTTGGGCAGGTCGGGCCGGTAGGTGATCCAGACCGCGCCGTGCTCCATCGAGTGCACGGCGTGCTCGCTGTGGATCGGCTTGTCGTAGACCGCGCACTGCTGCCAGTAGTTGTTGTGCTCACCACCGACCGGCGGGGTCTCCTTGTACGTGACCGCGTTCCAGACATGCTGGCCGGCGTCGTACTTGACGCTGGTCACCGCGTCGAGCGAGGTCTGGCGGGCCTGATTGACCAGGTAGAACCCGACCACGCCGACGAGCACCACGATGATCAGCCCTCCCGCTCCCCACATGAGCAGCGCGGCGCGGCGTTCTTTGCGCTTTTGCTGGGTGCGCATCTGCTGCAGATGATCGCGCCTCGCCCGCGCCTTCTCCTTCGTCATCGTTCCTCCATCGGCGTACCAACTCCGGGTCACCCTATGCCCTCAGGGCGTATGTGGAGAATAAGAGCGTTATAAGGGTCCGATCACGACCCCTCCCGCTGGTGGGTACGCTGGATAGGCCATGGAAAAGCCCGTCATGAAACCACTCCTGATCGTCTGCGGCGTCCTCGTGCTCGCCGTGGCCGCGTTCCTGTTGTTCGGTCGCACGGGCACGCCTGGTGACACCTCGCCCGAGGCCGGATTCGCCCGCGACATGGCCGCGCACCACGCGCAGGCCGTCGACATGGCGTTCACGATCAGGGACAAGACCTCCGCCAGGGAGATCAGAAGCCTGGCCTTCGACATCATCACCACCCAGTCCAACCAGCGCGGCATGTTCCAGGGCTGGCTGCAGCAGTGGGATCTCGGCCTGGCGGCCGGCCAGCGGCCGATGGCCTGGATGAGCGGCCACGGCCACGGCGGCGCCACGGCCGCGCCCGGCGCGATGCCGGGCATGGCCACGCCGCAGGACATCACGAAGCTCAGGCAGACGCAGGGCACGGCGGCCGAGGTGCTCTTCCTGCAGCTGATGATCCGCCATCACGAAGGCGGCGTGCAGATGGCCGAGGGCCTGGTCAAGCTGTCCACCCGGGGCGAGGTGGTCAACATGGCCCAGAAGATCATCGAAGGTCAGAGCGGCGAGATCAAGCTCATGACCGACCTGCTCGCGAAGCGCGGCGCGAAGCCGTATCCGTCGATCCTGCGGCCCGCGTGAGCGATGAGCGCCGACGCAGTCGTGGTGGGGTCGGGGCCCAACGGGCTGGTCGCCGCCGTCACGCTGGCCCGCGCCGGGCGCAGGGTGCTGCTCCTGGAGGCGGCCGACCGGTTCGGCGGCGGGCTCAGATCCGAAGAAGTGACGCTGCCCGGCCGGGTGCATGACCTGGGCGCGACCGTGATGGCGATGGCGCTGGCGTCGCCTGCCCTCCGTGAGCTCAGTCTCAAGGGCGTGGTGTACGTCCATCCGCCGGTGGCCGCGGCCCATCCGCTGGACGACCGCCCAGCCGTGCTGGTGCACCGCGACGCGCGCCGCACCGCCGAGGGTCTCGGGCGTGACGGGCGGGCCTGGCTGGCGAGCGCGGGGGCGATCGCGCGGGCCGGGTTCCCGCTGGTGGACCTGCTGCTCCAGCCGCTGGGGCCGTACCCCACGGCGCCGGGGGTGTTCGCGCGGGCGGCCGGGTTCGGGCTGGCGGGGGTGCTGCCGGTCACGACGTTCGCCAGACGGGCGTTCCGTACCGTCGAGGGGCGGGCGCTGATCGCGGGCATGGCCGCGCATTCGATGCTCGACCTGCGCGCGCCCCTCACCACCGGCTACGGCCTGCTGCTCGCGTCCCTGGCCCACCTGGTGGGCTGGCCGGTGGTGCGGGGAGGGTCGCAGGTGCTGGCCGACGCGCTGGTGGCCGAGCTGCGTTCGCTCGGGGGTGAGGCGGTGGCCGGGCATCGGGTCCGCCGCCTGGCGGAGCTGGACGCGCCTACGGTGGTGCTCGACGTGACGCCCAGGCAGTTCCTCGCCATGGCCGATCTGCCCGCGGGCTATCGCCGGCGGCTGGAGCGCTTCCGTTACGGGCCCGGGGTGTTCAAGGTGGACTGGGCGCTGGACGGGCCGGTGCCGTGGCGGGACCAGGCGGTGGCGGGCGCGGGCACGGTGCACCTGGGCTCGACGCTGGAGGAGATCGCGCTCAGCGAGGCGGAGACGGCCGCGGGACGGCATTCGCCGCGACCGTACGTGCTGCTCGTCCAGCCGTACGCGGCCGACCCGACCCGGGGCGGGCACACCCTGTGGGCCTACTGCCACGTCCCCAACGGCTCTCGCGCCGACATGACGGACGCCATCGAGACCCAGATCGAGCGGTACGCTCCCGGCTTCCGCGACCGCGTGCTGGCCCGGCACACCATGGGGCCCGCCGAGCTGGAGGCGGCCAACCCCAACCTGGTGGGCGGCGACATCGGCGGCGGGCTGGCGGGCCTGCGGCAGTTCCTCCGCCGCCCGGTCTGGTCACCGGCGCCGTGGCGGACGCCGCTGCCCGGCGTGTTCCTGTGCTCGTCCGCCACGCCGCCAGGTCCGGGAGCCCACGGGATGGGCGGCCACCAGGCCGCCCGCCTGGCCCTCCGCTCCTGACGTGAGCGAGGGCGACCATACGGGTGGCCAGGCTCGGATGGCCAGGCTCGGGCGGCCAGGCTCGGGCGGCCAGGCTCGGGCGGCCAGGCTCGGGCGGCCAGGCTCGGATGGTCAGACTCGGATGGTCAGACTCGGGCGATCAGGCTCGGGTGGTCAGGCGAGCATCTCTTCGGCGACAGCCGCGGCGAAGGCGTCCACGTCCGCCTCCGTGGTGTCGAACGCGCACATCCACCGCACCTCGCCCGTGTCCGCGTCCCAGGTGTAGAACCTGAACCGCTTGCGCACCCGCTCGGCGACGTCCTTCGGCAGGACCGCGAACACCGCGTTGGCCTCCACCGGCCTCGGCACCTCGACGCCCGGGATGCCGCGCACCGCCTCGGCCAGCCGAAGGGCCATGGCGTTGGCCCGGCGGGCGTTGCGCAACCACAGCTCACCCGACAGCAGCGCCTCGAACTGCGCCGACACGAACCGCATCTTCGACGACAACTGCATGAACGTCTTGCGGATGTAGTCGACCCCGTTGGCGGCGGCGGGGTTGAGCACCACGACCGCCTCGCCGTACAGCAGGCCGATCTTCGTCCCGCCGAAGGAGAGCACGTCCACTCCGGCGTCGGTGGTCAGCGCGCGCATCGGGACGTCCAGCGCGGCGGCGGCGTTGGTCAGGCGGGAGCCGTCGACGTGGACGAGCAGCCCCAGGCTGTGGGCGTGCGCGCAGACGGCGGCGATCTCGCCGGGCGTGTAGACGGTGCCCAGTTCGGTGGTGTTCGAGATCGACACCACGCGCGGCTGGGCACGGTGCACGTCGCCGAAGCCCCACGCCTGCCGGTCGATCAGGCCGGGCGTGAGCTTGCCGTCGGGCGTGGGCACGGTCAGCAGCTTGATGCCGCCCGCCACCTCGGGCGCGCCACCCTCGTCGGTGTTGATGTGGGCGCTCTCCGCGCAGATGACCGCCTCCCAGGGGGCGGTCATGGCACGCAGGGAGACGACGTTCGCGGCCGTGCCGTTGAAGACCGGCCACACGTGCGCGCTGTCGCCGAAGTGCCGCTTGAAGACGTCCTGCAGGGCCTCGGTGTAGACGTCGTCGCCGTAGGAGATCTGGTGGCCGCCGTTGGCGGCCGCGATGGCCTGGAGGATCTCCGGGTGCACGCCCGCGTAGTTGTCGCTGGCGAACGTCTTGAGCTGGGGGTCGTGCCGGGGAGTCACGCAGTGAGGTCCAATCGGATTCCGTTGATCTCGGCGGCGGGGCGGTCGTAGAGTCCGCCGATCGCCGCCGCGAGGTCGTTGACGTCGGTGAAGCCGGGGAACTTCGCCTCCGGTTTCGCGGCCCGCATGGTGTCGTTCACCAGGGCCTTGACCACCAGGATGGTGGCCGCGCTCGACGTGCCCGCGAGCGCGTCGGCCAGCGCGAGCGTCCACGCCTCCGCCGCCGCCTTGGCCGCCGCGTAGACGGCCCCGCCGGCTGTCGGGTGCTGGGCCGCCTGGGCCGAGACGATCACGAACCGGCCGCCGGCGCTCTCGCGCAGCAGCGGCTCGAAGGCGAGCGACACGTGCTGGAGCGTGCGGATCAGCAGGTCGTGCAGGAGATCCCAGTCGTCGAGGCTCGTCTCGGCGAACGTGTCCGACCCGCGCCACCCGCCGACCAGGTGCACCACGCCGTCGACGTGCCCGTGCTCACGGCGGATCCGGTCCGCCAGGTCGTGTACGGCCGCGCGGTCGAGGAGATCGACGTCGTCCTTGTCGACGGCGATCACGGTGTGACCGCTTTTCCCGAAAAATTGGGAAATAGCCTCACCTGTGGGGCCTCCTGCCCCCGTAACCAGAATGATCATACTCGGAGCCCCTTAGTCGATTCGACCACATCGGTCAGCTTACGACGCAGCGCCTCGTAGAACATGCTCAGCGGGAACTCGTCCGGCAGCACCGCGTCGACCTTGGCCTTCTGCTCCTCGGGCAGCGCCTGGATGCCCCGGGCCCAGGTGGAGCCAGGATGCGCCGGCACGTACGCGCTCACCAGCTCGTACGCCGCCAGCCAGTGCGCCAGCTTGGAGCGGTCGATGCTGTCGCGGTAGAGCTTGTCGATCTCGCCCCGCAGGTCGGCCACACCGCCCGCGACCCGCTCCCAGTCGATCGTGAGCCGGTTGTCAGTCCACCGCACGACGTCGTTGCGATGCAGGTAGGCGAAGAGCAACTGGCCCCCGAGCCCGTCGTAGTTACGCACCCGCACCCCCGTGATCGGGAAGCGGAACAGCCGGTCGAAGAGGATCGCGGTCTGCACGTACCTGGCGTGCGGCACCCCCCGCGCCTCCAGCTTGACGGCCTCGCCGAACGCGGTCAGGTCGCAGCGCAGCTCCTCCAGCGCGTACAGCCAGTACGGCATCCGCTGTTTGATCATGAACGGGTCGAACGGCAGGTCGCCGTGGCTGTGGGTACGGTCGTGGACCAGGTCCCACAACACGAACGTGTCCTGCGCGAGCCGCTGCGAGTCCAGCAGCCGCGCGGCGTCGGGCGGCAGGTCGAGCCGCAGCGTCTCGGCGGCGGCCCTGGACACCCTCCTGAACCTGGCCGCCTCCCGGTCGGCGAAGATCCCGCCCCACGTGAACCGCTCGGGCGCCCGGCGCACCGCGACCGTTTCGGGGAACAGCACGGCAGAGTGGGTGTCGTAGCCCGAGGTGAAGTCCCGGAACGCGATCGGCACGAACATCGGGTTGTCGTAGCCGCCCGACTCCAGCTCGGCCAGCCAGGCGGGCCAGATCGTCCGGATCCAGACGGCTTCGAGGTTGCGGGCCGGGTTGCCGTTCTGCGTGTACATGGGGAACACCACGACGTGCTCCAGGCCGTCCTCGCGCTGGGTGTCGGGGTGGAACAGGTCGAGCGAGTCGAGGAAGTCGGGAACGCCGAGCCCCTGTTCCGCCCACTTGGCGAGGTCGTCCTGGACGGCCTGGAGGTAGGCGGCGTCATGCGGGAAATATCCGGAAATTTCGTTTACCCGCGCGCCGATCACCCCCACCAGCGCCCCGGCCCGCTCCTTCGCCTCCTCAGGCACCGACCCATCCTTGACCTGCAGCGGCCTCAACTCCTCCACAGCCGCCTTCAGCCCCCCGAACGCCTCCGCCTTCCCAGCCACCCCACCGACCGCCGCGCCGGCCACTTCACCAGACGCCGTGCCGGCCGCCGCGCGAGTCGCCCCACCAGACGCCGCGCCGGCCACCGTGCCGGCCACTCCATCGGCCGTCGTGCCTGCCGCCCCGGCCTCGTCGGGCAGTTCGCCGGCGTCGGTGCCGGGGAGGCGGGCGGCCCAGGTGACCACGTTCGCCCAGAGGGCGCGGTGGTCGTAGTCGTCGATGGAGTCGTCGCCGAACAGGTCGGAGTCGGCGAACACCACGACGCGGCCCCGCCCGTGCCGCACCGCGACGGCCAGCGGCGCGCCCGCCGGGTCGGCCTCCCGGGAGGTCGCGAACAGCACGGTCGCCTCGCCGGTGACGGTCAGGACGCCGGAGCGGTAGAAGCAGGCCGTACGGACGCCGGCGAGCAGCCCGTCACCGGTCGCGCGGCCGGCGCGTACCCAGGTGGCGACGTCCCTGTGGGCGTGCTTCTGGTCGCGCACGGTGGTGTGCACGACGCCGACCCCGAACCGGGCGAGCAGCTCGCCCAGGTTGTTGCCGTACTTGTCCTGCTCCTCCTCGGCCAGCACCACGAGCCCGCCGCCGCCTTCGACGAAGGACTCGACGGCGTCCAGCTCGGCGGCGGTCATGACCGGGCTCCCCTGCCCGGTCGTCCGCTCCCACCGCTCCCCCGACGGGTGCGCGATCACCAGCACGTCCTGCCCGGCCAGGAGCTCGGCCCCGAGCGGTCCTGACGTGTGGGCGGTGACCGTGTGCCCCAGGTGCCGCAGCAGCCCGGCCGCCCGGACGTAGCTGTTGTCGTCGGGATGCGCGGGGTTGATGGCCTCGGCCACCTCGCGCCGGATCGTCCACGACTCGCTGTGGGCCTCGTCGAACAGCACCCTGGGGAACGCCTGCATGAAATATCTCCTGCCACTACCACCTAATGACGGAAAATATACACACAAAAGCGGTATGCCCCGCCAAACCCTTCCGCATACCGAGACGGTCAGGCGACTCCCGGCCGTACGACGCCGGACTCGTACGCGAACACGACGGCCTGCGCCCGGTCGCGCACCCAGGCCGAACCGGGCTCAGGTGAGTGACAGGTCACGGCAGGTGGACGCTCTGCCTGATGCGGGTCTGGGTGGCGTCGTCGCAGGTGGTCTTGGCGCAGAAGTACATCACGAGCATGGTGCTGGGCTCGCGCTCGATCACATAGCTCACGAAGCCCAGCCTGGTGCCGGTGTCGGGGTCGTGCAGCGCGCCGTCGAAGCGGGTGGCGGGCTTGTTGCCGGCCTGGTCCTGCACGGGCTTACCCAGGTCGACCTGGCCGGGCAGCAGGACCTCCATCTTGGCCCTCATCTGCTCGGAGTCGCCGCGGGCGTCGAGGGTGTCGGAGACCTGGACGTACACGCCGGAGGCGCTGTCGGGATCGTCGGCGACGATCTGGGAGACCGCCGACCAGTCGGCGCCGGGACCGGCCACGAACAGGGACTCGAACTCGGTGGCGTGCGGCGAGGCCACCGCGAAGAGGTCGCGGTGGGTGCGTACCGTCCAGTCGCCTGGATACTCGAACGTGAGCGGCGCGGCGGCGCTGGTCGTGTAGCGGGACCAGGTGTCGCCGCGGTGGTTCATGATGATCATGGCGACCAGGGCGAGTGCCGCCACGGCGGCGACCAGCGTGGCGGCCACGATCGGGATGCGGCCGGGGCGGCCCCTGGACACCGAGGGCTGCGTGGCCGGCGCGGGCGCCCTGAGCGCCCCGCCCGGCGCCGGCTGGGCGAACGGCGGGCCAGTGTGGGGGCCGGTGTGCGGGCCCGTCCGGGGTCCGGGGTTCCGCAGGGCGTAGGGGACCGCGTGGGGGCCGCTGGAGGGGTCCGGCTGCTGCCCGCTGATCGCGTCGCGCAGCGCGGTGACGAACTCGGCGCAGGTGTCGTAGCGCTGCTCGGGCGACTTGGCCAGGGCGCGCATCATCACGGCGTCGACCTGCGGCGGCAGCTCGGGCCTGATCTGCGACAGAGGCGTGGGGGTCTCGGCCAGGTGGGCCCAGAGCAGCGCGATGTCGTTCTCGCGCTGGAAGGGCAGCCGCGCCGACAGCGACTCGTAGACGACGCAGGCCAGCGCGTACTGGTCGCAGCGGCCGTCGATGTGCTCCTTGTTGATCTGCTCGGGCGACATGTAGCGGGGCGTGCCGATGAACTGGTCGGTCTGGGTCAGCCCGGAGATCGACGAGCGGTGCTTGGTGATGCCGAAGTCGGTCAGGTAGACGTGGTCGCCGGCCAGCAGGATGTTCGCCGGTTTCACGTCGCGGTGGATCAGGTCGTGGGCGTGGGCGGCGTCGAGCGCGGCGGCCACCTGGGCGAAGATCTGGTTGGCCTGGCCGATCGGCAGCGGGCCCCGGTCGTAGATGAGGCGGCGCAGGTCGAGGCCGTCCACGTAGCGCATGGCGATGTAGAGGACGCCGTCGGCGTCGGCGTTGGCCTCGTAGATCGGGATGATGTTGGGATGCTCGATGCTGGCGACGGTCCTGGACTCCAGGATGAACCGCTGCCTGAACCGGTCGTCGACGCTGAGCACCGGGTTGAGGATCTTCAGCGCGACGCGGCGGCTCAACCTCGGGTCGAGCGCCAGGTAGACGACGGCCATGCCGCCCTTGCCGACGATGTCCTCGATGTAGTACCCGGCCACCTCCTGGCCGATGAGCGATCTTTCATTCAATTGCATCACGTCTCGCTGGGGTGGCCGCAGTAGCCGCAGAAGCGATGGGCGGGGCCGAGCCGCATGCCGCACGAGGTGCAGTATTTGATCGCGGGATCCGGCGCCGTCATCACCTGCTGCTGCTGGGGGACCACGTGGAACGGCTGGGACCGCCGCACGACCACGGTCTGGCCGGCGCCGTCCTCGAGCGGTGGGCCGGCCGCCGGTGGCTGTGGCGGCGCTGTCTGTTTCTCCGGAGCGCGGCGACGCCACAGCAGATACGCGCCACCTCCCGCGGCGATGAAGAGTATCCCCGCCGCCACGATGAACGGCCACAGCGGCGTGGACCCGCTCGGCGCCGTCGCCGCCCGCTTGGTGCCCTGGTCCTCGGGACCGCCCCGCTTGGCCAGTGAGGTCTTCAGCAGCGCGGCGGCCACCACGTTGCCGGGATAGAGCTCGAGCACGCGCTGGAACCCCGGCGCGGCCTCGGTGTAGTAGTTGGTGTGGAAGCGGGTCAGCGCCGCCTCGAACGCCGTGTCGATCGCGCCTCTGCGCGGTGCCACCCCGGCCTTGGTGAGCGCGCCGGTCATCTCCCTGACGCCGATCATCTTGGCGTCCTTGCCGCCGCCGACCAGCATGCCGATGATGTGGCCGTCCTTGTCGCCGATCACCGGCGCGCCGAGCATGCCCTTGTCGGCCAGACGGCCCATCTTGACGGGCTCGTCGACCTTCTTCTCCGGGTCGGCGAACGGCCGGCCCGTCTCCCCCGTGGTGCCGCCCTTGCCGAGGTGGGCGATCTCGACCGTGTGGTGCACGCCGGGGCGCGGCCGCTCGATGAAGCCGGCGATGCTGGTGGGCGAGCCCTCCTGCCCGGGCACCTTGTCACCGAGCGGCGCGGTCGGCAGGCCCACGCTGCCCACGGCCCCGCCCAGCGGCACGAGCACGGCGGGGCTGTCGGGCTGGTCGCCGGTCCCGACGACCTCGGCCTTGAAGCCGTCGGGGTCGGCCGGCGAGGTGTTGGGGAACACCGTGATGACGGTGGACTTCTTGATGATGCAGGTGGCGGTCTTGCTCTTGGGCGGATAGCACGACTGGAGATGACGGTCCAGCACGTCGTCGGAGACCTCGTGCTTGTCGAAGTCGTCGGGGATCTTGACCTTGTGGTGCTCGGCGAAGATCTTGTTGACCGCGTAGATCGCCGGGTCCTCTTCTGGTTCGACGATGCGGGTGAGCGTGACGATGGCGCCTTCAGGATTGACGACAGTGCCGGTCCCTGTCGCGATCGGCACGTCGTAGGAGCGCTCCACATGGACGAGATCCCCGACGTGGTCCAGCAGGGTGATCTCCACGTGGGACTCGGCTTCCACGCGCACCACGGCCGGTGTCACCAGGTCGGTGATGCCGCTGGGGTGCTCGTGCGCCGCCACGGGGGTCGCGATCAGCACCAGTGCCGCCGCGAGACCACCGGCAAGAGCTGTGAGGCGCGCCATCGCTTCGCTCCAAAAAGCAGGAATAGGACCAGGGTCCCAATCACGTGCCGTAAGTCAAGAGACCGTCATGTAGGCAAGCGCTTACTAGGCATCGGGATGGCTAAGCGATCGGCGTGGCCCTTCGAGACCCGTCCGGCGCGATGTCGGTGGCGAAAACATTGAGCACTCACTACGACCCCATCGCGGGCATCGCGCCCGGCGTTACACCCCCGCCCCCCCCCTCCTGGACCCCGCCCAGGACACCCGGGGCGGGGCCCTGGAGGGTGGGGG
>NZ_JADOGI010000136.1 GCF_015645445.1 Nonomuraea cypriaca | reverse complement strand
CACCCTCCCAGCAACAGCCCGCTGAACGACCCACCACGACCGCGCTCCCGGCGGCCGCCGCCACGTATCTCATAGTTGATCTGGGTGCCGCGATGGGGGCGAGTCGCGTCGTGGGGGTGGGAACTGGTTTGCTTGGAGCGTACGTTCTCGACCGGAGCGGGGGCTCAGCATGGGTGACGCCGAACTTGAGGCAGAGATCAAGTTTCGGAGCGACATGGATGTGGAACTCGTCAAGGCGGCCGCGTCGGACGTCGACGTGCTGTGGGCCGCGCGGGTGTCAACCAAGGGCGAGGGCTCGCTGGCCGAGGCCGAGGCGGATCCCGAGCGATCCAAGGGCCTGATCAACTTCCTGATGCGGGACCGGCACGGCACGCCGTTCGAGCACTCGTCGATGACCTTCTACGTCAACGCGCCGATCTTCGTCTTCCGTGAGTTCATGCGGCACCGCACCTTCTCCTACAACGAGGAGTCCGGCAGATACCGGCAGCTGGTCCCCGTCTTCTACGTGCCTGGCCCCGATCGCAAGCTGGTCCAGGAGGGCAAGCCCGGCAAATACCGGTTCACCGACGGCAGCGCCGAGCAGCACAAGGTGGTGACGGAGGCGACCAAGGACAGCTACCGGCACGCCTACCGCGCCTACCGGGAGATGCTCGACGCCGGGGTGGCCCGTGAGGTGGCCAGGACCGTGCTTCCCGTCGGCCTCTACTCCTCGATGTACGCCACGTGCAACGCCCGCGCGTTGATGAACTTCCTGTCCCTGCGCGTCAGGCGGGAGGACTCCACGTTCCCCTCGTTCCCGCAGCGCGAGATCGAGATGGTGGCGGAGAAGATGGAGGCGCTGTGGGCCGAGCTCATGCCGCTGACCCACGCCGCCTTCGAGGCGAACGGCCGCGTCTGCCCGTGACCCGGCGACGGCAGGTGCGACGCGCGTGCCGGCCGACCGCGGGAGCGCGCCTCCCACGACCGGCCGGCACGGCCAAGGGCACCCGCGCTGACCGAGCCGAGGGCACACGCCCCAGCCGAGCCGAGGGCACACGCCCCCCGACCGGCCGGCGCGGCCGATTTGACGCGCCCCGGCCGGACCGTCCGGCAGGGCGAGCGGGACGCGGGTCGGCCGTGGTTACGCGAGGGCCGGCAGGACGTAGACCTCGGCGCCCGGGGGCATGGCGCAGTCGAGGCCGCCGAGGCCGCGGGCGTTCTCGCCGCACACGATCATGCTGATGTGCCGGCGGATGCGCCCGCAGTCGTCCCGCAGCCGCTCCTCCAGCAGCGGATGCGTACGCCGCAGCATGTCCAGTGCCGAGCCCAGGGTGGGCGGGGAGTCGCGGTCGGCGCCGATCGCGAAGACCTTGACCTCCGTCCGCCCGCTCACCCACCGCCGCAGCGAACTGGGCAGCACGAACACCACCATCGTCACCGATTTCGCCATCGGCTAGAGCACCGCCGCGCGCACGGTGAGCACGTCGGGCAGGTGCCGGCCGACCAGCGACCAGGTCTCCCCCTCGTCGCGCGAGCAGTGGACCTCGCCGTCGCGCGTGCCGAAGAACACCCCGGCCTCCGACGCGGTCATCGCGTCGCGCAGCACGGTCGCGTAGACCGGGCCCTCCGGCAGGCCCTTGCCGAACGACTGCCACGACCTGCCCGCGTCGTCGCTGCGGAAGACCTGGTAGCGGTGGTCCGCGGGCATGCGGTCGATGTCGGCCGTCATGGGCAGCACGTAGACCGTGTCCGGCCGCGTCGGGTGCACCACGATCGGGAACCCGAAGTCCGACGGCAGCGAGGAGCCGATGTCGTGCCAGCTCCCGCCGAAGTCGTCACTGCGGTAGACGCCGAAGTGGTGCTGCAGGAAGAGCCGCTCGGGCCGGGACGGGTGCATGCCGACCTTGTGCACGCACTGCCCGAACTCGGGATACTGCTGCCCCTCGGGCATGAAGGGGGCGCGGATGTTCTGGTTGGCCGCCTCCCATGACCGGCCGCCGTCGGTCGTGCGGTAGAAGCCGGCGGCCGAGACCGCGATCCCCATGATCTCGGGGTCGGTGGGGTGGTTGACGATCGTGTGGAGGCACAGGCCGCCGCCGCCCGGCTGCCACCGCGCGCGGTGCGGGTGGCCCCACAGGCCCTCGACCAGCCGGTAGGTGACTCCGCGGTCCTCCGAACGGAACAGCGCGGCCGGCTCGGCGCCCGCCCACACCACGTCCGGCTCCGACGGTGAGGGCACGAGCTGCCAGACCCGGCTCAGGGTCGCCCCGGTCTCCTCGGGGAAGGCGATCGGCGGCTGTTCGGCCTCCTTCCAGGTCTCGCCGAGGTCGTCCGAGTACATGACGGATGGACCGAAATGGCCGTATTCGATCCCGGCCAGCAGCCGGGGTGTGGTGCCGCGCGTGTCGATCGCCACCGAGGGCACCGCGACCGTGGAGAACTGGATCGGCCCGATCTCGAACGGGCCGCCGTCCCTCGAACGGGCGAGGAACAGGCCCTTGCGGGTGCCGATCGCGAGCATTGCGTCACTCATTTGCATCGCTCCCATGTTCGCTTCCCGCCATCGTGCCACGCCGGCGCGACGTCCGCCGAAGTCTGGGAGATTCCCCTCACAGCACTCGCATTACCTGGCAGGTAATCGTGACACTTCCCTCCAGCCAGTAGCGTTCCGGACATGGGACAGGTTGCCGTTCGAGAAGAGTCTTTCGGGGAGCTGTTGCGATCGTGGCGGCAACGGCGCCGGGTGAGCCAGCTGGACCTGGGCATCGAGGCGGAGGTTTCGGCCCGCCACATCAGCTTCCTGGAGACCGGGCGCGCCCGGCCGAGCCGCGAGATGGTGCTGAAACTGACCGAGGAGCTGGGGGTGCCGCTGCGGCACCGCAACAGGCTGCTGATGGCGGCGGGGTTCGCGCCGGTCTATCCCGAGCGCGAGGTACGCGCCCCGGAGATGCGCGTCGTACGGGAGGCGCTGGACAAGATCCTTGCCGGGCACGAGCCGTACCCGGCGGTGGTGGTGGACGCGGCGTGGAACCTGGTGGCGGCCAACGCGGCGGCCGCCATGTTCATGGAGGGCGTGCCGGTCGAGCTGCTGAGGGAGCCGATCAACGTGCTGCGGCTGTCGCTGCACCCGGACGCGATGGGCGGCAGGCTGCTCAACCTGGCCGAGGTCCGCGCCCACCTGCTGTACCAGCTCCGCAGGCAGGCCGAGGCGTCCGGCGACGGGCGGCTGGCCGAGCTGCACGACGAGCTGGCGGCGTACACCTATCCGGGGGTGGATCTGAACGTGGCGCACGCGCCGGGGCCCGCCGACATCCTGGTGTCGCTGCGGATCGCGGCCGGTGACCGGGTGTTGTCGATGTTCACGACGATCGCGACGTTCGGCACGCCGGTGGACGTGACGGTCTCCGAGCTGGCCATCGAAGCGTTCTGGCCCAGCGACGAGGAGACCGCCGCGGCACTCCGGCACAGCGGATAGCACGGGGTCACAGGCGGTAGACGCGGCGGGCGTTGCCGGAGCCGATCATGTGGGCGACCCTGGCCGCGTCGGCGGCGCTCCACTCCCCCGCGCGCAGCCTGGCAGCCAGCGCCGCGCCCAGCGCCTGCCGATAGTAGTGCGCGCCCAGGTAGCCGGTCTCGGCCACGCCGTGGCAGGCGGAGCTGAACAGCAGCTTGTGGAACGGCGCCAGCTCCAGCAACTCGTCCATCACCCTCGCCGAGGCGGCGGCGGTCTGCGGGAGGGCGAGGCCGACGTCGACGTAGACGTGCGGGTAGATGTTGGCCAGGTAGGCGGCCTGGCGGTGGAACGGGTAGCAGTGCAGCAGGATCACCGGCACCCCGAGCGGCTGCAGCGCCCGGACGAACGCGCCCATCCTGGCCGGATCGGCGCGATGCGGATCGGCACCGGACCCGCCAAGGCGGTGCGCGCCGGTCCGGTGCGAATCGGCGCCGAACCCACCCAACCGCTGAGGATCGGCGCCGAACCCGCCCAGCCGGTGCGGATCGGGGCCGGACGCCGCGGGTCCGGGGACGGCGGCGCCGAAGCCGGTGTGGAACTGCATGGGCAGCCCGCGTTCCCTGGCCACGTCGATCGCGTTCCAGAGCAGGTGGCGCAGCAGGATCGGGTCGGTCAGCCGCTCCTTGGGGTCGGACAGCCGCCGGTTGGCCGCCGCGATCACCGCTCCCCTGGACGGCCTGGACGGGTCGAAGTCGAGCCCGCACAACGCTCCGATGACGGTCTTGAGCCCGACCGCCCTGGTGGCCCTGGCGGCCAGCTCGTCGCCGAGGTCGTCGAGGTAGTCGACGGCGAGCTGGGCGACCTCGGCGACGTCGCGTTCGATCTGCTCGACGCGTACCAGCTCGTCGGCCGCGGCGCCGCCGTGGCGGCCCATCTCGGCGGCCGACAGCAGCTCCGCGGCGTCCGGCTCCGTGTCGACGAGGAAGGCCACCACCCCGGCCCCCGCCAGCAGCCGCCGGTTGACCTCGCCCGCGCCGAGCTCGGCCCGGCGGGCGAGGTAGACGGCGGGCGGCGCGTGCGGCTCCAGGTCCAGCAGCGGCGCGCACCAGCGGCGCAGCGCCGCGCCGAACGGCGTGTCGAAGTGGGTCGTGCCGGGCGGCGCCGGGCTGCCGCCCTCGTTGATGAGCAGCTCGAACTCGGCTCTGCTCAGATCGTCTCGCCGCACCCCGTGACAGTGGTGGTCGACGAGCGGGGCGAGCAGCGCGTCGCGCACCGTGCCTGGCAGGTCTGCGGGGAGCATGCGGAGACTCTAGGGGAGCTCCGCACGCGCCCGTGGACGTTTTACCTACGGCAGAGACGCAGCACGTTGGCGATGACCTTCGCGCCCGCGCCGCCCTCCTGGGTCAGGATCGACTCGGGGTGGAACTGCACGGCGAAACGCCGCCGCTCGGTGTCCTCGATGGCCATGACGTTGCCGTCGGGCGTGAACGCGGTCGCGGTGAAGCCGACCACGCCGGGCCGCTTGGCGTGCAGCGAGTGGTAGCGGGCCGCGGTGAACTCCTCGGGCAGCCCGTCGAGCAGCGCGCTCGTGCCCGCCCGCGAGACCTGGCCGCGCTTGCCGTGCTCGGGGTAGTCGAGCAGCTCCAGGGTGCCGCCGGCCTGCTCGACCATGGCCTGCAGGCCCAGGCAGACGCCGAACACCGGCAGGTCGCGGGTGTAGATCTGGTCGAGCAGGGCCGACATGCCGAAGTCGGTCGGCCAGCCGGGGCCGGGTGAGAGCACCACCAGGTCGGGGCCGATCTCGTCGATCATGTCGTGCGGGAAGCCGTGGCGCAGCGTCACCACGTCGGCGCCTTCCTGGCGGAAGTAGTCGGCCAGCGTGTTGACGAAGGAGTCCTCGTGGTCGACGAGCAGCACCTTCATGCCCTGGCCGGGCTGCGGCCTCGGCTCGGCGACCGGGACGACGCCCGGCTGGTTGACCACGGCCAGCGCGCCGAGCAGGGCGCTGGCCTTGAGCTCGGTCTCGCGCTCCTCGGACTCGGGGTCGGAGTCGAACAGCAGCGTGGCCCCCGCGCGGACGGCCGCCACGCCGTCCTTGATCTGCGCGGTGCGCAGGGTCAGGCCGGTGTTCATGGAGCCGTCGAAGCCGATGAAGCCGATGGCGCCGCCGTACCACCTGCGGGTGGTGGCCTCGTGATCCTCGATGAACTGCATGGCCCAGGTCTTGGGCGCGCCCGTGACCGTGACGGCCCACATGTGGGTGAGGAAGGCGTCGAGCGCGTCGAACTCGGGGCGCAGCCGGCCCTCGATGTGGTCGACGGTGTGGATCAGGCGGGAGTAGAGCTCGATCTGGCGGCGGCCGATGACCTTGACGGAGCCTGGCACGCAGATGCGCGACTTGTCGTTGCGGTCGACGTCGGTGCACATGGTCAGCTCCGACTCCTCCTTGACGCTGGAGAGGAGTGTGCGGATGGCCTCGGCGTCCTCGACCGGGTTGCTGCCGCGGGCGATGGTGCCGGAGATGGGGCAGGTCTCGACGCGGTCGCCGTTGACCCTGACGTACATCTCGGGCGAGGCGCCGACGAGGTGCTCACCCTCGCCGAGGCTGATGATGAACTCGTACGGCGCCGGGTTGCTCTGCCGCAGGCCGCGGTAGAAGCCGGACGGGTCGGCGCAGGTGGCGTGGAAGACCTGGCCGGGCACGACCTCGAACAGGTCGCCGCGCTTGAACTTCTCCTTGGCGGCGGCCACGACCTTGGCGTAGTGACCCTTCTCCGGGTTGGGCGGCACCTCGGCCGGGGTGACGGGGGCGGCGCTGTCACCCGTGCGCTCCAGACCGCGGGTGGTGGCGCCGTCGACGGTGAACTCGTAGCGGAACTCGACGCTGGTCTCGCGCTGCCGGTCGATCACGACGAGCCGGTCGGGCAGGTGAAGGACGAGGTCGCGCTGGTCGTCGGGGCGCGCGAGCTCCTGCCTGATGGGCTCGAACTGGAAGGCCAGGTCGTAGCCGAAGGCGCCGTAGAGGCCGAGGTGCGGGTCGTCGCCGCGGAAGGCCGCGATGACCTCGCGGATCGCGGTGAACACGGTGGGCCTGCGGCTGCGCAGCTCCTCGGGCAGCAGGTCCGGCGATTCCGGCACGTGCACCTCGACGCGGTCCCGCGTCGGCTCGGCGACCGGCTTGCCCGCGGCCAGCAGGCAGGAGGCGATGGCGGGCAGCACGACCCGCCCCCGCGCATTGAGCGCGGTCGCCGCGATGGTGCGCCCCCTGGCCACGAGTTCCACGCAGGGGTCGACGTAGCCGAAGGCCCACCTGCTGTAGCGGCCGGGATAGTCCATGCCCGACGAGAAGGCGCCGCCGCGCCGCTCGCCGAGGGCCGTCACGATCTCCTCGAGCGAGGCCTCACCGACCTCGCGCACCTCGCGCTCGACGCCGATGCCCCCGGCAGTGGTATATCCGCTGCTTTCCACTTGCTGCCCCTTACCCACTCACATGCTGAGGCCCCGGGGGCGGACACAATGAAGGCCGCCATCCGGGGCGGCCGACCGTTGAGGTATGCGAAACACGCGCCGCCTAGGAGCGGCGCCACCACTGGAGCTGGGCGCGATTTCGCATGGACCCCAGGGTAACCGGCCAACCAAGATCGCGCAACGCGACCTGCTGTCGCCACTTCAAATACAGAGCTGTACTGTATTGTTTAGTCATCGATCCGAGAGGAGACCCGAGGATGACCGAACCCGAGGCACCCGCGCCACACACAGCACCGCCTGCATCGCCGCCCATCGCGCTGCCCACCCTGCGGCCCACGCCCTTCGATCCGCCCGCGGAGCTGGCCGGGCTGCGAGAGACCCGGCCCATCGCCCCGCTGGCCTACCCGGACGGCCATCAGGGGTGGCTGGTGACCAGCCACGCCCTGGTCCGCCAGGTGCTGGCCGACCGGCGGTTCAGCGCGAGGTCCGAGCTGCGTCACCTGCCCGTCCAGCAGCCCGGTCAGGGGCCGGCCCAGCCCGCGCCGCCCGGGGTGTTCCTCTCGATGGACCCGCCCGAGCACACCCGCTACCGCCACCTGCTCACCGGGGAGTTCACCGTGCGCAGGATGCGGCGGCTCACCGAGCGCATCGAGGCGGTCACCGGCGAATACCTGGACGCGATGGAACGGCAGGGCCCGCCCGCCGACCTGGTGGAGACGTTCGCGGCGCCGATCCCGGCCCTGGTGATCTGCGAGCTGCTCGGCGTGGCCGACGACGACAGGGAGCGCTTCCTGGCCGAGGCCGCCGCGCTCATGCGGCCGGGCAACTCGCACGAGGAGGTGGTCTCCGCCTTCCTGGTGATGCAGGCGCACATGAAGGAGCTGGTACGGGCCCGGCGGGCCGAGCCCAGCGACGACATGCTCAGCGGCCTGACCAAGAGCGACCTGACCGACGAGGAGCTGGCCAACATCGGCTTCATGCTGCTGGGCGCCGGACTCGACACCACGACGAACATGCTGGCCCTGGGCACGTTCGCGCTGCTGACCCACCCGGACCAGCTCGCCGTGCTGCGCGCCGCGCCGGACCGGGCCGAGCAGGTGGTGGAGGAGCTGCTGCGCTACCTCGGCATCATCCCCTTCCTCGTACGCACCGCGCTCGAGGACGCCGAGGTGGGCGGCGAGCTGGTCAGGGCCGGGCAGACGGTCACCCTCTCGCTCCCGGCCGCCAACCGCGACCCCGGCCGCTTCCCCGACCACCCCGACGCCCTCGACCTGAGCCGGGCGGCCGGCGGCCACCTGGGCTTCGGCCACGGCGTGCACCAGTGCCTCGGGCAGCAGCTCGCCCGGGTCGAGATGCGGGCGGGCTATCCGGCGCTGTTCGCCAGGTTCCCGTCGCTGCGGCTGGCCGTCGAGCCCGGCGAGGTGCCGCTGCGGACCGACATGGCCATCTACGGCGTCCACAGCCTCCCCGTCACGTGGGACGCGGGATAGCGGGCCATGCCGGAGCCACCGCTCAATAGACTCATGCCGGACCGCCCCCACACGATGGTGACCCGACACGCATGAACACGATCGACCCCTCGCCCACGCCCCGCCCGGCCGGCCGGCCGCGCAGCCAGGAGGCGGACCTCGCCATCCTCATGGCCGCGATCGACCTGCTCATCGAGCTGGGCCCCGCGCAGACCAGCATCGAGCAGGTCGCCAGGCGGGCGGGCGTGACGAGGGCGACGGTCTACCGCAGGTTCGCCGACAAGACCGAGTTGCTGGTGCGGGCCCTGCAGTTGGTCAACCACGACCAGGATCCCGCCTTCACCGGCTGGCGCGACCTGGAGCACATGATCGGCGACATCTCGGCGTACCTGGCGGTGCCGCGCCACCGCCGGTTCCTGCGCAGGCTGTTCGGCTCCGTAGACGACTATCCCGAGCTGATGACGACCTACCGGATGGTCAACGGCGGGCGGCGGGCGGCGATGGTGCGCGAGATGCTGTGCCAGGCCCGGGATCGCGGACGGCTGCCGCAGGAGACCGACGTGGACGTGGTGCAGGAGCTCCTGAGCGCCGCGGTGCTCTCCCATGCCGGCACCCATCCGGACGACGAGAGCGCCGGCGAGATCGAGGCGTACCTCCTGAGGATCATGAAGCAGGCCGGGTATCGCCCGGGGGCGGCGGAGGGGCGGGCCGGCCACCGCTGAGGCCCGACCCCGGCGCACTGGACCCGCCCTAAACCGCCCTAAAACCGCCCAGAAAACAAATGAAGGCCACCTGGCCTTTGTGGCGGTATTTCGGCTGGCCGAATTGCCTTTTCATGTGAAATGTAACGTTTCAAAACAGCTCTTGTTTTTCCGACAAGATCTATCCACCCTTCTCGACAGAGGCGTAAAGATCACTTCTGTCTCGAAGGAGAGCCGTGCCGAACACCCTCCGTTGGCGTGCGATCCTGGCTGGGGTCGTCACTTTAACGGGACTTCTCGTCCCACAGGCCGCCTACGCGGCCGAGGAACCCACCAAGATCGACGCCACCGTCCAGGCGGATCTCGCCGAGGACGACAAGGCCACCTTCTGGGTCCGGATGAAGGGGGCGGCCGACCTGTCGGCCGCCCGCCGGGCGGTCACCAAGGACGCGAAGGCCGAGTTGGTCTACGAGGCCAAGACCGATCGGGCCAAGACCTCACAGGAGAGCCTGCGCAAGCTGCTCGACGCCCAGGACGCCGAGTACACCACCTACTGGATCGTCAACGCGGTACGCGTGACCGCCGGCGAGAAGCTGGCCGAGACCATCGCCGAGCTCCCCGAGGTGGACAGCATCCTGCCGGTCCGTACGCTCTCGGTGCCTAAGCCGGATCCCGCCGCGACCGAGGCCAGGGTCAACGCGAACGAATGGAACATCGACCGGATCGGCGCCCCGCGCGTGTGGAGCGAGCTGGGCAACCGCGGTGAGGGCATCGTCGTCGCCAACATCGACACCGGCGTCCAGTACGACCACCAGGACCTGGCCGGGAGCTACCGGGGCACGAACCAGGACGGTTCGTTCAGCCACGAGTACAACTGGTTCGACCCGACGGACCTCTGCCCGCCCGGCGTCCCATGTGACAACAACGGGCACGGCACCCACACCATGGGCACCATGGCGGGCGCGAACGGCATCGGCGTCGCCCCGGGTGTGAAGTGGATCGCGGCCAAGGGCTGCGAGATCGACACCTGCACCGACGCGTCGCTGCTGGCGGCGGGCGAGTGGGTCGTCGCGCCCACCGACTTCGAGGGTGAGAACCCGCGTCCTGACCTGGCGCCCGACATCGTCAACAACTCCTGGGGCGGCGACGGGTTCGACCCCTGGTACAAGGAGACGGTCGAGACGTGGATCGCGGCCGGCATCTTCCCCGCGTTCTCCAACGGCAACAGCGGGCCCTCCTGCACCACCAGCGGCTCCCCCGGCCAGTACAAGATCTCCTACAGCGCGGGCGGCTTCGACATCAACAACGCGCTGTACGCCAGGTCGAGCAAGGGCGCGGGTGAGGACGGCGAGATCAAGCCGAACATCTCCGCCCCCGGCGTCAGCGTGCGCTCCTCGGTCCCCGGCGGCAGCTACGCCAGCTACACCGGCACGTCGATGGCCTCGCCGCACGTCGCGGCCACCGTCGCGCTGATCTGGTCGGCCTCGCCCGGCCTGCAGGGCCAGGTCGAGGCGACCAGGCCGCTGCTCGACTCGACCGCCATCGACACCTCAGACACGAGTTGCGGCGGCACCGCGGCCGACAACAACGTGTGGGGCGAGGGCAGGCTCGACACCTACGCCGCCGTGCAGGCCGCCTCGGGTGACGGGGTCGGCGACCTCGCCGGCACGGTCACCGCCGCCGGGGCTCCGGCGCCCGGGGTGACGATCACGGTGTCGGGGCCGCTGAGCCGTACGGTGACGACCGGCGCGGACGGCACGTACGCCATTCCGCGCCTGCTGGCCGGCGACTACGAGCTCAGCGCGAAGAAGTACGGCTACGAGGACGCCACCGCGACGGCGACGATCACGCCGGAGCAGTCCACGACCGTGGACGTGTCGATGACCCAGGTGCCGTCCGCCACCGTCACCGGCACGGTGACCACGGCGGGAACGCCGGAACCCGGCGCGGCGATCACGGCGGCGGACACGCCGGTGAGCGCGGTGACCGACGCCTCCGGCCACTACAGCCTGACGCTGCCGCGGGGCGACTACGAGCTGGCCGTCACGCCGTCATCCAAGTGCTCCAGCGCCGCGACCGCCACCGTCACGGTGGACGGTGACGTGGTCAAGGACATCGAGCTGCCGCTGCGCGGCGACAACTTCGGCTACACCTGCGAGAGCGGCACGCTGCCGTACGTGGCGGGCACCGACAAGCTGGCGCTGACCGGCGACGACGACGCCCTGCAGGTGACGCTGCCGTTCGCGATCCCGTTCTACGGCGCGGCGGCCGACAAGGCCTGGATCGGGACGAACGGGTGGGTCACGTTCGCCACCGCCAAGACCACCTCCCGCAGCAACGGAACGATCCCGAGCGCGGCCGTGCCCAACGACGCGATCTACCCGTACTGGGACGACTTCGAGATCGACGCCCAGTCCGGGATCTACACCGCGGTGACCGGCACCGCGCCGCACCGCGTGTACGTCGTCGAGTGGCGGGACGCCAAGTTCTACGGCACCACGCAGCGGATGTCGTTCACGGCGCTGCTGGGCGAGGACGGCTCGATCTCCTTCCGGTACAAGGACATCGAGGGCGACCGCGAGAAGGGCTCCAGCGCCACGGTCGGCATCGAGAACGCGACCGGCACCGACGCCCTGATGTACTCCAACCTGGAGCCGGCGCTGTCCAGCGGGCAGAGCCTGGCGTTCACGGCCAGCAGGCACGGCCTGGTGACCGGCGTCGTCACCGACGCCAACGACGGTGACCCGCTGGCGGGCGCGACGGTCGAGGTGGGCGACGTGGCCACCTTCACCACCGGCACGGACGGCCGGTTCAACGGGCAGGTGCTGGCGGGCGACTACGAGGTCGAGGTGTCCAAGGAGCACTACGGCACGTTCACCCAGGCCGTCACGATCGCGGCGACCGCGGTGACGACGGTCGACACGAAGCTGGTCACCGGCCGGGTGAGCGCGTCGACGGCCGAGCTGACCGTCGTTCAGCCGGCCGGCACCACCCGCACCAGGACGCTGGAGCTGACGAACCTGGGCTCGGCGACCGCGTACACGGTCACCGGCGACTCCTGGTTCACCGCGACGCCGGCGACCGGCAACCTGGCCAACGGGCAGAAGGCCACGCTCAACGTGAAGGTGTCCAGCGACGGCGTCGCGCCCGGCACGGTGCGCACGGGCAAGCTGCTCGTCAAGTCGGCCAGCGGCCGGCAGCCGACGATCGAGATCACCGTGGCCGTCGTGGTGCCCAAGCACCAGGTGGCCGTCGACGTGGGCGGCAACAGGAGCATGGTCGACCGCGCCGGTGACACCTGGACGCCGGACAAGAAGTACACCGCCGGCGGCCACGGCTACGTCGCCGGCCGCAACCGGACGGAGAGCACGTCCAGGACCATCTCCGGCACCGACGACCAGGCGCTGTTCAGGTCGGCCAGAGAAGAGATGCTGGAGTACCGCTTCGACCGCGTCCCGAACGGCACGTACACGGTCGAGCTGGACTTCGCCGAGATCAAGAGAACGGACATGGGCGACCGGGTCTTCGACGTGCTCGTCGAGGGCCAGCTGGCGATCCCCGCGCTCGACCTGGCTCTGGAAGCGGGCACGTACACGGCCGTGACCAGGCAGTACACGGTGAAGGTGACCGACGGTCAGCTCAACGTGCGCTTCGCGGAGCGCGAGGGCAAGACGCTCGTCAACGCCATCCGCATCTCCGAGCGCCCGGACCGTGTGCTCCCGTAGTGATCGGCCGATGACCGGTGCCCGTCCCGTACGCCTCGCGGGGCGGGCACCCAGCGTCGGGGGACCCTCGTTCATCCGGACGCGCCGAGTCAGCGAAGAAAGGGGCAAGGCAACACCACACAAGGAGATCTGATGCGTAAGCAACTGGCGCTCGCCGCCGCCGTGCTCGGCGCGGGCGCGGTCCTGGCCTCGCCCGCGCAGGCTCAGCACCGCTACGCCGGCCCGAGCGTGACGGGCCTGACCACCATGGGCGATCTGGTCGTCTTCGACGCCGGCAACCCGAGAAGAACCGACAGGATCGGCCGGATCAGCGGCCTCCGAGGCGACCGCAGGGTCGTCGGCATCGACTACCGGGTGCAGAACCGCAGGCTGTACGCCGTCGGCGACCGAGGCGGCGTCTACACGCTGGACAACCGGGCCAGGGCCACCAAGGTGTCCCAGCTGACGGTGGCGCTCAACGGCAGGGCCTTCGGCGTCGACTTCAACCCGGCGGCCAACCGGCTGCGCGTCATCAGCGACGCCGGCCAGAACCTGCGTCACAACCTCGACGACCCGAACGGCGCCCCGGCCAGGGGCAGGACCGCCGTCGACGGCACCCTCACCAACCCGCCCGCGCCGCCCGCCACGGCCGGTGCGCGGGCGACCGGCGTGACCGGCGCCGGCTACACCAACAACGACCTCGCCGCGAGCACCGCGACGACCCTGTTCGACGTGGACACCTCGGGCGACCAGCTCTCCGTGCAGTCCCCCGCCAACGCGGGCAACCTGGCCCCGACCGGCAAGCTCGGCGTGAACGCGGCCACCGGCGCCGGGTTCGACGTGTACAGCCGGCTGCGCAGGGGCGTGGCGGTGTCGAACACGGCGTACGCCACCCTCAGGACCGGCGGCGCCTACCGCTTCCACATCGTCGACCTGCTGACCGGCAACGCCGTCCAGGTGGGCTCGTTCCCGTCGAACCGCCAGGTCAGCGACATCGCGGTACAGCTAGCCCGATAAGCCGCAGGGGTGCCCCCCGGGTACCGCACACCGGGCGGCATCTGTTACTGGTTAGTACATGAGACGCGTGCGGCTTGAGCGGGACCTCCCCGTGCCGATGCCCGACGGCGTGACGCTGCTGGCCGACCACTACTCCCCGGCCGGAGTCGAGCGGGCCCCCGTCATCCTGATGCGCTCACCGTACGGCCGGCGGGGCCTGCTGGGCTGGGTCCACGGCCGCGGGTTCGCCAGGCAGGGCTTCCACGTCGTCATCCAGAGCTGCCGTGGCGGCTTCGGCTCAGGCGGTCTGCTGGACCCGCTCGGCGACGAGCACGACGACGGCCTGGCCACCGTCGCGTGGTTGCGCGAGCAACCCTGGTACGACGGCTCGTTCGCCATGTTCGGCCCCTCCTACCTGGGCTACACGCAGTGGGCGATCGCCCCCTACGCCGGGTCCGAGCTGAAGGCCATGGCCACGCAGATCACCGCGTCGCAGTTCAGGGACGCGGCGTACGTGGGCGGCGCGTTCGCGCTGGAGTCGGCGCTGAGCTGGACCACGCTCACCGACGGCATGTCGCGCCGCTTCGGCGGCGGCGTCGCGCCGCTGACCGCGCCCAGGCTCACCCGCAAGGCCGTCCTGTCGGGCCGGCCGGTGGGGGAGCTGGACCTGGCCTCGGCCGGGCGGCCGCTGCGCTTCTACCAGGACCTGCTCGCCCACCACGCCGACCCGGCCGTCCCCTACTGGGACAAGCGTGACTTCTCGCCGAAGGTCGGGGAGGTGCGGGCGGCCGTCACCATGCTGGGCGGCTGGTACGACGTCTTCCTGCCGTGGCAGCTCAAGGACTACGCGGCGCTGCGGGCGGCGGGGCGGCGGCCGTACCTGACGATCGGGCCGTGGTACCACGTGGACTCGCGGCACGGCCGCCCGGCGATGGCCGAGGCGACGGCCTGGTTCCGCGCCCACCTGCTGGGCGACTTCGCCGGACTGCGGCCCGACCCGGTGCGGCTGTTCGTGACCTACCCGGGAGAGGAGGGCGCCGGGGAGTGGCGGGACTATCCCGACTGGCCGGTGCCGGGGATGCGGGAGCAGCGCTGGCACCTGCAGCACGGCTTCGGCCTCGGGACCGAGGAGCCGCGCGGGTCCGGGCCCGACCGCTTCCGCTACCACCCCGACCATCCGACGCCGGCGGTCGGCGGGCCCGTGCTGCTCGGCGACTCCAGGCCGCGTGATCAGCGGCGGCTGGAGGAGCGCCGTGACGTGCTGGTCTACAGCTCGGCCGCGCTGGAGTCGGGCGTGGAGATGATCGGCCCGGTGCGGGCCGAGCTGTTCGTGCGCCCCAGCACCCCGTACGTGGACGTGGTCGTGAGGGTGTGCGACGTGCGGCCGGACGGGCGCTCGTACAACGTGTGCGAGGGGGTGCGGCGGCTGGGTCCAGGCGACTCCGACGGGGTGCGCCGGGTGGAGGTGGACCTGTGGCCCATGGGGCACAGGTTCGGGCGTGACCATCGGATCCGGGTGCACGTGGCGGCGGGGGCGTACCCGACGATCGCCCGCAACCCGGGCACCGGCGACCCGCTGGTCGCGGGCGGCCCGATGGTGAGCGCCGACGTCGAGGTCTTCCACTCCCCCGAGCATCCCTCCGCCGTGGTGTTGCCGCTGTGCGCGCCTCGAGACTGATCTCCCTGGTCCTGCTGTTACAGGGCAGGGGCGGGATGACGGCGGCCGAGCTGGCCGCGGAGCTGGAGGTCTCCGAGCGCACGGTGCACCGCGACGTGCTCGCGCTGTCGGAGGCCGGCGTGCCCGTGTACGCCGACCGGGGGCGGGGCGGCGGCTACCGGCTGCTCGACGGCTACCGCACCCGGCTGACCGGGCTGGACCGGGCCGAGGCCGAGGCGCTGTTCCTGTCGGGGGTGCCGGCGGCGCTGCGCGAGATGGGGCTGCAGGAGGTGGCGGCCGCCGCCAGGCTGAAGGCGGCGGCCGCGCTGTCCCCCGCGCTGCGTGACGCGCCCGAGGTCGCGGCGCAGCGCTTCCACCTGGACGCGCCGGGCTGGTTCGCCGGCGACGACCCGCCGCCGGCCGCGCTCGCGCCGCTGGCCAGGGCGGTGTGGAACGATCGGCGCGTTTCGGGCGACTACAAAGGCAACCCGCGGACCCTGGAGCCGTACGGGCTGGTGCTCAAGGCGGGGGTCTGGTATCTGGCCGCCCGGCTCGGGGACGGGTTCCTGATCTTCCGGCTGCAGCGCTTCGGCGAGATCACGGTGCTTCCCGAGCCCTTCGACCGGGACCCCGGGTTCGACCTGGCCGCCTTCTGGAAGGAGCAGTCGGCCGCGTTCACCCGCTCGCTGCTCAGGGACGTGATCACGCTGCGGCTCAGCGAGCGCGGGCTGCGGATGCTGCGGCACGTCGCCGACCCGGCCGCGGTCGACGACGCGCTCGCCTCGCTGCGGCCCGACGGCACGGTGCGGCTGGCGGTGGAGTCCGTGCAGGTGGCGTACTCGCAGGTGCTGCGGTTCGGGCCGGAGGCGGAGGTGCTCGGCCCGCCGGAGCTGCGGGCCCTGGTCGCCGGCGCCGCGGCCCGCATGTCCGCGCTCTACGAGTGAACGCCTAGCGGTACTCGGCCGGGTCGGCGTCCTTGCCCGGCTCGAGGACCTCGGTGATGTACCGCCACACCTGCGGGCGGCTGCCGTCCACGTCCGTGAGGTCGTACGCCTCGGCCAGTTCGCCGCTCTCGACCGACCTGCCCGTCCAGCGCTGCTTGTCCGGATCGGCGGCCACGGCGGCGACGCCCCTGCCGACGTAGGCGGGCGTCTCGGAGACCAGCCAGCCGGGGTCGGCCTTCGCGTCCCGCCAGTTGTCCTCGGTGGTGCCGAAATGGTCCAGCATGGCCTCCGAGCGCAGGAATCCCGGGGTGACCGCCAGCGCCGTGCCGCCGTAGGGGCGCAGCTCGTTGGACCAGGCGAACGCCAGCCGGTTGACCGACATCTTGGCCAGGTCGTAGTAGACGTTCTCCCGGTAGTGCGTCTCGTTGTACGCCCAGGTGCCGTCGGTGACCTCCACGACGAGCCCGCCCTCGTTCCTGATCAGCAGCGGCAGCAGGTGGCGGCTGGTGACGATGTGGGTCTCGATCGCCAGCCTGAGCAGCCGCAGGCCCTTGTCCATGTCGTGTTTCCAGACCGGGGTGTCCCACTCCCACAGGTGGTCGCCGCCCCACACGTCGTTGACCAGCACGTCCAGCCGGCCCTGCTCGCGATCGACGCGTCCGGCCAGCTCCTCGACCTGGTCCCGCTCCAGGTGGTCCACCTGGACGGCGACGCCCGTGCCGCCGGCCGCCGTCACCAGCTCGGCCGTCTCCTCTATGGTCTCCGGCCGGTTCATCTCCGAGCGCTGGGCGCGCGTCGTCCTGCCGGTGCAGTAGACCGTCGCGCCGGTCCGGCCCAGCTCGACCGCTATCCCTCGTCCTGTGCCGCGGGTCGCTCCCGCCACCAAAGCAATCATGCAGTCGATGGTTCCCCGAATAGAGGACATCTCCTGTCATGTTTTCGGAGCGAACCGTTCGCCGCGAGGATCAGACCATTCGTCGATCTTCGATTACGCGGGGTTGCAGAGCCGTTAAGGTGCCATCGTCGACCCCACGATGCCTCTCACGTATTGAGACGGCATCTCGACATTTAGGCCAAACCGTAATACTGCCGTCATTGGGATTAATACTCCCGTAAAGCTACTCTCCCTCCATTGACTACCTGTCAGATGCCGGTCACAACCGGCTGCTGATCCACTCATCGGAGGGTCGATTGACTACCGGGGAACCCGGGCAGCAACGCACCGACCGCAGCCCGTGGAACTGGCTGCTGGTCCTGCCCATCGTGCTGCCGCTGCTGACGTTCCTGTACAACGCGGACGAGCCCCGCCTGCTGGGCTTCCCGCTCTTCTACTGGCTGCAGATCGCCTTCATCGTGGTGGGCGTCGTGACGACGACCATCGTCTACAGGATGACCAAGTGAGCGGGCACACGACCGAGCTGGTCGTCTTCGTGCTGCTGTTCGCGCTGGTCACGGGCCTCGGCTTCGTGGCCGCGCGCTGGCGGCGGCCGACCGACCTGGCCAGCCTCAACGAGTGGGGGCTGGGCGGTCGCAGCTTCGGCTCGTGGATCACCTGGTTCCTGATCGGTGGCGACCTCTACACCGCCTACACCTTCGTGGCGGTGCCCGCCCTGGTGTTCAGCTCCGGCGCGCTGGGCTTCTACGCGCTGCCGTACACGGTGGTGGTCTATCCGCTGGTGTTCCTGGTGCTGGCGCGGATGTGGTCGGTGTCGCACGTGCACGGGTTCGTCACGCCCGCCGACTTCGTCAGGGCCCGCTTCGGGTCGCCGACGCTGGCGCTGGCGATCGCGATCACCGGGCTGGTGGCGACGATGCCGTACATCGCGCTGCAGCTCGTCGGGATCGAGGCGGTGCTCAAGGCGATGGGCATCACCGGACACCTGCCGATCATCATCGCGTTCGCGATCCTGGCCGCGTACACCTACCAGTCGGGGCTGCGGGCGCCCGCGCTGATCGCGTTCGTGAAGGACGTGCTGATCTACATCGTGATCCTGGCCGCCGTCATCTACATCCCGGCCAGGCTCGGCGGCTGGGACTCGGTCTTCGACGCGGCCAAGGCCAAGTTCGACGCCACGGCCTCCGCGGGCGACGGCTACATCCTCGGCGCGAGCAACCAGCTCCAGTACGTCACGCTGGCGTTCGGCTCGGCGCTGGCGCTGTTCCTCTACCCGCACAGCCTCACCGGCGTGCTGGCCTCCAGGAACCGCAACGTCATCAAGCGGAACATGGCGGGCCTTCCCGCCTACAGCCTCGTGCTGGGCCTGATCGCGCTGCTCGGCTTCATGGCGATCGCGGCGGGCACCAAGCCGGTCGTGACCGACGGCAAGGCCGACACCAACACGATCGTGCCGGTGCTGTTCGACCAGATGTTCCCCGACTGGTTCGCCGGCGTCGCGTACGCCGCCATCGGCATCGGCGCGCTCGTCCCCGCGGCCATCATGTCGATCGCGGCGGCCAACCTGTTCACCCGCAACATCTACCGCGAGTACATGAACAAGAACGCCACCGACGCCCAGGAGGCCAAGGTCTCCAAGGTGGTGTCGCTGGTGGTCAAGGTGGGCGCGGTGCTGTGCATCCTGCTGCTCGACCCGCAGTTCTCCATCGACCTGCAGCTCATCGGCGGCGTGATCATCCTCCAGACGCTGCCTTCGGTGGCGCTCGGCCTCTACACCCGCTGGTTCCACAAGGGCGGCCTGATCACCGGCTGGGCGCTCGGCCTCGCGGCGGGCATGTGGATGCTGTACCTCATCCCCAACCCGGCCAACGGCAAGGCGCACTTCGGCGGCTCGGCGTTCGGGCTGTCGAACCTCGGTTTCGACACCACGATGACGGTCTACGCCGGGTTCCTGGCGCTGGCCGTCAACCTGGTGGTGTCGGTGCTCGCCACGCTGATCTTCCGGGCGGCCAAGGTGACCGACGGCGAGGACGCGACGGCGCGCGGCGACTACTTCGCCGACGAGGGCGACCCCGACGTCAAGGACCTGGATCTGGCCGGCTCTCACTGATCCGGCTTCTGACGGCCCGCGCCCCGCTCGCCGGGGGGCGGGCCGTCCTGTGTCAGGTAGCCGGGGTTGGCGACCTGAAGCTTCGCCCGTACGGCCTGCTCCAGGGCCGCGAGGAGGGGGCCGTCATCCGGCAGCCGACCCTCGCGGACGGCCGCGGCGAGTTCGGCGTCGTCCGCGACGCCCAGGCCGGCCAGGCGCTCGGCGTGCTCGCGTGCCTGGGCGGGGCCGAGCTCGATCTCGCGCTCGACCATGCCCAGCACGTTGATCGCCACCCGGGTGTGGAAGCGCACCCGGCCGTCGACGGCGGGCAGCACGTCGGTCTGGAGGAAGTCGCGTACGGCGGCCACGAGTTGCGCGGCCGTGGGCACGTCGTGCGGGTCGGTTCGCGTCACCATCACTCCTCAGCAGAGCAGATCAGTAAATATGGTCTTTTATCCGGTCCGATCATGTTTACGGCTAATCTGCGGCCATGCACACAGAGTCCCCCTCCGCACCGGTCCCGATGCTCGGGCCCCGGCTCATCCGGGCCGAGGTCCTCGTCGTGTTCTCGGTCTCGCTCGGCGCCAGCGCCCTGGTGGCGTTCGTCCGGCTGATCGGTGCGCTCACCGCGCCGAAGGAGCTGAAGGGCCAGCAGGCCGTGCTGGTCGGGTCGCTGGCCCCCGGGCGGCCGTGGCTGGACCTGACGCTGCAGCTGGTCGAGATCGCGATCTCGGTCGCGCCGGTCGGGCTGGTGGCGTACCTGATGGTGCGCTCGGGGGAGTCGCTGCGGGCGATCGGCGCCGACGTCCGCGAGCCGGGGCGCGACCTGGTGCGCGGGGCGCTGCTCGCGGCCGCGATCGGCGGCAGCGGGCTGGCCTTCTACCTCGCGGTGTGGGCCTCCGGGGTGAACCTGACGGTGGTCCCTGGCGCGCTGCCCGAGGTGTGGTGGCAGGTGCCGGTGCTGCTGCTCGCATCTGCGCAGAACGGCGTGCTGGAGGAGGTGCTGGTCGCCGGGTACCTGCTGCACCGGCTCGGGCAGGCCGGCTGGGGGCCGTGGCGGGCGGTCGTCGTGTCGTCGCTGCTGCGGGGGTCGTACCACCTGTATCAGGGGTTCGGCGGGTTCGTCGGGAACGTGGTCATGGGGCTGGTGTTCGGGCGGTTGTACCAGCGGTGGGGGCGCGCGATGCCGCTGGTGGTGGCCCACACGCTCATCGACGCCGTGGCCTTCGTCGGGTACGCGTTCCTGCGCGACCGGGTGAGCTGGCTGCCCTGACCCCGTTGACGGCGCGGGCGGTTCGCGTTGGGATCCAAGCATGAGCTTCGCCGTGCCCGACCACGTCCGGCCGATCCGCGACGCCGTCCACACCTTCATGCGCGAACGGGTCGAACCCCTCGAACCGCTGCTGGACGCGGGCGGGCCGGACGCCGCGGCGGCGCTGGGCGGGCTGCGGGACGAGGCCAGGAAGGAGGGCCTGTGGGCGCTCGGCCATCCGCGTGAGCTGGGCGGCGGCGGGCTGCCCTTCCTCGACTACGTCTACGTCAACGAGGTGCAGGGACGCAGCGAGTACGGGCAGCTCGCGCTCGGCACGTACACGTTGCAGGACTCGCTGATGCTGCACGAGCACGCCTCGCCCGCTCAGCGCGAGCGCTATCTGGAGCCGCTGGTGCGCGGCGACATCTCGCCCAGCTTCGCGATGACCGAGCCGGCCGTCTCCAGCAGCGACCCCACGCAGATCACCACGTCCGCCGTGCTCGACGGGGACGAATGGGTGATCAACGGGCACAAATGGTTCACGACAGGGGCGTCGCGGGCGGCGTACACGACCGTGATGTGCCGGACCGAGCAGGACGCGCCCCCGCACCTGGCGTTCTCGATGATCCTGGTGCCGACCGGCACGCCCGGCTACCGAATCGTGCGCGAGACCCCCGTGCTGGGGCTGGACGGCGCGCACTGCGAGGTCAGGTACGACGACGTCCGCGTCCCCTCCGCCAATCTGCTGGGCCCGCGCGGGCACGGGTTCGTCATCGCGCAGCGGCGGCTGGGACCCGGGCGGATCTTCCACTGCATGCGCTGGCTGGGGCAGGCGCAGCGGGCGTTCGACCTGATGTGCCGGCGGCTGCACGAAAGGACCGCCTTCGGCGAGCCGCTGGCCGCCAAGCAGCTCATGCGGCAGCACGTGTTCGACTCCTACACCGAGATCCAGGCCGCCAGGCTGCTCACGCTCAACGCCGCCGAGGCCGTCGACGCCGGCTCGCAGGCGCGGGTGGAGATCGGGGCGATCAAGGTGGTGGGCGCCCGCATGCTGCACAACGTGATCGACCGCGCCATCCAGGTGTACGGCGTCGCCGGCCTGACGGCCGACACGCCGCTGGAGCGGATGTACCGGCACGCGCGGGCCGGGCGGATCTACGACGGTCCCGACGAGGTGCACATCGACTCGGTGGGCCGGCGGATCCTGGGGGCGTACACGGCGGGCGGCAACTGGGAGTTCGGGCTGCGATGACCGACCCAGCGGCGGTCGTCGGCGAGGTGTTCGGTGCCGGGGCGGCCATCGTGTCCGGCGTCCGGCTGCCCGGCGGGGCCTCGCGCGAGACGTGGGCGCTGGACGTCGCGGGCGGCGGTGCGCGGCACGAGCTGGTGCTGCGGCTGGACTCACCCGGCGGCGCCCTGGAGGCGGGGCCGGGGCTGCGGCAGGAGGCCGTGCTCATGCGGGCCGCGTACGACGCCGGGGTGCCGGTGCCGCGGGTCCTGGCCGCCGGGGAGTCGTACCTCCTCATGGACCGCGTGCCCGGGGAGACGATCCCGCGCCGGATCCTGCGCGACGACGCCTACCGGGACGCCAGGCCCCGGCTGGCCGGGCAGTGCGGCCGGGCGCTGGCCGCGATCCACCGGATGCCGCTGTCGTGCGTGCCGGGCGACGCGCCCGGCGATCCGTTGCGCCAGTGGCGGGACGCGCTCGACCTGCTCGGGGAGCCGCATCCGGTGTTCGAGCTGGCGCTGCGGCGGCTGGCGGCGAGCCGGCCGCCGGGCACGCGCAGGACGGTGGTCCATGGGGACTTCCGCAACGGCAACCTGATCGTCGGCCCCGAGGGGATCAGGGCGGTGCTCGACTGGGAGCTGGCCCACGCCGGCGACCCCCTGGAGGACCTCGGGTGGTTGTGCGTGAAGGCGTGGCGGTTCGGCTCGCCGCTGCCGGTGGGCGGGTTCGGCGACTACGACGAGCTCGTCTCCGCCTACGAGGCGGCCGGCGGCGAGCCGGTGGACCGGGACGCGCTGCGCTGGTGGGAGACGTTCGGGGTGCTCAAGTGGGGGATCATCTGCGTCATGCAGACCATGCGGCACCTGCGCGGCGGCGCGCGGTCGGTGGAGCTGGCCGCGATCGGGCGGCGCGTGTGCGAGAACGAGTGGGACCTGCTCGGCGCGCTGCGGCAGGACTCCTGACACGCCGTCAGGCGGTCCACCTCGCCGTCAGGCGGTCCACCGCGCGCGCAGCCGGGCGGTCCACCCCGTCAGGACGGATCGCAGCCGGGCGGGGCGCAGCGCGGAGAGCACCAGCAACGCGCCGATGAGCGTGTACAGCCCGGACAGGCCGGCCAGGGTGCCTGGGGGCTCGGCCAGCTCCGCCCACGGCAGGCCGTCGGGGCGCGACCACGGCAACCCGCCCGTCCGTGCCCACGGCAGCGTGCCGGCCACGCGGAGCGCCGCGTCCAGGTCCAGGGCGAACAGGGCGCCGGTGGCGGCCAGCGGCAGACCGCACGCCAGCGCCGCCGGCGGCCACGCGGTCAGAAGGGTGACGATGACGGCGACCGCCGCCAGGTATCCGAGGCCCGCCGGTGCCGGGCCGAACGTCGCGTAGCCCGTACGCAGGGCCTTGGCGGCGGCCTCGGTGAGGTAGTAGACGGGGACGAGGGCGGCCAGCCCGGCGGCGGCTCCCATCAGCTGACGAGTCACACCGGCATCGTCCCCCAGGCGGGCGCGTCCTGTGCCGGTGTTCGCCGGTTCTCGCGCGCGCACCGACCGTTTCCGGCGAGTTAGCGTCTTATGCATGCGTAACAGTGCCACGGGCCCTGGCCCGATCAGCCCGGACGGATCGCCCGTCCACTTCTACAGCGTGCTCGGGATCACCGGTGAGCCTGAGCTGGTGGCTCAGGTGACGCCGCGGGGCGGCTCCGTGCTGGAGCTCGGCTCCGGCGTCGGCCGGGTGACCCACCCACTGATCGAGAACGGCTTCGAGGTCGTGGCCGTCGACGAGTCCGCCGAGATGCTGGCCCTCGTGCGCGGCGCGCGTACCGTGCGGAGCCGGATCGAGGACCTGCGGCTCGACCGGCGGTTCGACACCGTCATGCTCGCCTCGCAACTGGCGAACACCGTGGCCGAGGAGGACCGGCTGCGGCTGTTCGAGGCCTGCGCCAGGCACGTACGACCCGGGGGCGCGGTGCTGATCCAGTGGATGCCCGCCGAGGCGCACGACCGGTGGCGCCCGGGCATGGGCAGGTCCGACGGCGACGTCACGATCACGATGGCGGCCGTGGAGGAGGTGTCGCCCGGGATCTACCACGCGACCATGCGGTACACATATGGCCGGGACGGCGAAGACAAGGTGTGGACGCAGTCCTTCTCGTCGAGGCGGCTCAGCGACGAGGAACTGGGGGCCGGTCTGGCGGCGGCCGGGCTGCGGCTGGAGCGGTTCCTGACCGAGGACCGCACCTGGCTGGTGGCCGTGCCGGCCTCCTGAGCGGGCTCCTTTACAATGTAGATCACATCCTCGCCTCGATGTCGTGAAATTACTGGAAAATACTGGGACTGTTGGTACGCTCGCGCCATGAGCGACCGGCTGGACGATCTCGAGCTGCGGATCGACGAGCTGCGGGCCGGTGTACGCACGGCCATGCGCACCAGGGACGGAGCCTCCGCCCGCGTCCTGCGCGCCGAGCTCCGCAGCGCTGAACGCGCCTGGGACGCCCTGGTGAGCGGCGGGCAGGCGCGGGCCAGGCCCGAGCCGCCTCCCCTGGTCACCGTGCGCGAGCAGGTCCACCAGGGGCTGCGGCTGCTCGGGGCGGCCGCCCAGCCGCGGCTGATCGTGGCCGTCAGCGAGGCGTTCTTCGGCGGTACGATCCGCAGCAACCAGCTCACCAGCCTGCGCAGGGACGAGGAGCGGTCGTTCAGGTCGTCGCCGTTCGGGCGGCCGTACTATCTGTGCGCGGCTCTGACCGACCGCCTCTCCCCCGCCCGCGGCCTGCTCACGCTCAGCACGTGGCCGCTGGAGCGGCGCGTGGTCGGCCCGCTCAGCCCTCGCGTCGACTTCCTCACCTGCGCCGGAGCGGTGGCGGAGCACATGTCGGCGGGCCAGGAGGACGAGCGGGCGGCCAAGTTACTCGTCAGGATGGCGAGGAACATCCCCGGCGCCGCCACACTGGGCCCGCCCGACCCGCTGCGGGTGATCGAGGCGGCCCGCGCCGAGCTGCGCGTGCACGCCGCCCGCGACACGCGGGACCGCGCCGAGCTGGCGGAACGCGCCACGGCGCAGCTCGGTGACGCGGCCAGGCTGTTCGGCGCCGCTACGCTGAGCACGATCAAGAAGGAGCAGGCGAAGTGAGCGGCTTGAAGCGCGAAGGCGATCGCGGCGGCATGAGGCGACCGAGCCCGCCTCACGGAGTGAGGCCATGAGCACGCGAGGGAGTGCCGTCGTCTGGAGGAGCGGCGGGAGCGAAGCGACCAGAGCGGGGGAAGGCGGCGGCATGAGGCGACCGAGCCCGCCTCACGGAGTGAGGCCATGAGTACAGAGCACCGGCTCGACGCGTTGCGGGGTACGACGCCGCCGCGGCCGCATGACGCGCGGGCCATCGCGGCGCTGGCCGCCAACCCCGGTTGCGGCCGGCGGGCGCTCATGGACGGCGCCGGGGTCGACAAGGACGCCGCGGCCCGGCACCTGGGCTTCCCCGCGCCGTTCGGGCAGTCGCCGTTCGCGATCACGCGCGGCAACGTGTTCGAGGCGCTGGTCAAGGCCGACGGGTGCGCGGAGCTGCTGCGGATGCTGCGCGAGCTGCTCGGCCTGCCGATCGCCGAGGTCGCCTACCACGACGTGGAGAACGTCGGCGCCCACCTGCGGCACGCCCACACCCGCGCGCTGATCGACCGCGCCGCCCGCGACGGCCAGGACGCGGGCACCCTATACGACCACCCGCTGCTCACCCTGGAGATCGCCGGGCACACCGCCTATCTGGAGCCCGACGTGGTGGCGTTCCAGGTCGGCGGCCGCTTCCACATCGTGGAGATCAAGTCGTTCGCGGTGATCGACGGCCAGGCCGACCCGTCGGCGGTGGCGGCGGCCGCCCGGCAGGCGGCGGTGTACGTGCTGGCGCTGCGCACGCTGCTGGAGGAGCTGGGCCACGACCCGCGGCAGGTCTCGCACGACGTGGTCCTGGTCTGCCCGGAGAACTTCGCCAACCGCCCGGCCGCGACCCTGGTCGACGTACGCAGGCAACTGGCCGTGCTGCGCCGCCAGCTCACCAGGATGACCACCCTCGACCGGCTGCTCGCCGGGCTGCCCGAGGACCTGACGTTCGACCTGCGGCCGGACGACGACGGGCGGCCCACCAGGCCGGTCGCCGAGCTGGCCGACGCGCTGCGCAGGACGACCGCCCGGTACGCGCCCGACTGCCTGTCCACCTGCGACCTGTGCTTCTTCTGCCGCGACGAGGCCCGTCAGGAGGGCGCCTCAGACCTGCTGGGCCGGCAGGTACGCGACGAACTGGGCGGCGTCGCCTCGGTGGCGGAGGCGCTGGGACTCGCCGACGGCGTCCGCGACCCGGCCGAGGGCCAGGAGGAGATCGCCCGGCTGCTCCGCAACGCCGAACGCCTGCGCCAGGAGTGCCTCTCCCCCTCGGGAGGTTCGTGACATGAACCCGCCCACCTGGCCCGCGCCGCAGTGCCTCTCCCCGTGCCGACCTCGCCCGCGCCGCGAGTGTCTCTGCCCTTCGGGAGGTTCCTGACGTGAGTCTGCTCACCTCGCTCGCGCGGCTGCGGGCCCTGGACGAGGGCGTGGCACAGCCTGTCGCGACCGTCAGGCACTGCCATCTGTCGGCCCGGCCGATGGTGTTCATCCCGTTGAAGCTGTCCGGTGAGGCCGCCGCGCCGCTGGCCGCCATGCTCGGCGACGACCGGGAGCGGCCGCGCCTGCTCGTGGTGCCCCAGCCGCGCAACCGCGACCTGCGCTTCGCCTGGGCGGCCGAGCTGGCCGGGGTGCTCCTGCCGTACATCGAGGGGTTCCTGGCCGCCACGGAGACGGTGGAGCGGCGCAACGCCGACCCCTACGAGCGGGCGGTGGACGCCCCGCAGCTCATCGTGCCGAACCCGGCAGGCGTGGGCTTCACCCGGCTGCTCGGCCGCTCGACGCGCTTTCGCCGGGCCGACGGGCCGTACCCGGTGCCGCCGGAGGTGCCGCTGCTGGGGCGGTGGCTGACGTACTTCGCGGAGCGGGCGGCGTACCCGGGGTCGTCGCTGATGCCGGCCGCGACCGAGGAGCTGGGGCGGCACTGGGCCACCGGGCAGAGCGGGCTGGAGGACGCCAACCTGGCGGCGCTGCTCGGCTGGATCGCCGACGGGCCCGTCGACCGGCGTGCCGACGAGGCCGAGGACCCGCTGATCTGGCCGCCCGCCGGGCCCGCGACCGATCCTGGGTTCGACGCGGAGGTGCTCGCGCCGGCGATCGAGAGCGGGTCGGCCGAGCGGGTCACCGAGGCGCTGCGCACCCAGCTGGAGCCCACGTGGCGGCTGATGTGGCAGGCGATCGACCTGCTCGGCGGCCTGCCCGCGGGCGCGAGCGTGACCCAGCGGTGGGAGCAGGACCGCGGTTCGTTCAGCGGCATGGCGGCGCACCTCGCCGAGGGCGGGCCACCCCAGCCCAGGCGCGACGGCGCGATCGCCGCCGCGGCCAGGCTGACCAGGATGGAACGCGCCCAGGCCGCCTATGACGTGCAGCGCGCCTACGACGACCCTTTGGTCATGGCCGACCACCGGCTGACCGGGGAGGCGTTCGCGGGTGAGGTGGTCGAGACGGTCCCGGACAACACCGAGGGCGAGGGCCGCTCGCGCAAGCTCCGCCCGCTGGTGATGATCAAGACCGACGACCCCGTACGCCTCCCGCCCGGCGCCTCCCTCGGCACCCCGCAACGCCGCGGCCAGGGCGCCGAACTGGTGTCCGCCTCCGACGGCCTGGTCACCTTGAAGATCACCAAGGGCATGGGACGTGGGAAGACGGCGGCGCCGGGAGCCGTGCCCGAGCCCGGCGAGCGGGTCTGCTACACCTCGCTGACCGACGACTTCCAGGGCTCGCCGAACCTGCCCGACGCCGAGGCCACCCCGTGGACGCACGGCGGGCCGCCGCGCGAGTACGTACCCGACGACGAGGACGCCCAGGAGGAGTGGTCATGACGGCCGAGAGCCCGGAGCAGGTCGTCAAGAGCGTCCTGGCCGACCTGCCCCGGCATCGGGGCGTGGTGGTCGACTCGCCGCCGGGCGCGGGCAAGTCCACGCTGGTGGTGCGCGCCGCCGCGCACATCGCCGCGACCGGCGAGCCGCTGATGATCGTCGCCCAGACCAACGAGCAGGTCGACGACCTGGTGGCCCGGATCTCCGCCGCGCACCCGCGCCTCACCGTGGGGCGGCTGTCGGCGAGCGGGTACGTGCCGCCGCTGCGCATGCTTGAGCTGCCCGGCGTCCGGGTCGGCACCAGGATCCAGGATCTCGGCGACCCCGACATCGTCCTCGCCACCGCGGACAAATGGGCGTGGATCGGCGACCGGGTGTGGCCGTGGGCGATCGTGGACGAGGCGTACCAGATGCGCTCGGACAAGCTGCTGCGGATCGCCGGGGCGTTCGAGCGGGCGCTGTTCGTGGGCGATCCCGGGCAGCTCGACCCGTTCTCGATCGTGGACGGAGACCGGTGGTCGGGCCTGTCGTGGGATCCGTTGCAGAGCGCGGTGTCGGTGCTGCTGCGGCACAACCCGGACCTGCCCGTGCACCGGCTTCCCGTGTCGTGGCGGCTGCCGGCGTCGGCGGCGCCGGTGGTGTCGCGGGCGTTCTACCCTTTCACCGGGTTCAGGGCGGGCACCTCGGCCGGGGATCGGCGGCTGGAGCTGGCGACGGGCGGCATGGGGACCGTGCACGACCGGGCGCTGGAGGAGGCCGCGAGGTCGGGGTGGGCGCTGCTGGAGCTGCCGAACCGGCACACCGTGCGTACCGACTTCGAGGCGGTGCAGGCGGTGGCGCTGCTGGCGGCTCGGCTGCTGCAGCGGGGCGCGACGACTCATTCCGAACAGGGCTCGCGACCGGTGACGGCCGATCGCATCGCGGTCGGGGCGGCCCACCGTGACCAGGTGGCCGCCATCCGCGCCGCCGGGCTCCCGGCCGAGATCACCGTGGACACCGCCAACCGGCTGCAGGGCCGCGAGTACGACGTCACGATCGTCCTGCACCCGCTGTCGGGGCGGCGCGACGCCACGGCCTTCCATCTGGAGTCAGGCCGGTTGTGCGTGCTGGCCTCCCGGCACCGGCACGCCTGCGTGGTCGTGGCCCGGGCGGGCATCGCCGAGCTCCTGGACGCCCATCCGTCGGCGGAGCCGGTACAGCTCGGGGTGCCGGTGAAGTTCCCTGACGGCTGGGAGGCGAACCAGTCGGTCCTGGAGCACCTGTCCCACCACCGCGTCTGACACCACCCTCCGC
>NZ_JADOGI010000135.1 GCF_015645445.1 Nonomuraea cypriaca | reverse complement strand
GGGTTCGTGGGGGTCGTTGGTGCGGAGGACGCCGAGGATGGCCTTCATCTCGCTGAGGGCCTGGCGGCTCGACGTGCGGATGACCTGGAGGGCGGCGGCGGCCTCGGGTGGGCCGCCCGCGCGTTCGACGGCCTCGGCGGCGACGGCGGCATGCAAGGCGATCACCGACACCGTGTGGGAGGTGACGTCGTGCAGTTCCCTGGCCACCCGCAGCCGCTCCTCCTGGGCCCGCCGCAGCGCCTCCTCCTCACGGGTCCGCTCGGCGTAGACGGCCCGCCGCTCCACCTCCGCGGTGTACGCGCGCCGGGCCCGCGACACCTCCGCCGGCTGGGCCACGGCCAGCACGACCAGCGCCCAGACGACGGCCGCGCTCGTGACGTCGATCTGGCCGGTCATGACCGCCGCGACGCCGGGCGTCGCCACCATCAGCGCCGCGCCCGCCCACCCGGCCGCACGCCGTCCTGCGGCGATGGCCGAGAACAACGCGATGAGCGCGGGCACAGCCCACAGCGCCAGCGCGTACCCGAGCGTGAAAATGCCCGCCGCCGCTCCCACGCACACGGCCAGGGCGAGCTCGGGGCGGGTCTGCCGCCAGGCCAGCCCGAGCGCGGTCGCGGCGAGCAGCGCGTACCCGAGCAGGTCGAGCGGCCTGGCGTCCGGCTGGTTCCCGTAGGCCATGACGGTCGAGGAGAGGACGGCCACCCCCAACACGCAAACCAGGGCAATCGTCCGCACCCCTGCACGGTAGTGCGTCCCTTCCCCACCGCGCGATACCACCACCGCGGTACACCATGTACGCCGAGCGCGGCAGACGCGGCTGTACGCCGAGCCCGGCGGTCAGCGGCCGTACGCCGAACCCGGCAAACGCGGCCGTACGGCGAGCCCCGCGGCCAGCCTGTGGGCGTTCAGCGTGATCTGTCGTGGAACCCCGGGCGTTCACGTTCACGCCCGGGAGGAAACGGCAGCTCGGAAGGCCCGCCAAGGGCCGAGCGGTGCGGTGACGGCAACTTTCATGGGGCGGCTCAGCCTGGGCGTTTCTGGTTGTCGATGTATTCCTTCCGCGCCGGCTTCGAGACCGAACCGGCCGAGTTCAACGGCGAGCATGATCACGTACACCTGCTGGTGCACCAACCACCCAAAGTCTCCCTGTCCAGGCTGGCCAGCTCCCTCAAAGGCGTGTCCGCCCGCAGATTGCGACAGCAATACCCCGGCCACATCCGCATCTACCTGCGGGGCGCCCACTTCTGGCCGCCCTCCTGCCTCGCAGCCCTCGTGCGGCGGAGCACCACTGTCCATCACCACGGCCCGCATGATCTCTTCGCACCGCGTGAGGATGTCGTCGGTGAAGGGTCCGCGCCGGCGCTTGGGGTTGTGAAGACCACGTGTGCGTGGAGGGCGTGAACGACCGTACGGTCCCTGCGAATGGCGGGGTTCGGCTCCCAGCGTGGTGACATAGAGTAATGGTACGATTCTGCTTGTGAAGATCGTCGTGCAGGTGAAGCTGATGCCGCAGGCCGATCAGGCCGCCGCGCTGTCGGCGACCCTGCAGACAGTCAACGACGCCGCCAACTGGGTGTCGGCCGTGGCCTTCGAGCACGGCGTGCCGCGTGAGTACGAGCTGCGCAACCTCACCTACGCCGAGTTGAAGACGCGAGGGCTGGGGGCACAGGCCGCTCAGCACACCATCAAGAAGGTCTGCCACGCCTACACCACAGTGAAGGCGAACATCCGTGCCGGCAACCTCGGCAAGAAGGGCTCCAAGCGCCGGGCCAAGGCGGGAGTCCAAGCCGATCAGCTTCCGTCCCCAGGCGGCGCACCCGTTTGACGACCGGTGTCTGAGCTGGCAGTACGACGCTCAGACCGTCAGTATCTGGACCACCGCCGGGCGTATCAAGAACATCCGCTTCGTCTGTTCCGCCGACGCGCTCAAGACGCTGCGTGAACACCGCAAGGGCGAGTCCGATCTGATCGAACGCGACGGCGTGTTCTACCTGATCGCCGTGTGCGAGGTGCCCGAAGCCCCGGTCAACGAGCACCCGGACGGCTGGCTCGGCGTGGACCTCGGCATCGTCAACATCGCCACCGTGGCGGGCATGACGCCGTTCAACGGACGTGGTCTGAACCGGCACCGCAAGCGGCAGCTCGAACTTCGCCGCAAGCTCCAGGCCAAGGGCACCAAGTCCGCCAGGCGACGGCTCAAGCACCGCCGTCGCAAAGAGCAGCGGCACGCCGCGAACGTCAACCACATCATCTCCAAGAAGATCGTGACCGAGGCTGCACGCACCTCATCCGGTATCGCCCTGGAAGACCTGGGCGGAATCCGGGAGAGGGTACGGCTCCGCAAGCCCCAGCGGGTCACGCTCCACTCCTGGGCTTTCCACCAGCTCGGGACCTTCCTTGCCTACAAAGCGCGGCGGGCGGGCGTCCCGCTGGTGCACGTTGATCCGGCGTACACCAGTCAGCAATGCGCTGACCGCCACCACATCGAGAAGAACAACCGGGTCAGCCAGGCCCTGTTCATCTGCCGGAACTGCGGGGTCGTTGCCCACGCCGACCGGAATGCCTCCCGCAACATCGCCGCACGCGGCGAGGCTGCGTGGATTGCGGGGCGTGAGTCACGCGTCCCAGCCACCCCCTAGGTGGTCTGGACGGAGGAGGCCACACCACAGCCAGCGGTGCCCTACATCCAAGCCCGGTCCTTTAAGGCCGGGTCAAGTTGACGGGATGTCGTGCTGGAGGTCCCAGAGGGCCGTCTCCGGGATGCCCGCCTTGACGAGCTGGTCCCACGTCCCCATCCGGTCGGCCGGGTCGGCGAGCATGGCCCGCAGCAGCGGCCGCAGCGCCCCGTGGTCGGCCCCTTCCTCCGCCCACATCGCCCCGAGCGCCCCGTGCATGGCCGGCGACCGGACGCCCACGGTGTGTACCAGCTCCTCCAGGATCCCCACCCGGTCGCGGAAGGGCAGCGCCCGCCCCTCGCCCAGCGCGCGCAGCAGCAGGTCGAGCAGCCTGCGGTGGCGTGGCGTGTGCCCGGTGGCGACCGCCACGACGACGTCGCCCATGCCGGAGCTCTCCGCGCCCCCGAGTACGACGTCCTCCTCGCCGTCCGTCACCACCCGGTGCGCCGACAGGGCGGTGACCAGCCCGGTCCAGCCCTCCTCACCCAGCTCCCCCCGCCACAGGTGGGTGAGCGCGGACCACCGCTCCAGGTAGCCGGGGCCGGGGAGGAGCGAGGAGACGGTGACCGGCTGCTCGGAGGCGGCGACGATGAGCAGGGTGAGGTTCGCGGAGTAGGCGGCCAGGCGGCGGGTCATGGTGTGACGTACCGGCCGGAAGCCGGTGAAGTGGCGCCGGCGCCGCTCGTGCAGGGACCGCCGCAGCAGGTCGGCCAGCAGTTCGACGCACCGGGCGCGGACGGCGGCGGGCACCTCGGCCAGCAACTCCAGGATGAACCCGATCGTCGGCCCGCGCTCGGCCAGGCACGAGTGGGACGTGACGGCGTACAGCAGGTCGTCGTCCACGGACTGCACCAGGGCGAGCGGCTCGTCCCCCGCCAGGCGGCGGCGCCGGTCGAGGTCGCGCAGCGCGTACATGGTCAGCCAGGCCACCAGGAACTCGCCGAACGTGGCGTGCAGGAACGCGTGGCCGTTCCTGCGGACGAAGAAGAACCGCTCGGTGGCCCGGCGCGCCCAGTCGACCCGGCCGTCGCCTTCGGGCTCGTCCTCGCCGCCGTGGCACAGGGCGGGCAGGTCCCTGTCGAGGTCCTCGTCGGTGATGACCTGGCGGCCCCTGGCCAGCATGGACAGCGCAACCGTGCCGAGCAGGACGAGTTCCTGGTCGATCACCACACGGTGCGCGCCGCCGGTCTCGCGTTCGGTGAAGTCGCGCAGCAGGACCTCGTACAGGCGGGCGCGCCCGAGCGGGCCGTGGTCGCGCTGCAACGCGTTGCCGCCCGCGTCGTAGAGTGCGAGCAGGAGCAGGAGCAGCGGATGCCTGGCCATCTCGCCGTGGACCAGCGCCGCCTCGGCGGGCAGGGGCTTCAGGTCGCGCCTGGCCAGCAGGGCGTGGTTGGCCTGGTCCCAGATGTCGAGCCACTGCCGCACCTGCTCGTCCGAGAACGGCTGGAGCTGCAGCGCCAGCAGCCCCTCGGGGAACCTGATCCGGTCGGCCACCACCGTCCGGCTGGTCACGACGACCGCCGCGGGCCGCCCGAGGCCGGCCTCCCTGGCCTGGAACTCGCGTACCCGCTCCAGGTAGTCGTAGCGGTTGACCCCGCCCTGCACCAGCTCGTCGAACCCGTCCAGGAGGATCACCGGGAGCGCGCCGTCGGCGGCGGTCACGAGGTCGGCGTACGCGACCTCCTCCGCCAGCACCTCCTTGACGGCCTGCTCGATCTGCTCGGTGACGCCCGCCCGCGCCGCCACGCCGCGCAGCTCCACCCTGATCGGCAGGAACTCCGACCTGGCCAGCCGCGCCGCGAGCACCTCGGTCAGCTTGGTCTTGCCCGAGCCTGGCTCGCCGAGCAGGAGCAGCGGCTCCTGGGTGGCGCGCAGCGAGGTCAGGTGCCCGACGAGGAACGCCTCGGTGTCGGGGAGCAGCCGCTGGTCGTCCCACCAGGTACGCAGCGCGGGCGCGGACTCGCGGGTCAGCTCGGCCACCCGGCAGCGGGGACTGATGTAACCCTCGCCGAGCAGCGGGAGCGTGACGTCCTCCGGGAGCTTGCCGGCCAGCAGGAGCGGCTGGTCGAGCGCGTTGGCGGCCATCCTGGCCAGGTGGATCACGGGACGGTCGCCCACGCGGGGCGGGGCCAGCTCGGCCAGCAGCCAGGCCACCCGCGACAGCGCCGTCGCGGGGGCCGGCTGCTCGGTGACGAGGCTGCGTACGCCGAACTCGTGGCTGTCGAGCGCGAGCGAGCGGTAGTCCTCGTCGTAGATACGCAGCGCGTGCGCGGGCGGGCCCTCGGCGAGGATGCGGGGCAGCAGGAGCCGGTCGTCGACGGGCAGCTCGTCCAGGATGGACAGGCCGTTCACGTAGGCGGTCACGGCCTCGGACATGCGCAGATAGGCACGTTCCACGGCCTGCCGGGTCTCGGCGTACGGGCGGTGCGGCTCGGGCGTGGGCAGCCGTTCGAGCAGCACCTCCGCCACCAGCCTGGCGAACCGCTCGGGCGTCGGCACGCCGCGCGAGATCTTGCCGCCCCGGTCGAGCTGGTCCAGCGTGAACGGCAGCTTCGCCTCGCCGAGCGCCTCGAAGTACGCCGAGACGACGATCACGGTGTGCGCGGCGGCCAGCCGGCGGGTCCGGGTGCAGCGGTCCACGCCGCTCTTCAGCTCGGGCATCCGGCGGATGACGTCCTCGCCGTAGCGAAAGATGGCGTCCCGCATGTCGGCCAGGCCCATCGTGAGCCGTGCGCCACCGGCCAGCGCCCAGCCGGTGTTCTCCGCCGCCGAGGCGAACCCGATCACCTTGGCGAGCCTGCTGTCCTTGCAGCCGAGGATCCTCAGGGCGTCGGCGTAGTTCGGAGTCTCGATCATGGCCTCCTCCCGGGACCGGCTGTCCCATCATGCGCCGAATGCCGCGATCGCGCAGGCGATGTTACCGGCCCGTCATGTTCGCTTCACCGCCTCGGCGATCTCCGGCAGCGCCGCCGGGTCCTCGATCGTGGACGGCGTGGTGTACGGGTGACCGTCGGCGATGTCCCGCATCGTGGCGCGCAGGATCTTGCCGGAGCGGGTCTTCGGCAGCCGGCCGACCACGACGGCGCGGCGGAAGGCGGCGACCGGGCCGATGCGCTCGCGTACCAGGGCGGTCAGCTCGCGTTCGAGCTCGTCCTGGTCGCGTTCCGCGCCGGCCTTCAGCACCACGAACCCGACGGGGAGCTGGCCCTTCAGCTCGTCGGCCACGCCGACCACGGCGCACTCGGCCACGTCGGGGTGGGCGGCGATGACCTCCTCCATCGCGCCGGTGGACAGCCGGTGGCCCGCCACGTTGATCACGTCGTCGATGCGGCCCATGACGTACAGGTAGCCGTCCTCATCGAGGTGGCCGCCGTCGCCCGTCACGTAGTGGCCGGGGTATCGCTCCAGGTAGGAGCGCGTGAAGCGGGCCTCGTCGCGGTAGAGGGTGGGCAGCGCGCCGGGCGGGAGCGGCAGCTTGACGGTGACCGCGCCGTCCACTCCAGGCGGGCACTCCCCGCCTTCGGGGTCGAGGACGCGTACGTCCCAGCCGGGCACGGGCTTGCTGGGTGAACCGGGCTTGATCGGCAGCGGCTCGATGCCGACGCAGTTGGCGGCGATCGGCCAGCCGGTCTCCGTCTGCCACCAGTGGTCGATGACGGGGATGCCGAGCAGGCCGGACGCCCAGTGGTAGGTGTCGGGGTCGAGCCGCTCACCGGCCAGGAAGAGGTAGCGCAGCCCCGACAAGTCCCACTTTTTCGCGAAGTTTCCGGATGGGTCCTCTTTTTTGATGGCTCTGATCGCGGTCGGCGCGGTGAACAGCGTCCTTACCCCGTGGGTCGCCACCACCCGCCAGAACGCGCCGGGGTCGGGGGTGCCGACCGGTTTGCCCTCGTACAGCACGGTCGTGCAGCCGGCCAGCAGCGGCGCGTACACGATGTAGGAGTGGCCGACCACCCAGCCCACGTCGGAGGCCGCCCAGTAGACCTCGCCGGGGGCGGCTCCGTAGACGTTGGCCATGCTCCAGTGCAGCGCGACCGCGTGCCCGCCGTTGTCGCGCACGACGCCCTTGGGCGAGCCGGTGGTGCCGGAGGTGTAGAGGATGTAGAGCGGGTCGGTGGCGGCCACGCTCACGCAGGCGGCGGGCGCGGCATCGCGTACGGCCCGCGCCCAGTCCAGGTCGCGGCCCTCGACCAGGTCGGCCGCGCACTGGGGCCGCCCGAGGATCACGCAGTGGGCGGGCCGGTGCGCCGCCTGCTCCAGCGCCGCGTCCAGCAGCGGTTTGTACGCCACCACCCGCCCCGGCTCGATCCCGCACGACGCCGACAGCACCACCTTGGGCCTGGCGTGGTCGATCCGCAGGGCCAGCTCCCTGGCCGCGAACCCGCCGAACACCACCGAGTGCACCGCCCCGAGCCGCGCGCAGGCCAGCATCGCGACCACGGCCTCGGGGACCATCGGCATGTAGATCACCACGGTGTCCCCGGCGACCACGCCCAGGTCGCGCAGCATGCCGGCGGTCCTGGCCACCTCGTCGAGCAGCTCGGCGTAGGTGAGCGTGCGCACGGTGCCGGTGACCGGGCTGTCGTGGATCAGCGCCGCCTGCCCGCCCCGCCCGGCGGCGACGTGCCGGTCGAGCGCGTTGTGACAGGTGTTGAGCCGCCCGTCGGGGAACCACCTGTCGTCGCGGGTGACCGTGGCGGGCGCCACGTCCCAGTCGATGCCCAGCGCCGCCTCTGCCCAGAACTCCTCGGGCCGGTGGATGCTCTGCCGGTAGCTCTCGTCATAACCGCGCACTTCCCGATCAGAACAGTCCACGGCCCGATGGCGCAAGCGATCCGGGTTCGCGATGACGTGATCCTTTCCGTCGTCACGTGCTCTCGCGCGTACGGGCTCGAGACCGACGGCTCTGGGGGTGCGGGGCCGGCTGGATCCTCGCGACAATCGTTGACGTGACGTTGGTAGGCAGGCGCGACGAGCTCAGCGTGGTCGAAACGGCGCTCCAAGCGGCCTCACGAGGCGGGGCACCCCCGGCCGCGTCGCCTGGCGAGAGCGTCCCGCCGCCGGGGTCGCCGAGCGAGGCGGCGCTGCCGGCGGGATCGCGGAGCGAGAAGGCGCTGCCGCCGGGATCGCGGAGCGAAGAAGCGCTGCGGGCGACAGTGGGACACGTGGCGGGAGAAGGGGCGCCTCCGGCGGCACCGGCGGTGGATCGGGGTTGCCGATCTGGCCCAGAAACACGACAGGATGGGCTCGTGAGGTCCTACGACGACGATGACACGTTGCCCCTGCAGCCTCCCATCCGGCTGCCCGACGACGCCACGCTCGCGGCGGCCGTACGCGCCGCGCCGCTGGCCGAGGAGCTGAAACCGGCGGGTTCCGACGCGGAGACGCTGGCCGCCTGGGCGGAGCACTGCCGCGAGCGGCTGGCCGCCGACGAGGGGATGCTGCTGGAGCTCATCAGGATGTTCCTGTCGCGCGAGCCGCTCAAGGGCGACGTGCCGGAGACGCTGACCGGTCTCGGGCTCGTACGCCAGGCGGAGCCGTACACGCTGAGCTGGCTCGGCCTGTGGGCGGCGCGGCTGATCATCGCGGAGACCACCGGGCAGGACATCCCCGTCATGGGCTCCCTGGCGGACGGCGACGCCGCGGCGCTGCTGCACGGGCTGCGTTCCTATCCCGAGGCGGAGCGCGGCGAGGAGCTGGCGGGCTGGCTGAAGGGCAGGGACACGGGGACGGCGGCGGGTGAGATCGCCGCCGCGCTCGCCACCGTGAGCCCGCTGAGCCGGGCCGTTGGCGTGGAGCTGCTGTCGACGGCGTTCGGCGAGGAGGGGCGGCGGGCGCTGGGCGGGCTGCTGGAGGAGCCGAGGCTGGGCGCGGTGATCGCGGCCAGGTCCGGGCGCGAGGAGCGGCAGCCGGCGCCCGGGGAGATCGCCTGGGTGCTGGTGGACATGGCGGCGGCGCTGCTGGAGTTCGGCGGCGAGGCCGGCGAGGTGATCGAGTCGATGGCCATGGGGATGGACGCGGAGGAGCAGGCGGGCACGATCGCGATCCTGGCCTTCGGCGATCATCCGTGGACGGGCCGGGTGCTGCGGGTGCTCATCGAGCATCATCCGGACGAGCGGGTCGCCGCCGCGGCCCGCAAGGCGCTGCGCCGCCTCCACGGCCTCGCGGACACGCGCGGGTAGGCCACGCCCATGGACCGGTCTCGGTAGAGTCGGCTCGATGACGAAACATGTGATCTCCCCGCAGATCGGCATCCTGGGCGACACGTACGCCTGCGACTGCGGTGTCCTGATAGCCGGCCGGATGACGGCCGAGTTGCACGCCGCCGAGAACGACCTGTGCTCGTCCTGCCTGGGATCGGCGGAGGAGGAGCTGGCGCCCGGCCTGACACGCGGTTGCCCGGCGTGCGCGGCGACCGGGCGGCGCAAGGAGCAGATCACCTGGCAGCTCGCGTACGCCGAGGCCGAGGAGCTGATCACGATGACCGTCGTACGCGGGATCGTGGCGGGCTACGACGGCCCGTTCCGTCTGTCGGAGATCGCCGACACGGTCAGGACCGGGCTCGGGCTGCCCACGGGCCGGCTGCCGGTCGGGCCGCGGGTGCGCGACCTGCTGTTGCAGTTGCAGGCCGCCGGCGAGATCACCATGTTGTCGGCGCCGGACGAACTGGTCGGCACCGACAAAGTCCTCTACCGCGACCCGCAGTGGCAGCGGGCCCGCACCCTCGGCCTATAGGACCGGAACCCTCTGATTGAGGACGATCACTCCGCGCCCGGCGACGAGGACGCGTCCGGCGCGGTCAGGTGATCGAGCAGGATCTGGCTGATGTCCTCCAGGTGCCTGAGCTGCTCGGGGGTGAGCAGGTCGATCAGGTGCTCGCGCACGCTGTCCACGTGACGGGGTGCCGCGTCCCGCAAAGCCTTCTGGCCGTCGTCGGTCATGACGGCCGGCCAGCCGCGCCGGTCGCCCGAGTAGTGCTCCCTGCGCACCCATCCCTTCTGTTCGAGCTTGTTGATCCGTGCGTGATCCGGCTGGGCTTGGAGTTGGTCCAGTTCGCCGGCTCGCTCATGCGCAGGGTCCGCTCTGGCGCCTCCGAGGGTCACGGGCGACCTGACCATCCGCGGCGTCACCCGGCAGGTGACCCTCCCCCTCGACCACACCGGAACCGCAGTCGACGCCCAGGGCCTGACGCGCGTCGGCTTCGAGAACAGAACCGTGATCAACCGCAAGGACTACGGCATCACCTACAACGCGGTCCTGGAGACCGGCGGCGTGATGATCTCCGAGAACATCACGCTGGAGTCCGACCTGTCCGCCGTCAAGGCCGCCTGACCGCGTCAGGTCCGGCGCTCAGACGCGGCAGAGGATCTCGCCGTGCAGGATCGACATCCAGCCGTCCGGCGCGGCCGCCCACTCCCGCCAGCCCCGGGAGAGCCGCCGCAGGTCGTCCTCCGTGGCGAGACCGGTGGCCAGCGCCTGCCCGGCCATGGCCGAGTGCAGGATGCGATCCGCCCACAGCCCGCCCCACCAGGCGCGGTCATCGGGCGTGGCGAAGCACCAGGTGGAGGAGGTCGCGGTCACATCCTCGAAACCCGCCGCGCGCGCCCATGACAGCATCCGCCGCCCGGCGTCCGGCTCACCCCCGTTGCGCCGCGCGAGCCGGTGGTACAGCGCCGACCACTCCTCCAGCGCCGGCACCTCCGGATACCAGGTGAACGCGGCGTAGTCGCTGTCCCTGGCCGCCACGATGCCGCCCGGCTTGGTGACCCGGCCCATCTCGCGCAGGGCCCCCACCGGGTCGCCCAGGTGCTGCAGCACCTGGTGCGCGTGCACCACGCAGAACGTGGCGTCGGCGAACTCCAGCGCCTGCACGTCAGCGACCGCGAAGTCCACGTTCGTCAGCCCCCTGGCGGCCACCTCGGCCCTGGCCAGGCCGAGCGCCTCCTCGTTCACCTCGGAGGCCGTCAGGTGGCCCACCCGGCTCGCCAGCCCGGCGGTGATCGTGCCGGGCCCGCTGCCCACGTCGAGCACCTTCATGTGCGGTTTGAGGTGGGGCAGCAGGTACGCCGCCGAATTCTCGGCGGTACGCCAGCGGTGCGAACGCAACACGGACTCGTGGTGCCCGTGCGTGTAGACGGCATCCATCAGCCGATCTCCTTCCGATACCGTCCCTACCCTAGTTCATGTCTCACCATTCAAGAGAAAACGTCTCATATGTCGAGAAGTTTGGACGGGAGCCCGCCGCTCGTAGACTTGTCGCGAAACGTTCGCACCTTCAGGAAAGGCGTCAAAAGTGGGAGAGGTCCGGCCGATCGTGCACGTGGGCGACCCCGTGCTGCATCACCCGTGCGAGCCGGTCGCCCGGTTCGACGCGGAGCTGGCGACTCTGGTGGAGGACATGTTCGCGAGCATGTACGCGGCGGAGGGCGTGGGCCTGGCGGCCAACCAGATCGGCGTCGCGCTGCGCGTGTTCGTCTACGACTGCCCGGACGCCGACGGCGAGCGCCACCAGGGCGTCGTCGTCAACCCCGCACTGGAGCTGCCCGGCCTCGGCGATCGCCACCTCGACGCCGGCGACGAGGGCTGCCTGTCGGTCCCCGGCCAGTACGCGCCGCTCCCCCGCCCCGACCACGCCACCGTGCACGGGTTCGACGCGGCGGGCGCGCCGGTCACCGTCGAGGGCACCGGCATGCTGGCCCGCTGCCTGCAGCACGAGACCGACCACCTCGACGGTTACCTCTACATCGACCGCCTGCCGGCCAAACGGCGCAAGCAGGTGCTGACCGGGTACGAGGCCGCCCATTCCGCTATTGCGGACAAATCACCGCTATAGTGGAGAAATGCAAGGCGATGGGGTCCTGTCCAGCGGGCTGTCCATGGGAGAGCTGGGGCAGCGGATCCGCACAGAACGCCGGGCCCGCGGATTGTCCATCGAGCGCCTGGCCGACCTGAGCGGCATCAGCAGGAGCATGGTGTCGGAGGTCGAGCGGGGCGCCAAGACGCCCACCGTGCTGGTGCTCGACCGGCTGGCCACGGCACTGGGCACGTCGATCTCGCGGCTGCTCGACGAGCCCGCGCACGAGGCGTTGCGGGTGCTGCGCCACGCCGAGCAGCGGGTCCTGCGGGATCCGGCCGGCTGGGAGCGGCGGGTGTTGTCGCCGGTGCTGGGCGACGTGGAGTTCGAGTTCATGCGGACGACGATCGGTCCCGGCGTGGACGCGGGCGAGTTCGCGCCGCACGCGCCGGGGTCCAGGGAGTACCTCGCCGTCGAGTCGGGCGGCCTGCGGCTGACGATCAACGGCAGGCCGTACACGCTGGACGCCGGCGACTCGGCGTACTACCCGGGGGACTGCCGCCACACCTTCACGAACGACGGCAGCACCGACTGCGTCTACTACCTGGCCATGGAGCTGGGCGGAGTCGGGCAGCACGAGCCTTGGAGAGAACCCCTTGATGGATGAGTTGCGCGTGGCCGGCGCGAAGGCCGCCGCGATCATGGCAGACCACCTCGCGGACGACGGCGACCGGCCCGTCTGGCAGCCGGTGCCCGCCGGGGAGCGGGCCTGGCTGAGCGGCCAGAACCTGCCGGACACCGGCCGGCCGCTGGACGAATTGCTTGAGGACGTGCGGGCGCACGTGCTGCCTTACCCGATGGGCAACGGGCACCCGCGCTTCTTCGGCTGGGTCAACTCGCCGCCCAACCCCGCGGGCGTCGTCGTCGAGCCGCTGGCCGCGGCGCTGAACCCGAGTTGCGCGGGCGGCGACCACGCGGGCCCGCACCTGGAGCGCGCGGTGGTGCGCTGGCTGGCCGATCTCGTCGGCTTCCCGCACCCGCCCGGCGGCGGGCTGCTGACGAGCGGGGCGTCCATGGCCACCATCATCTGCCTGGCCTCCGCCCGCCGGCGGGCGGCCCTCGCCGACGGGTGGGACGCCCGCGAGGAAGGCCTGTCCGGACATCCGCCCATGGTCATGTACGTCACCGACGAGGGCCACAGCTGCCTGCACAAGGCCGCCCAGTTGCTCGGGCTCGGGGCGCGGCACGTGCGGGCGGTGCCGGTGGACGACGCGTACCGGATGGACGTGGGCGCGCTCCGAGCCATGGTCTCCGAGGATCGGGCGGCGGGGCTGCGGCCGTTCTGCGTGGCGGGCAGCGCGGGCACCGTCAACTCCGGTGCCGTCGACCCGCTTAACGAGATCGCCGACGTGGCGGCCGAGCACGGGCTCTGGTTCCACGTGGACGGCGCGTACGGCGCGCTCGGCGTACTCGCCGACGGGGCGGCGCCGCACTACGCGGGGATGGAGCGGGCCGACTCGCTGGCCATGGACCCGCACAAGTGGCTCGGCGTCCCGGTGGGCTGCGGCTGCGCCCTGCTCAGGGACGCCTCGGCGGCGCGTACGGCGTTCAGCCTGGTGCCGTCGTACCTGGTCGACGACAACGCCGGCGACCTGGGCTGGTTCGCCGAGTACGGGCCCGAGCAGACCCGCCCGTTCCGCGCGCTGAAGACCTGGGCGACCATGTCGCACCTGGGCAGGGCGGGGATCAAGCGTCTCGTGGACCACACCTCCGGGCTGGCCCGCACGCTCGCCGACATGGTGGCGGAGTCGGGCGACTTCGAACTGCTCACCCCCGTCACCACCTCGATCACGGCCTTCCGCCACATCCCGCGCGAGGATGGGCTGGACGCGCTCAACCGGGCCATTCCCGGCGCGGTCCAGGCGCGCGGCAACGCCTTCCTCACCGGCACCCGGCTGGGCGGGCGCGACGCGCTGCGGGCCTGCTTCCTGCACCCGGACACAACGGAGCGGGACCTGGCGATCCTGCTCGACGAGATCCGCCTGGCGGCCAAGACCCTCTAGATAAGGGACAAAGTCCCGTGAATGGCTCCGGCGCCGGGGTAGGTGGTCGGCCGGAACCGATCAACCGGAGGATTCCATGGCGAAGACCGTGGCAGATGTGATGACCTCGCACCCGGCGATGGTCGAGGGCGACCAGCCGGTGTCCGTGGCTGCGACGCTCATGCGCGACAACGACACCGGCGCGATCATCGTCAACGACGGCGGACGGATGCAGGGCATCGTCACCGACCGTGACATCGCCATCCGCGTGGTCGCCGACGAGCGGGGGCCGGACACTCCGGTGCGCGAGGCGTGCAGCCCGTCCGTCGAGGCCGTCGATCCGGAGACCACCATCGACCAGGCCGTCCAGCTCATGCGCTCGCACGCCGTACGCCGCCTGCCCGTGGTCGAGGACGGCCGCGCCGTCGGCATCGTCAGCCTCGGCGACCTGGCGGTCGAACGCGACCCGAACTCCGCCCTCGCCGACATCTCGGCCGCGGAGGGCAACCGGTAACGTGGCCGTGTGGTCACGGTCGACGATGTACGTCAGTTCGCGCGCACACTCCCGCGCACCTCGGAGCACCTGATCCGGGACCGGATCAAGTTCCGCGTAGGAAAGATCGTCTATGTGGCGTTCTCGCGCGATGAGACGTTGATGGGCTTCGGGTTCCCCAAGGAGGAACGCGCGGCCCTGGTGGCGGCCGAGCCGGCCAAGTTCCTCCTGCCCAGGGAGTCCGACCTGCGCTTCAACTGGGTGGAGGTACGGCTCGCCGCCATCGACGTGGCGGAGATGCGCGAGCTGGTGCTGGAGGCGTGGCGGATGTGCGTACCCAAGAAGGTCCGCCTCGAACAGCAGTCCACCTAGCCAGCGTGGGGGTTGCCCTGTCCGCAGTCTTGCGCGAGCATCGGTGATCATGATGGATCGCGACTGGGTCAGGTGGCACGAGGACTACGATCAGCCCGCTGGAGGCGGGCGGGCGGATGTTCACGTTCGTCAGCTGGCGACGCTCCGGTAGAGGTCCCTGGTCAGCGTGGTGATGCGCTTGACCGAGCCGCTCCACGTGCCGCCCGCCGGGTGCGCCGTCAGCACCGCCATGACGAAACGGTCGCCCTTGCCGGCCAGCCCGCTGGTGTACAGCACGGGACGGCCGTAGTCGGGCACGCCCGAGCGGCTCGCCCGCTGCGCGATCCAGGAGATGGGCGCGCTCGTGGCCTTGGCGTCGCATCGGACCGGCGGCGTCGTGCCGAACCCTGACCAGCCCTGCTTGACCGCCCACGGCCGCGGCACCCCGTCGGGGATGCCGAACGTCTGGTCGAAGCCGTCGGCCCCGCACGGCGTGGACCTGCGCAGGTGCCCGAGGATCGTGTCCCTGACCCGGGCGTCCGCCCGGTCCAGGAGGTAGCGGTAGGTGCGGACGATGTCGTACGCGCTGAGCGAGGTGTAACCCCAGAACCCGGGCTTGGACGCGGGCGGCGGGGCGGTGTCGGCCAGGCCCAGCTTGCGGGCCGTCCTGACGATGATCTGACCCTTGCCGCCGCGGTCCCAGAACGCCGAGGCCGCGTCGTCGTCGCTGGCGCGCAGCATGACCTTCAGCAGCCTGGCGTCCGCGGCCGGCACGCTCTTGCGCCGTTCCAGGTAGTCGATCGCGATCAGGATCTTGACGACGGACGCCGAGCGGTACTTCCTGTGCGCGTTCCTGGTGGCCACGAACTTGCCGGCCTGCCGGTCGTAGACGACCCACGCCGCCGTGGTCCCGGCGGGGACGCGGATCGGCTTCGCCTCGGCGGCTTGGGCGGGGGTCGCGAGCGCGGCGACGACGAGAGGCACGGCGGCCAGGGGCTTCATTCGCACCCGCCTATAACTACCAGATTCCGGGAGCAGACTCTTGACCATCCAACGTAAACAGGTATAAACACAGATTAAACCAACCCGAAACGGCGGTGAATCAACATCATGCACGCCGAGGAGCCGCCCCAGGTGCTCGACGGGATCGACCTCGTCAGCAGGGGTGCGGCGATCAAGGTCACGAACGAGCCCTGAGGAGTCCTGTGATGGCACATCGAACGGTCGCCGTGGCCTCGGCCAGCGGCCTGCACGCGCGTCCCGCCAAGCTGTTCGTGCAGGCGGCGGCCCGGCTGGGGGTTCCGGTGACGGTGCGGCTGGGTGCGAAGGCGGTGCCGGCCAAGAGCATGCTGGGCGTGTTGTCGCTGGGCGCCGTCCACGGCACGGAGGTCACTCTCGAGGCCGACGGGCCCGGCGCCGAGGAGGCGCTGAACACGCTGGCGGACCTCCTGTCCCGCGACCTGGACGCCGAGGAGGCCCTCGATGCCTGACACCACCACGTCTCCCGCACACGAGGCCGCCGACGGCGGCGGCGATGGCCGTGACCCCGGATCCGAGTGGTCCGGTGTGCGGCTCACGGGGCTCGGTGTCAGCCGGGGGTGGGCGGCGGGGCCGGTGATCCGGATGGCGGGGCCGCCGGCGTTGCCCGTGGCGCGGGACGTCGCCGATCCCGCCGCCGAGGTGGCTGCGGTCGCGCGGGCGCTGGAGGCGGTGGCGGAAGATCTGAACCGGCGTGCGGCGGACGCTGACGGGGAGGCCGCGGAGATCCTGGAGGCGCTCGCCATGATCGCCGGGGATCCGATGCTGCTGGAGGAGGCCGAGGGCCGGGCCGGGAACGGTTCCGACGCCGCCCACGCCCTGGACGCCGCCTTCACCGGGCACCGGGAGACCCTGGCCGCGCTCGGCGGCTACCTGGCCGAGCGGGCCGCCGACCTGGACGACCTCAAGCACCGGACGGTCGCGGTCGCGCTGGGCCTGCCCATGCCGGGCCTGCCCTCCCCCGGCCACCCGTACGTCCTGGTCGCGGAGGATCTCTCCCCCGCCGACACCGCGGGACTCGGCCCCGACGTCCTCGCGCTGATCACCGAGCGGGGCGGGCCCACCAGCCACACCGCGATCCTGGCACGTGGCAAGGGTCTGCCCGCGGTGGTGGCCTGCAAAGGGATCACGGACCTCCCTGACGGGACCGTGGTCGGCGTGGACGGCGGCACCGGCGAGATCGCCGTCGGCCTCACCGAGGAGGAGACGGCACGGGTCGGGGAACGCGCTCGCGCGGAGCGGGACAGGCTGGCGGCGAGCAACGGCCCCGGCAGGACGGCCGACGGCCACCCGGTCAAGCTGCTGCTCAACATCGGCTCGGCCGGCGACCTGCGGCCGGACGCGGAGGGCGTCGGGCTGTTCAGGACGGAGTTCCTGTTCCTGGACCGCAAGCAGGCCCCGTCGTTCGAGCAGCAGGTGAGCGCGTACACCGAGGTGTTCGGCCGGGCGGAGCACGTGATCGTGCGCACGCTCGACGCGGGCACCGACAAACCGCTGCCCTTCCTGGGTCTGCCGGACGAGCCGAACCCGGCCCTGGGCGTACGCGGCCTGCGCGTGGACCGGCTGCTGCCGGACGTCCTGGACACCCAGCTCGACGCGATCGCCGAGGCGGCCCGAGCGACCGGGACGCCGGCCTGGGTGATGGCGCCCATGGTCACCACCCCGGCGGAGGCCGGTGCCTTCGCCGGCCGCGCCCGCGCCAGGGGCATCGCCAAGGTCGGCGCGATGGTCGAGGTCCCGGCGGCGGCGCTGCGGGCGGAGCGGCTGCTGCGGGAGGTGGACTTCCTCAGCATCGGCACCAACGACCTGGCCCAGTACACCTTCGCCGCCGACCGCCAGCACCCGGCGCTCGCCGACCTGCTCGACCCGCGCCAGCCCGCGCTGCTCCAGCTCATCGCGCTCTGCGCCGAGGCGGGCCGGGAGGCGGGCAAGCCGGTCGGCGTCTGCGGGGAGGCGGCAGGCGACCCGCTCCTGGCGCCGCTCCTGGTCGGTCTGGGGGTGACCAGCCTGTCCATGGCCCCCGTGTGCGTGCCCGCCGTCCGCGAGGCCCTCGCCGGCCTCACCCTCCAGGACTGCAGGGAACGCGCCCGATCCGCCCTCGACTGACCGGGTACGGCCTCGGGCACGTGGGTCAGGCGGGGGCGGGGTTGTGGGCGGTGAGGTGGAGGGAGTCGGCTTCTGTGTCCACTGTGTCGACCGTGACCTGGCCGCCCTCGCTCACCTCGCCGGTCAGCAGCATCGTGGACAGCCGGTTGTCCAGCTCCCGCTGTACCGTCCTGCGCAGCGGCCGGGCGCCGAACTCCGGCTGGTAGCCGCGCCGCGCCAGCCAGTCCTTGGCCGCGTCCGTGACCTCCAACGTGACGTCCTGGCCACGCAACCGCTGACGGGTGCGTTCGAGGAGGAGGTCGACGATCTGGCGGAGCTGGTCGCGTTCCAGCCGCCTGAAGATGATCGTCTCGTCGATCCGGTTGAGCAGCTCGGGCCGCAGCGAGTGGCGCAGCAGGTCCATGAGCCGGTCGTGCAGGGCGGCCGTGTCGCCGGCCGACTCGAGGATGAGCTGGGCGCCGATGTTGCTGGTCATGATGGCGCGTACCTCGTCGATGACCTTCTTGGCGCGTTCCTCGAACTCACCCCGGTACTTCGTCCCCGCCACCATCCCGGTCAGGTCGAGGGCGACGACGCGGCGGTCCTTGAGCGTGTCGGGGACGCTGCCGTTCACGATGCGCTGGGCGATGCCCTCGACGATCGCGGTCTTGCCGACGCCGGGCTCGCCGATGAGGCACGGGTTGTTCTTGGTACGGCGCGACAGCACCTCGATCGACTGCTCGATCTCGTCCTCGCGGCCGACGACCGGGTCGATCCTGCCCTGCCTGGCCTCTTCTGTGAGGTCGCGGCCGTACTCGTCGAGCGAGGGCGTGTCACCGGCCGCGCGGGCCTCCCCGGGGCGGGCGGCGGCGGCCGTGAGTTCGAGCGCGTCCAGGTCAGGGGCGCCGCGCTCCCCCGCCGCCGCCAGGGCCCGGCTCAGGACGTCCCTGGCCGGGGCGCTCAGCAGCCGGCCCACGTCCACCCGCTGCACGCCGGGCCGGGACGGCGGCCAGCCCTCCATGCCGCCGAACACCCGGCCCGTGAGCTCTTCGAACCCTCTGAAGGGGTCCGCCCCGAAAAATGACCTGAACGGCATGTCCGACATCGAATGTCCCCCTAAGCCTCAGAGGACACCTAGCCGCGCCCGCCGCAAGCCATAGTCAGCATCCGGCAAAGGGTCCGATCACAGCGTCATGGGTCACGGCAGGTCGCGGCAGGATCGCGGCAGGTCACGGAGTCACGGGCGGCGGCGCAGACTCGCGTCGGCCAGCTCGGGCGGCTGCCAGCCCGCGTCTGCCGGGTTGATCGTGACGCCGGGCGGCACGATCTCGTCGATCCGGTCGAGTACGTCGCCGGACAGGCGCACGCCGGCGGCCGGGAGCTGGCTCTCCAGGTGCTCCATGGTGCGCGGCCCGATGATGGCGGAGGTCACCGCCCGGTGCCTGAGCGTGAAGGCCAGCGACAGCTCGATCAGCGTGATCCCGGCCTCCTCGGCCAGCAGGGCGAGCTGCTCCACCGCGTCCAGTTTGCGCTGGTTGACCGGCAGCTCCATGTCGTAGCGCTGCGGCAGCCGCGCCGCGCGGCGGGTCCTGGGGAGGTCCTGGCCCTTGCGGTAGCGGCCGGTCAGCCAGCCGCCGGCCAGCGGGCTCCAGACGATGACGCCCATGCCGTACGTCTCGGCCACGGGCAGCACGTCGGCCTCGATGCCGCGGACGAGCGGCGAGTACGGCGGCTGCTCGCACACGAACCGCTCCAGCCCCCGCCGCTCCGACGCCCACTGGGCCTCGACCACGCGGTGCGCGGGGAAGGTGGAGCTGCCGAGATAGCGGATCTTGCCCTGGCGCACGAGGTCGGTGAGCGCGCCGAGCGTCTCCTCGATGTCGGTGGCCGGGTCCGGCCGGTGGATCTGGTAGAGGTCGATCCAATCGGTGCCGAGGCGGCGCAGGCTGCCCTCAACGGCCTGGAAGATCCAGCGGCGGGAGTTGCCGCGCTCGTTGGGGCCCTCGCCCATGACGCCGTGGCACTTGGTGGCCAGCACCACGTCGTCGCGCTTGCCGGACTTGGCGAGCGCCCGGCCGACGAACTCCTCCGACTGGCCCCGGGCGTAGACGTCGGCGGTGTCGATGAAATTGACGCCCGAGTCGAGCGCCCTGTCGATGATCCGGGCTGAGATGTCCGGGTCGGGCTCTCCCCACCCGCCGAACATCATCGCCCCCAGACATAGGGGGCTGACCTTGAGACCGGTACGTCCGAGTACGCGATATTCCGTCACGGCTGCACTCTCTTCACTCCGTCGCCACGAGATCGATGATCGGCGTCTCACCGGACACCAGCTCCAGCGTCCGGCCGGCCGTGCCGGGGTTGCCGAGCAGCGCGACGATGACGGCGGCCACGTCGTCGCGCGGCACCGAGCCGGGCGGGACCTCGGGCGCCAGCCGCACCAGGCCGGTGCCTGGCTCGTCGGTCAGGCGCCCCGGGCGCAGGATCGTCCAGGCGAGGTCGCGGGCGCGCAGGTCGTCCTCGGCCTCGGTCTTGGCCTTGATGTAGGCGGCCCACACCTCGTCCCGGCCGGGCGCGGGCGGCTTGCCCGCGCCCATGGAGGAGATCTGGATGAACCTGCCCACACCCGCCCGCTCGGCCGCCTCGGCGAGCAGCACGGACGCGCCCCGGTCGACGGTGTCCTTGCGCGCCGCGCCGCTGCCCGGTCCGGCGCCCGCCGCGAAGACCACGGCGTCGGCGCCCTCGAGGATCCGGGTCACCTCGTCGACGCCGGCTCGCTCCAGGTCGCACAGCACGGCCTCGGCTCCGGTGGCCTCGACGTCGCGGAGGTGGGCGGGATCGCGTACGAGGCCGACGGCCCCCCACTTGAGGCGCTCCGCCAGGCGCAGCGCGATCTTCCCATGGCCACCCGCGATGACGATCCGCATGTACGCCATGGTGTCATGAGCACATGCCGCATATTCTCGCGGGGACTTCGTCGCTGGTCGCGTATCGCTGGTCGCGTATTCTCGCGGGGACTTCGTCGCCACGGTTGGCCTCCGTAATGAGCGTGGTCGATCCCCATGCCGCTGGTCGCGTACCTCGTCACCACGGTTGCGCTCCGTAATGAGCGTGGCCGAACCATGCCAGGCAGGGCCATGGGTAGCGGATTGTTGTCAGGCGGTTACGGTAGAGATGAGCTCTAACGTGCCGGGGCCTTCAGGGGCTACGCCGATTCGGCGGACATGCTGGACCGGCTCGACGAGCTTGGAGTGCGGCAGACGGGCCGAAGTGGGAATATCCCACCGAACCCCCGGGCTGGATCATGCGTATTCCCCACAGAGGAGCTGAGATGGACTTGGCAGACATCGGCGTCACCGGCCTCGCCACCATGGGGCGCAACCTGGCACGCAACCTGGCCAGGCACGGATACGCCGTGGCCGTGCACAACCGTACGTACGGCCGTACGCAACAGCTGGTCAAGGAGTTCGGCGGGGAGGGCACGTTCGTGCCGTCCGAGGAGCTGGCCGGGTTCGTCGCCTCGCTCAAGCGGCCCCGCCGGGCCATCATCATGGTCAAGGCGGGCGCAGGCACCGACGCGGTGATCGAGCAGCTCGCCGACCTGATGGAGCCGGGCGACATGATCGTCGACGGCGGCAACGCGCACTTCCAGGACACCAGGCGGCGTGAGGCCGCGCTGCGCGAGCGGGGCATCCACTTCGTCGGCACCGGCATCTCGGGCGGCGAGGAAGGCGCGCTGCTCGGCCCCAGCATCATGCCGGGCGGGTCGAAGGAGTCGTGGGAGGCGCTCGGCCCGATCCTGCAGGACATCGCGGCGCAGGTGGAAGGCGTGCCGTGCGCGGTGCACGTGGGACCCGACGGCGCCGGCCACTTCGTGAAGATGGTGCACAACGGCATCGAATACTCGGACATGCAGCTCATCGCCGAGTCCTACGACCTGTTGCGCCAGGCCCTGGGGGCGACGCCGGCCGAGCTGGCCGAGGTGTTCAGGGAGTGGAACGAAGGGGATCTGGGCTCGTACCTGATCGAGATCACCGCCGAGGTGCTCGATCAGGTGGACGCCGAGACGGGCAAACCGTTCGTGGACGTCGTGGTGGACCAGGCCGAGCAGAAGGGCACCGGCCGGTGGACCGTGCAGAGCGCGCTCGACCTGGGCGTCCCTGTGACCGGCATCGCCGAGGCGACCTTCGCCCGCGCGCTGTCCGGCCACCCGGAGCAGCGGGCCGCCGCCGCGTCACTGCGAGGCCCGAAGCTGTCCGGGGTCGGCGGGCGTGAGCTGGTCGAGGACGTACGCCAGGCCCTGTACGCCTCCAAGATCGTGGCGTACGCCCAGGGCTTCGACCAGATGGCCGCCGCCTCCAAGGAGTACGGCTGGGACCTGGAGCTGGGCGCCATGGCCACCATCTGGCGGGGCGGGTGCATCATCAGGGCCAAGTTCCTGGACCGGATCCGGTCGGCGTACGACGCCAACCGCGAGCTGCCGACGCTGCTGGCCGACCCGACGTTCGCGGCCGCGCTGGACACCGCGCAGGAGGCGTGGCGCCGGGTGGTGACCACGGCCGTGCAGATCGGCGTGCCCACGCCCGGGTTCTCCTCGGCGCTGGCCTACTACGACGGGCTGCGGCGCGACCGGCTGCCCGCGGCGCTGGTGCAGGGGTTGCGCGACTACTTCGGCGCGCACACCTACCACCGGGTCGACAAGGAGGGCGCCTTCCACGTCGACTGGTCGGGCGACCGCGCCGAGCACCCGGCGTAGCCGCCGCCCGCAGGCCCCGCTGCCGCCGCCCGATGCCGGTGCGGCGGCTCCGCGCTGACCGTTTTGTTCGCCGGACGATCGTTCTACAGCAGCCGGCTGTCCGGCGACCGGTCGTCGCGGTCGTCCGCCGGGCGGTCGTCCGGCGAGCGGTATTCAGCGGCCGCCGAGAGGGGCCGCGTTGGCGAGTGCCGTCACCAGGCAGAAGCCGATCGGCCCCGCGGTGTCGTGCAGGGTGACCTGCCCGGTCGCGACGCCGTCGGCGCTGAGGTGGCCGGTGGCCTCGACGCCGATCAGGTCACCGGCGGGGACCCTGGCGAGCGTCAGCGTGTAGTCGGCGTTGATGAAGCGCAGGCCGTCGGTCCCTGAGTTGCTGAGCGGGCTGGCGAAGTCGGCGGCCAGCGCCGCGCGTACGAACGGCGTGATCGGCTCGTCGTCCACCAGCGGATGCCGCTCCCGCATCCACACCCGCCCCGCCCCCGGCTCGTCCCGGCCCGACAGCCGCCACAGGTCGAACGGCGGCGTCCACACGCCCCCGTCCACCGGCGGCCCGGAGGGCGGCGGCGCGTCCCAGGCGGGCGTGACGACGCCCTGCTCGCCGCCGGGCTGCTCGCCCTCCCTCAGCAGCACGGCCGCGGCCCGGCCGATGACGCCCAGGTCGGTGGAGATCGTCGCGTCGGCCACGCGGATCCTGCGCCCGTCCCTGACCAGGGTCGTCTCGACCGTGACGGGCAGCATCGGACTGCTGCGGAACAGATCGACGGTCAGCCTGGCGAAGCGCAGACCGGGCTCGGCGCACCGCTCCTCGATGGCGCGGGCGGCCAGACCGCCGAGCAGCCGCCCGTGGAGCATGTCGGGGGACCAGGGACCACGGGCGTGCGGCGCCGGGACGAGCTCGTCCCGCTTCCGCGTGAAGAACGCTGAGGACACAGAATCAGATTCTAGAGGACATCAGGCGCCGGCCGAGCGCGCGCAGGCGTTCCTTGAGCTCGACCGGCTCGAGCACCTCGAAGTCGACGTCGAGGAACGCCACGACCACGGCCATCGGATGCAGGTCGTCGCCGCGCAGGACGAGCACGCAGCGCCGGTCGTCCACGGGCTCGATCACGCCGGGGGTCCTGCCGGCGATCTGCTCGGCGGGGGCGTGCAGGAGGAAGCGCGCCTCGATCGGCCACATCTCGTGGGCCAGGCGGCTCTCCACCCACGCGGCGACGTCGGGTACGGGCGGCTCGCGCGGCGCGAAGCGGGGGCCGTTGGGGGTGCGCAGCCGGATCCGGTCGGCACGGTACGTGCGCCAGTCCCGCCGGTCGACGTCCCAGGCTACGAGGTACCAGCGGTTGCCCTTGGTGACGAGGCTGTGCGGCTCGGCCTGCCTGAGCGCCTGCTCGCCCTGGTGGCTGGTGTAGTCGAAGCGGAGCCGCTCGCGGTCCCGGCAGGCGGCGGCGACGCGGGTCAGCACGTCGGCGTCCACGGTCGGGCCCGCGCGGTTGATCCGCAGGGTGTGGGTCTGCAACGTGTTCACGCGGTGCCGCAGGCGGGCCGGGAGCACCTGTTCGAGCTTGGCCAGGGCGCGCAGGGAGGTCTCCTCGATGCCGGTCACCGTGCCGTTCGCGGCGGTGCGCAGGCCGAGCGCGACCGCCACGGCCTCGTCGTCGTCGAGCAGCAGTGGCGGCAACTCCGCGCCCGCGCCGAGCCGGTAGCCGCCGGCGACGCCGGGCGTGGAGTGGACCGGGTAGCCGAGGGTGCGCAGCCGGTCGACGTCGCGCCGCACCGTCCTCGGTGCCACGCCGAGCCGCTCCGCCAGGTCGGCGCTCGACCAGTCGCGCCGGGCCTGCAGGAGGGACAGCAGGCGCAGGAGTCTCGCTGAGGTGTCGAGCATCCTCCCATTGTGGCCCGATTCTGGCCGTAATGGTATCTAGCGTCGGAGGGCATGAAGAGATTCGTCATCGACATGCCACAGGACCGGCTCGACGATCTGCGGGAGCGGCTGGAGCGTACCCGCTGGCCGGACGCTCTCGAGGGGGTCGGCTGGTCGTACGGGACGCCGCCGGGGGCGGTGCGGGAGCTGGTGGCGTATTGGTGCGACGGCTACTCCTGGCGGGAGCACGAGGCCCGGCTCAACGAGTTGCCGCAGTACACCACCGAGATCGACGGGCAGCGGGTGCACTTCGCGCACGTCCGCTCCGCCCGTCCGGACGCTTTGCCGCTGTTGCTGACGCACGGGTGGCCCAGCTCGTTCGCGGACTTCTCGCACGTGGCCGGGCCGCTCAGCCGTGACTTCCACCTCGTCATACCGTCGATCCCCGGCTTCGCCTGCTCCGGCCCTACCACGGAGCCGGGCTGGGGTGTGCGGCGAGTCGCCGCCGCCTGGGCGGAGGTGCTCGATCGTGACGTGGTGCTGCTCGGTCAGCCGCCGGGCGATCAACGAGCGGTGGCAGGCCTCGGCGTCGCGTTCGACACAGAGCAGCGCCGCGGTCCCACTGCTCGGCAGCTCCGACACGATCGACGTGAGGTCGGCGCGGTCGAGGATCTCGGTGGTGTAGCGGCGGGTGTACTCGGCGGCGAGTTCGCGGCGCGAGCGCTTGCCGACCCCTTGGCGGTCATCCTCGGCGTACTGGAGCCGGCGTAACTCGGTGGTTGGGGCGAGCTCACGGTGGTGCTCGTAGGCGATCCCGGCATGGGCGAGGGCCGCCTGCAGCCGGCGTGAGTTCGCCCAGGCGTACTCGGGTCCGCGGACACCGCGGCGCTGGCGTACGTCGAGCAGCAGACGAACGTCCGCCTCCCGAAGCTCTTGCAGGAAGGACTCGCCGCCGAAGCCATAGACGCCGATTGTCACCACCCTGAGCACCGGAAATCACCCACCTGCCTACTTCTCGTGCCGCCTCCGGCAGCCCTGCCGGAGGCGGCGAGGTCGCATCACGCGACGGCGGTCCCCTCAAGTTCGACCATCAGGGTGGGGATCGCCAGCCGCGTCACCCCGAGCATCGTGGTGGACGGTGCCACCCCGGCGGTGCCCAACCGCGACGCCAGCACGCCGTAGTGCTGGAAGAGCCGATCGACGTCGGTGGTGTAGACGTTGAGCCGGACGAGGTTCGCAAGGGACATGCCGGCCTCGCCGAGCACGGCCTCCAGGTTGTCGAGGCTCAGCGCCAACTGCGCCGCCATGTCATCGGTATGCTGCGGCTTGCCGTCACCGCTCATCGCGGTCTGCCCGGCGCAGTACATGGTCCGGGTGTGCCCGGAGACGATCTCACCCTGGTTGTACCCCATCTCCACCGACCACGCCCACGGGTTGACCGCCGTACGCTCCATCGCCACATCAGCTCCATTCGATTCGCCGGCATCACGTACGTCGATCGGCTCGGTAGCCACCGTCTTCGACGTCGTGCTGATGAGCCTCCCAGCAAATCACGACATCCTTTGTCGTGTATTTCGGTAACGTTCTCGTATGCGCGCCGACCGGTTGGTCTCGCTGGTGCTGCTGCTGCGGCAGCACGGTCGGCTGTCCGCGGCCGCGCTGGCCCGCGAGCTGGAGGTATCCACCCGCACCGTGCTTCGCGACATCGAGGCGCTGTCCGCAGCCGGCGTCCCGGTCTACGCCGAACGCGGCCGGCACGGCGGTTTCGCGTTGCTGCCCGGTTTCCGGACCGAGCTCACCGGACTGAACCCCGACGAGGCCCTTGCCCTGCTGGTCGCCGGATCGCGGCGCGGCGCGCAGGCATTCGGCCTCGGCTCGGCGCTCGCTTCGGCGATGCTCAAGGTGGTTGACGCGCTACCCGAAAGCTATCGGGACACCGCGGCCGGCGCCGCCGAGCGATTGCTCATCGACCCGGAGACCGACCTCCTCTCGCGTCGGCTGGTCGCTGAGGAGGTGCCTGACGCCATAGCGGCCGAGGTCCTGCGCGCGGTGTTCGCCGGACACAAGCTGCAGATCCACTACGCGGCTGTGGACCAGACCCCGCAGTGGCGCACGGTGGATCCGATCGGCCTGGTCACCATACGCGACCGGGGCTACTTGCTGGCCACGAGGTCTGGCGCGGACCGCACCTACCGGCTGTCCCGGGTCTTGGCCGCCAAGGAACTCGCCGAACCCGCACAGCGACCAGACCGGGTCGATCTGAACCGGGCCTGGCAGGAACGCAGCACGCAGTTCCGGACCGGCGGCGACCAAGTCACCGTGCTGGTACGGGTGAACCCGGCGCGGCGGGAGGACCTGCTGGGCACCGCGCTGGCCGTCCACGCCGAAGAAGCCGACTCAGACGGCTGGCTGCGGCTGGAGGTGACCTTCCAAGATCCGAGACACGCCGAATGGGCGCTGTGGCAGCTCACCACGAACGCGGAAGCCCTGGCCCCGCAGTGGTTACGCAACTCCCTGCGCAACCGCGCCACCGCGATCGCCACCCGCTACGACCCCGACTAACCCGCCATCAGGCAGAAGGGGTGGCCCTCGGGGTCGATGAGCACCGTCCAGTCGCCCCCACCCGGCTGGAGGCCGGGAACGGTGGCGCCGAGGCCCGCCAGCTCCCGCGTGGCGGCTTCGACGTCGGGGACCTTGAACTCGAGGTGCACGTGCTTGCCGTCGTTCGGCCAGCCGGGGCCCTGGTAGCCGTCGATCCGCTGGAAGGCCAGCGAGACGGGGCCGCTGTCGAGGGTGACGAAGTCCGCGTCGCCCTGGGACGGCTGCCAGCCGGTGGCCTTGCCGTAGAAGGCCGCCAGGGCGACGGGGTCGGCGCAGTCGATCACTATGGAGGAAAGAGTGGTTGTCATGCGGCCCAGCCTGGCGGAGGCCGCACGGCCAGGTCTTGAACATCCTTGCAGGCCACCGCTCACCCTTTCTTTGAAGGCCATTCGACACTTAGCCCTTGCGCTAACCATTACACCCCGAGATACTTAGCCTCATGGCACAGTATTCGGTGCAAGTGGACGGCGTGTTCGTCGCCCTCGCCGACCCGACCCGGCGCGCCGTCGTCCGGCGCCTCGGCCACGGGCCCACGAGCGTCGGCGACCTCGCCCGCGAGTTCCCGATGACCCTCCCCTCGTTCATGAAGCACGTGCGGACGCTCGAATCGAACGGGCTCATCCGCACGCTCAAGTCCGGCCGGGTGCGCACGTGCGTGCTCAACCGCGAGCGGCTCGCCCTCGTCGGCGACTGGCTCGCGGAGCAGCACCGGATCTGGGAGGAGCGCACCGACCGCCTCGAACAGTTCGTCACCGACCCGAAGGAGAACAGGCAGTGAATCCCGACCTCGACCTCGGCCTGGAGCGGATCATCCGCGCCCCGCTCGCGACCGTGTGGAACGCCTGGACCGACCCGTCCCTGCTTGAGCAGTGGTGGGTCCCGGCTCCGTCCCGCTGCCGGGTGGACCGCCTGGACCTGCGCCCAGGCGGGGCGTTCGTGACACGGCTGAGTGACGAAGGGGCCGAGTTCGTCCCGCACCTGGACGCGTGCTTCCTCGCCGTCGACGAACTCGAGCGGATCGTGTTCACCAACGCGATCACCAGCACATGGCGTCCCGCGAATCCCGCCCCTGTCGCGATGACCGCCACGATCACGCTGAACGATCACCCGGACGGCACGGACTACCGGATGGTCGTCCGGCACGGCGACCCGGAGGCCCGCGCTCATCACGAGAAGCTCGGCTTCGCCGAGGGCTGGGGTACGGTCGCCGGCCAGTTGGCCGCTCTCACAGAGAGCATGGCCCCGCGATGAAGATCACCCTCACCGAGTTCGTCACGCTCGACGGGGTCAGCCAGGGACCCGGCTCGCCGGACGAGGACACCAGCGACGGCTTCACCCGCGGCGGCTGGCTCGTGCCCTACATCGACGGTACGTTCGTCCAGCGCGCCTCCGACTGGCTGGACCTCGCCGACGGCCTGCTGCTCGGCCGGCGTACCTACGAGGCGTTCGCGCGCGACTGGCCGAAGATCACCGACCCGGCCGATCCGTTCACCGAGCGGATGAACGCCCTGCCGAAGTACGTCGTGTCGAACACTCTCACCGAGGGGACCTGGCACCCCACGACCGTGCTCAACGGCGACCCGGTTCAGACGGTCGCCGAGCTCAGGGCGCGACCGGGACGGGAGCTCCAGATCCACGGCAGCGCCCGCCTGGGCGGCGCGCTACTGGCGGCGGGCCTGATCGACATGCTCCGCCTCGTGGTCGCGCCCACAGTGCTGCGGACCGGCCGGCGCCTTCTGACCGGCCCGGGCGCCCCGTCCGGTCTCCGCCTGGTCCACCACGAGGCGACGCCGAACGGCCTGCTGCTCCTCGAATACGAGACAACAGGCCAAGCACTCCAAGGCGAATACGAGGGCGTCACCGCCTTCGTCTAGGCCGCCTCGCCGCCAAGCCGTCCCCACGATCAGATCACCTCGCGGGCCGAGGGCGGATTGTCGTACCCGCGGCGTAGCGTTCTGCGGGTGCGGTCGTCTGTCTCTCTCGCCACCGGTGCCGGGTTCGCCGTCCACGCGGTGACGTGCGTCGACGACCACCGCGGCTGGTCGCCCGCCGAGGTGAGCCCTCGCTACCACCTGGTGCTGGTGCGGCGTGGCACGTTCCGGCGCATGGCGGACGGGCGGTCCGCCGTCGCCGATCCCACGACGGCCTATCTCGGGGTGCCCGGCGAGGAGGAGCACTTCGCCCATCCGGCGGGCGGCGACGTGTGCACCTCGCTGTCCCTGTCACCCGGCCTTTGGCGCACCCTGGCCGGAGACGGCCTCAGGCCTACCCGCTCGACCGTCTACGTGGACGCCCGCCTCGACCTCGCCCACCGCCGCTTCCTCGCGGCCGCGCGGGGCGGCGACGCCGCCTTCGAGCTGACCGAGTCCCTGCTGCCTCTCATCCGCGGCGCGCTCGCCCAACT
>NZ_JADOGI010000134.1 GCF_015645445.1 Nonomuraea cypriaca | reverse complement strand
GCCCCACGTCCTCCAGCCCCCGCCCCGATCTGTCCGTCGACCGCCCCGAACCGTCTGCCGGCCGCGCCGAATGGTCGTCCGCGCGCCGCGGCGGACGGTCGGCCGCGGGCCGTGCCGGGGCGTCGTTCGTGCGGTGGTGGGACTCGGTGGCGGTGATGCCGGAGAGCAGCAGTGCCGAGGCGAGGTAGGCGACGGCGTCGGCGAGCAGCGCGAAGGGGGCGGTGAGCGCGGTGACCAGCCAGCCGCCCACCCCAGGGCCGGCGAGCACGGAGACGTTCCTGGTGACCTCCAGCCCGCTGTTGGCGCGTTCGAGCCGCTCCTTGGGGACGATCGCGGGCAGGAAGCTCATCTGGGCCACGTCGAAGAACACCGTGCCCACACCCAGGACCGCCGCCACCGCGTACAGGTGCGGGAGCGTGAGACCGCCGAACCAGGCCGCCACGGGGATCGACACCACGGCGAGGCCCCTGGCCAGGTCGGACCAGATGAGGACGGGACGGCGGCGCCACCGGTCCACCCACACCCCCGCGGGCAACCCGATCAGCAGGAACGCGGCCATCTGGACGGCGGACAGCAACCCCAGCTCGAAAGCGCCGGCGTCCAGGACGAGCAGGGCGGTCAGGGGCAGGGCGACGATCGTGACCTGGGTGCCCATCTGGGTGACGCCGTTGGCCCACACGAACCGCCGGAAGTCGCCACCACGCCCCATGCCCGCAGATCCTCGTCTCCTCGCCAGGCTCGGAGCAATCGGTTTGCGCACGGGCCCGCCTCCACGAACAGGCGGTGGACCACCGAACGCGGCCCACCATAGGCTGGTACGCGTGCAGGCGACGGTACGCAGCTTCGACGAGACCACCCGCTCGGGCACGGTCTTCCTGGACGACGGAAGTGTGCTGGAGTTCGGCACGCCCGCGTTCGACGCAGGTCCGCTGCGCCTGCTGCGCACCGGGCAGCGGGTCAACCTCGGGATGTCCGGCGGGGAAATCAGCTACATCACGCTGTCGACTTTCCCGGTGCCGGACGCGTGAAATGCGGACGCCCGGGCCGCGGGGCCCGGGCGTGCTGGTCCGCTGGGTTTACTTCTTCTTGCCGATTTTCTTGCCGCCCTGGTTGACCAGGTCCTTGAAATCGGAACCGGGGCGGAACTTGGGCGCCCAGCTCTCCGCGACGTTGATTTCCGCGCCGGTCGACGGATTCCGCGCCGTGCGGGCCGGCTTGTTCACCATCTCGAACGCGCCGAAGCCTGTGATCGAGACCTTTTCGCCGCTGGCCACGGCCTTCTGGATGGCGTCTACGACCGCGTTGACGGCCTCGGTGGCCGTCTTCCTGTCGCCCACCCGATCCGCGATGGCCTCGACGAGTTCACGCTTGTTCATGAAAGTCCTGCTCCCCCAGTTACGGCACGGGGTTCCAGCTCACACTTCGACGTAGAAACCCCTTACGCGCTCGAAAGTAGGCTGGATTGCGGGGGAACTCAATCACCGAGCGTGTTTTCCTCATTTCGTGGCGTGTCAACGGCGCCGTCGAGAGAGGCCAGAAACGCGTCGAGACGGGTCGCCGCTCTTTCCGGATCGCGCTTGGCCAGGTCGCAGATCGCGAGGTAACGGCGCGCCAACCGGGCCTTCTGGGCGGCGGGGAGCAGGCGGACGCGGCGGTGCGCCTCGCGCAACCGCCGCGCCAGTTCGTCGTCTTCTAGACGGTCTTCGGCAGCCATGGCTGCCGACCATTCTCGTACTCCGCCACATCCTCGGCGTGACGCAGGGTCAGCCCGATGTCGTCGAGGCCTTCCATGAGCCGCCAGCGGGTGTAGTCGTCGATCTCGAACGGCACGACCTCGCCGGCCCAGCGCACCTGGCGTTCGACCAGGTCGACGGTGATCTCCAGCTTGGGGTCGGCCTCGACGGCCGCCTGCAGGGCCTCGACCTTCTCGTCCGGCAGGATGACCGGCAGCAGGCCCATCTTGGTGGAGTTGTTGCGGAAGATGTCGCCGAACCTGGCGGCGATCACGGCGCGGAACCCGTACTGCTGCAGCGCCCACACGGCGTGTTCGCGCGAGGAGCCGGTGCCGAAGTCGGGGCCGGAGACGAGGATCGAGCCGCCCTCGTAGGCGGGGTCGTTCAGCACGAACGTGGGGTCCTCGCGCCAGGCGGCGAACAGGCCCTTCTCGAAGCCGGTACGGCTGACCTGCTTGAGCCAGACGGCCGGGATGATCTGGTCGGTGTCGACGTTGCTGCGGCGCAGCGGCACCGCCGTACCGGTGTGGGTGGTGAAGGCGTCCATCGGATTTCTCCTTAGAGGTCTGCATGGGAAGCGCGTCGGTCAGGCGGCCAGGCCGCCTGACCGTGACCGCGCTAGAGGTCCGCGGGAGCGGTGAGGCGGCCCGTGACGGCGGTCGCGGCGGCGACCTGCGGCGACACCAGGTGAGTGCGGCCACCCTTGCCCTGGCGGCCCTCGAAGTTGCGGTTGGAGGTGGAGGCGCTGCGCTCGCCGGGCTGGAGCGTGTCGGGGTTCATGCCCAGGCACATGGAGCAGCCGGCCTCGCGCCACTCGGCGCCCGCCGCCTTGAACACCTCGTGCAGGCCCTCCTGCTCGGCCTGCAGCTTGACCAGCATCGAGCCGGGCACGATCAGCGTGCGGGCCTTCACCTGACGGCCGCGCAGGATTTCGGCGGCCGTACGCAGGTCCTCGAGGCGGCCGTTGGTGCACGAGCCCACGAACACCGTGTCGACCTCGATCTCACGCAGCGGCGTGCCCGCGGTCAGGCCCATGTACTCCAGCGCGCGCTCGGCGGACGACCTGGCGACCGGGTCGGCGAAGGAGTCGGGGCTCGGCACCGACTCGCCGAGCGGCAGGCCCTGGCCCGGGTTGGTGCCCCACGTGACGTAGGGGGTCAGCGTCGTGGCGTCGATCTCCACGACCTTGTCGAACACGGCGTCGTCGTCGGTGCGCAGCGACTTCCAGTATTCGACGGCCTCGTCCCCCGCCGCGCCCTCGGGCGCGTGCGGGCGGCCCTTGAGGTAGGCGAACGTGGTTTCGTCCGGCGCGATCATGCCGGCGCGGGCGCCCGCCTCGATCGACATGTTGCAGACGGTCATGCGGCCCTCCATGGAGAGCCCGCGCACCGCCTCGCCGCGGTATTCGACGATGTAGCCCTGGCCGCCGCCGGTGCCGATCTTGGCGATGATCGCCAGGATCAGGTCCTTGGCCGTGACGCCGGGGGGCAGCTCGCCGGAGACCTCGATGGCCATCGTCTTCGGCCGGTAGGCGGGCAGCGTCTGGGTGGCCAGCACGTGCTCGACCTCGGAGGTGCCGATGCCGAACGCGATCCCGCCGAACGCGCCGTGCGTCGAGGTGTGAGAGTCGCCACATACGATCGTCATGCCGGGCTGCGTCAGGCCGAACTGCGGGCCGATGATGTGGACCACGCCCTGACCGGCGTCGCCCATCGGATGGAGCCTGATGCCGAACTCGGCGGCGTTCTTGCGGAGGGTCTCGACCTGGGTCTTGGACACCGGGTCGGAGATCGGGCCGAGCACGGTCGGCACGTTGTGGTCTTCCGTGGCGATGGTGAGATCGGGCCTTCGCACCTTCCGGCCGGCGAGACGGAGGCCGTCGAACGCCTGCGGGCTGGTCACCTCGTGAATGAGGTGCAGGTCGATATAGAGCAGGTCAGGCTCGCCCTCCGCGCGCCGGACTACGTGTCGCTCCCAGACCTTCTCGGCCAGTGTGCGGCCCATGTGATCTCCTCCTTGAGAACAGCCTCCGACTTGCTTTCTCATATGTCGAGACTGCAGTATCGGTGTATGGACAACTCTAGCGGAGTCGGAGTACTCGACAAGGCAGTTCTTGTACTCAATGCCCTCGAAGCGGGACCCGCTTCTTTGGCGCAGCTCGTGCAGGCGACCGGCCTGGCCCGGCCCACGGCTCACCGGCTCGCCGTCGCTCTTGAGCACCACCGCATCGTCACGCGCGACACGCAGGGCAGGTTCGTGCTGGGGCCCCGGCTTTCCGAGTTGTCCACGGCGGCCGGCGAGGACCGGCTCCTGGCGGTGGCCGCCCCCGTACTGATGCAGCTCAGGGACCTCACCGGGGAGAGCGCGCAACTCTACCGCCGCCAGGGTGACGAACGCGTCTGCGTGGCGGCCGCGGAACGCGCCAGCGGATTGCGTGACACGGTTCCCGTGGGTTCGGCGCTGCCCATGACGGCAGGCTCGGCGGCGCAGATCCTGTTGGCGTGGGAGGAGCCGGACCGGCTGCACCGCGGCCTGCGAGCGGCCAAGTTCACCGCCACCACGCTGGCCTCCGTACGGCGCCGGGGCTGGGCTCACAGCGTCGGCGAGCGCGAGCAGGGTGTGGCGAGTGTCTCAGCTCCCATAAGGGGCAGCGGTGGCAAGGTGATCGCGGCCGTGTCCGTCTCCGGACCGATCGAACGGCTGACACGGGCCCCCGGCAGGCTCCACGCGGTGCCGGTCATGGCGGCCGCCGAGCGCATCACGGAGGCCATGCGGCGCACCTCATGATCGGTCAAAGCAGGTATTTGGGGAGCCGGGAGCCTCGCGGGCACACTAGCCTGAGGGCGTGACAGATCGCATCGAGGTAGCCGCCACTGAGCTGCGACCCCTGCTCGAAGAGTTCATCATGTGGGCGCGTGCCAACGCCCCCGGGAGTGACCCCGAGCTCGTGGGGCCGGCCGCACTGTGGCACCGTCTCGCCTTCTCGCCGGACCTCGGCACGTGGAAGCGTGCCGACCTGCGCAACCTGCTGCTCGACCGTATGCCCAAGGTCGTGGAGGATCCCGACGCCGCCGCGGACGGGATGCTCCCGGCCGTGGACGCGTACCTGACGTTCCTCTCGCAGACCGGCAGGCTGGCCGAGGGCTCGGACTCCCTCGCCGATCTGCAGGCCGAGCTCGACGACGTCGAAGACGAGTTCGTCGATCTCATGGAGGACCTGCTCGACGACGACGACGGAGACGACGACGGAGACGGGGAGACCGGCGACCTCGGCGACTTCGAGCCGTTCGCGGACGAGCTGGCCGACCTCGACACGATCAGGCTCCGGCCCGACTCGGAGCTGGCTGCGGCCGCGCGCCGGGTGCCGCTCGTCGCCATGGCCCGCGACCTGGCCCTGTGGGTGGGGTCGGGGCGCCGGGTGGGCGAGGAGACGCTGCTCAGCGACGCCGAGGTGGAGGAGGCGCTGACGGCCGTCGGGCTGCCCAGGCCGGAGACCGACGGGTCGATCGCCGAGGCCGTCCCGTACCTCTGGAACATCTGGAACCTCGCCGTCGACCTGGAGTTCCTCCAGCCTGGCGAGGCCAGCACCGTCGCGGTGCAGGATGACACGTCGGAGTGGCCGTTCGACGACGACGAGGACGTGCTCGACGCGTGGATGCTCGGGCTGCACTCGGTCGACTACGGCGACCCGGAGCTGGACGACGACGACCTCACGATGGCCCTGGCAGGTCTGACGCGGGGCCTGCTGGTCAGGCTGCTGCTGGCCGGTGGCTCGCGTGAACTCGGCGAGCTGACCCAGGACCTCGCGGATGCCGCGGCCGACCTCGACGAGCTGGGCGCCGACGCGTGGGAGGCGGCGGGCGACCCGCTGGCGCCCGCGGTCGACTGGCTCGTCGGCTACGGCATGGTGGAGGTCCAGGGCAAGATGCTCAGCCTCACGCCGCTCGGCACCGAAGGAGTCGTCCACCTGGTGGACGACGCCGACATCGAGCTGGATGCCCGGCCGGCGATCGAGTCGATGAGCGCGCACGAGTTGCTGGCGCTCAGCGCGGAGTTGCCGGAGGAGGAGGCGGACGCCGAGTTCGCGGCCTGGATGCGGCTGCGGGAGCCCGGCAGGGCCGCGGAGGAGCTGCTGGAGGCGGCTGCCGAGGACGAGAGCGACGCGCTGATCCGGGTGCAGGCGGCCAGCGTCGTCGGCACGCTCGGGGAGGACGCGGTCCCGGCCTGGCAGGAGGCGCTCAAGCAGCCCTCGCTGCGGCCTTACGCGGCCACCCACCTGAGCCAGCTCGGGGTGGAGGGGGCGCCCGAGCCCACGCCGGACGACACGCACTGGCTGATCCTGGACATGTGGACGATCTCTGCCGGGCTCGGGCGGTCGGAGTTCGTCAGCAGCCTGCGGGACATCGGTCCGGAGATGGTCAACGACCTGCTCGAGGTGATCTGGAAGATCCCGCACGCCCATGTGGAGGAATTGCTGGACCTGATCTCCCAGGTCCACCCCGACAAACAGATCGCCAAGACGGCCCGCCGCGCCCTCTTCAAAGCCCGCTCCACAACCTGACCGCTTCCCCTCCCTTTCCCAGGCGAGCTGATCTGCTATTCCAAAGGCCCCCGTCCGACGTTGGCGGGGGCCTTCGCCGTCCGTGCCGCTGTGGAGCCTCTGCGGCGTTTTGGGACTTCTGCGGCTCTGTGAGGCGTCCTGGCCGAGGGGCGTGCTCGTCCGCGCGGCGTGCTCGTCCGGGGGCCACCGCGGGTCCGTAAGGCGTCCTCGTTCGTACGGCGGCGCGGGCGCAGTGTTCTGGTGTGGTCGTTCGTGCGGCGGTGCGGGCGGGCCGGCGGTGTTCTGGGGTGTGGCCGTTCGTCCGGGGGTTTTGTTTTTACGCTTCGTACGGGCGGCCCCGCCCGCCGCACGTGGCCGGGCTCTGTCCAGGGGAACGGTTCTCAGGTTCGCGGGGCCGGGCGCCGTTACGTGCGCGCTGTGGGCCGGCTCCGTGAGAGTCGTGAACCGGCCGGAAAGCGAAAACGCCCCGGAGCGTAATGCGCCGGAGCGGTGAACAATGTAGTCCCGACCGGATTCGAACCGGCGCTACCGCCTTGAGAGGGCGGCGTCCTGGGCCACTAGACGACGGGACCTTCGGGGGCTTGTGACAGTGGTAGTCCCGACCGGATTCGAACCGGCGCTACCGCCTTGAGAGGGCGGCGTCCTGGGCCACTAGACGACGGGACCCTGACCACAAGCTGGTGCCGGGTCTCCCCGGCAACGCCCGTAACTCTACCGCACCTCGGAGACCACAACCAAACCGCTTTCAGCCCATCAGATCGGGTCTGTGGTGCCTGACCCAGTCGCCCATCCGGCCGCGTTCCCACAGCGGATCGAACTCGCCGAGCGGGATCGTCACCTCGGGCCTGCCGGTGGCCGGATCCACGGGTACGCGGGCCAGCCGGTCGCGCATCCAGCGCGGTACGCGCGGCGGCACCGTCCGCTCCCCCCAGCCGATGAGCCCGACAGAGCGCAGCGCCTGGGCCTGCACCCGCACACCGCCCGGCCGGCCCACGCGCCGGGGGTTGGCCAGTTGGGTGTTCACGATGTCGACCCTGGTGATGTCGGGCCAGCGGAGGCGGGCGCGGAAGCCGTACGAGTCGGACAGCTCCACACCGTCCGGGCTGAAGCGGACGACGGTGCCCGAGGTGAGCCGGCGGTGCTTGGCGACGAGCACGGCGAACAGGGCGCCGGTGGCCAGGACGGCGATGACGACGCCGAGCGGGGTGCTGTTGGTGAAGATGGCGCCGAGGAGGAGACACACGGCGAAGAAGAGGACGAGTGGAGCGATGAACGGGGCGACGATGCGCGGGAAGCTGCCCGCGCGGATACGAAATTCATCCATAATCCGGCGGGACTATACCGACTGAGCTGGGCCCGATTCCACCCCTCCACCGCAATCCGGGAGGGCCGGGTCAGGTGGTGAGGAGGCCGCGGCGGTATGCCTCGCCGACGGCGGCGGCGCGGTCGCGGACGTCGAGCTTGGCGTAGATGTGCAGGAGGTGCGTCTTGATGCTGGCCTCGCTGATGAACAGCGCGGCCGCCGCCTCCCGGTTCGTCGCTCCCCCGGCCACCAGCCGCAGGACCTCCAGTTCGCGCCTGCTCAGGCTGCCCCGCGCGGGCTTGCGCAGGTGGTCGGCCAGGCGTCCGGCGACGGCGGGCGCGAGCACGGTCTCGCCCCTGTGGGTGGCGCGGACGGCGCGCACCAACTCCTCGGGCGGGGCGTCCTTCAGCAGGTAGCCGCTGGCTCCGGCTTCGAGCGCGGGCAGCACGTCGGTGTCGAACGTGGTCAGCACCAGCACCCGCGGCCCCGTGCCGCTGAGACGGCGGATGGCGGCGACGCCGTCCATGCCGGGCATGCGCAGGTCCATGAGGACGACGTCAGGCCGCAGCTCGGCGGCCAGCCGCACCGCCTCCGCGCCGTCGGCCGCCTCGCCGACGATCTCCAGATCCGGTTCGCCGCCGAGCGCCGCCCGCAGGCCGTCCCGCACGATGGGATGGTCATCCGCGATCAGCAACCTCATCCTGCGCTCTTCCCCCAATGATCGTCCGCACTCGCCCGGCTCATCCCCGCACTCGCCCGGCTGATCTACACCCCGCTGCACTCGGCCGGCTCATCCGCACCCTTCCGTCCGGCCGGCTCATCCGCACCCTTCCGTCCGCACTCGGCCGGTTCATCCACGCCTTCCGTCCGCATGGCAGGCCCATCCGCGCCCTTCCGCCAGCACTCGGCAGGCTCATACGCGCCCTTCCGTCAGGTGGTCCTCTGCCGTCAGCGTCTCACTCTCCGCCGGTATGGCGGGTATGGCGGGGACGGTCGCGGCCACCGCCGTGCCTCCGCCCGGTTCTGACTCGATGTCGAGGGTGCCGCCCACTCCGCGGACCCGCTGGCGCATTCCGTCCAGGCCGAAGCCGTCAGCGGGCGCCTGCGGGGCGAAGCCGGTCCCGTCGTCGCGGACGTCGAGCAGGACCAGTTCGTCCGTGTACGACAGAGTCAGGCCCGTCCTGGTGGCTCTCGCGTGCTTCGCGACGTTGGCCAGCGACTCCTGGGCCACCCGGAACAGGGTTGCCTCCACGTCGGCGGCCAGGGCGACCGGGGTGCCGGTGACGTCGAGGGCGAGGTCGACGCCCGACGCCTGGGCCCACGATCGGGCCAGGCGGGTGATCGCCTCGGGGAGGCTCGCGTTCTCCAGCGGCTCGGGCCGAAGCGCGCGTACCGACCTGCGGGCCTCGGCCAGACTGCGGCGGGCCAGGTCGGCGGCCTGGGACAGATGGCGCTCCCAGTCATTCGCGCGGTCGTCCGCCTGGTCATGGTCCCGGTCATTCCGTCGGTCGTGGGCCTGGTCAGGGGCCTCGTCGTTCGCCCGGCCGTGGCCCCGGTCAATCGCTCGGTCGTCCGCCTGGTCGGGGGCCTTGTCGTTCGGTCGGTCGTGGCCCCGGTTGCGGTCGTGGGCCTGGTCGTGGTCGTGGTCCCGGTCGCGGTCGTGGGCGCGGTACCGGTCGCGGTCGTGGGCGCGGGCGGGGGCGCGGTCGTGGGGGCAGGGGCGGGGGGTGCGGGCGGCGGCGTCGAGTTGGGCGATGAGGGCGACGAGGTCCTGGGCGACCGTGTCGTGGATCTCGCCGGCCACGCGGTGCCGCTCGTCCAGTACGCCCGCCCGCCTGGCCTGGTCGAGGAGCCTGGCGTGCAGGTCGGCGTTCTCGGCCATGGCGGCCCGGAGTTGCCCGACCAGGCGGCGGCGCTTGTCGTGCTCGGCGGAGACGTACCAGCCGGCCAGGATCAGTGGGGCGGCCACGCCTGCGATCATGGTGAGCAGTGTGGCGCGGGCCTCGGGGCCCGCCTGGGCGGCCACGCTGACGACGGCCGTGACCGTCACGCCTGCGATGACCAGCCGGGCAGGCAGCATGGCGATGGCCAGCGGATAACCGATCGCGGCGAACAGCACGAAGGCGCCGTTCTGCGCCGCCAGCGCTCCCCCGAGTGCGACGAGCACGAGGTAGTGGCCCACGACCAGCGCGCGGCGGCTCTCGCGGCGCGTGTGCAGCCAGGCGATCGGCGCTAGCCACACCGCGGCGGCCACGGCCAGCGCGGGCCAGGGCGGGCCCGGCCACGGCCAGGCACCGGCGCCCTCCTCCGCCGCCCAGGTCACGAGCGGACGCAGCGTCGCCCACGGCTCGCCGCGCGGAGCGTCTGCCAAGGCGGCCGCACTCGCGGAGACCCCGAGCAGCCCGTACGCGAGCCACAGGAACGCCCACCGCTCACGGCCGTCGATCCAGCTCATGACGTCAAGCCTGGCACGTATCCACCGATCGGTGGATAGCCGGCCTCAACCGATCGAGCCGCCGGGCGGGCGATGTGGGACCGGCGTCGGCCTGGCGAACATGGGCTCATGAGCAATCCGACGCGTAGAAGCATGTTCCAGCTCGCCGCCGCCGCGGGTGCGGGCGCCGCCACCACGTCGTTCACCGGCAAGCGCAAGGAGGTGACCACGTACGTCTTCGTGACCGGCTCGAACGGCGTGGCCACGGGCGACCCCGAGCTGACCATGCGCGGCCACCGGGTCGTGGGCGTGAACCTGCCCGGGCACGGCCCCGAGGAGCAGTACACCATGGCCTACCAGGCGCCGCAGGACCTGGCCAAGCTGGCCGCGATGCCGTCTCCGGTGGCGGAGGTGACCCTGGACGACTATGTCGAGGCCACGGTGGACGTCGTGCGCAAGGTCTCCGGCTACGGCCCGGTGATCCTCGTGGGCTTCAGCATGGGCGGGGCGGCGATCACGAAGGCCGCCGACGCGGTGCCTGACCTGGTCGACCGGCTCGTGTACGACAGCGCGTTCTGCTGCAGCAAGCTGCGCTCGCCGGCGGAGTACCAGGAGACGCCGGAAGGCAAGCAGAGCCTGGCACCGGCGCTGCTGGAGGGCATCGTCGGCGACCCGCGGGTGATCAACGCGATCCGGTTCAACTGGCGGACCGCCGACAGGAAGTTCCTGGACAAGGCGAAGGCGGTGTTCATGGCGGACGGGACCGAGGGAGAGTTTCTCGCCATGCTGAACACGCTTCTGCCCGACGAAAGTCTGCAGGTGGCGAGTGCCGACGCCCGTGGACGCAAGGAGGCGTGGGGGCGGGTGCCGCGCGTCTACATCCGGCACACGCAGGACCGGATGATCCCGCTCGCGCTCCAGGACCGCATGATCAGGGAGGCCGACGCGATGACGCCTGGCAACAAGTTCAAGGTCTACAGCGTGGCCACGTCGCACGGGGCGACGCCCAAGACCTATCGGCAGATCACGGATATTCTCGACCGGCTGGCGAAATGAAAAAGGACGTCCCGCTCGGGACGTCCATCCAGTGCTGGGGTACCAGGACTCGAACCTAGACTAACTGAACCAGAATCAGTCGTGCTGCCAATTACACCATACCCCACCGCCTGCGAACCCTTGGGCTGCGCTGGGCGACGTCCGAAAGAATAGCCCAGCTCGGGGGCTAAGACCAAAACGATTCTCGAACCGCTGCTCCGCCGCTCACAGCACGGGCTCCGGCGTGCCAAGCTGATGGGGACAAAACACCACGTGGAGGAGCCCCAGCGTTGGCCGAGAATCCGTTCTTCGCCCCAAGCAACCTGCCCTACGAGCTGCCGCCGTTCGCCGACATCCGGGAGGAGCACTTCCTGCCCGCGTTCCGGCACGGGATGGCCGAGCAGCTCGCCGAGGTCGACGCGATCGCGGGCAGCACAGAGCCGCCGACCTTCGACAACACGATCGCCGCGCTGGAGCGGTCGGGGCGGACACTCGACCGCACGGCCACCGTCTTCTTCAGCGTCGCGTCGTCCAACACGACCGACGGCATCATGGAGATCGAGAAGCAGATCTCTCCCGAGCTGACCAGGCACGGCGACGCGATCCGGCTCAACCGGGCGCTGTGGGCGCGGATCAAGCAGGTGTCCACGGAGGACGCCGAGGAGTCCTGGCTGCTGGAGAAGTACAGAGATGACTTCATCAGGGCCGGGGCTGACCTGTCGGAGGCCCAGCAGGACCGGCTACGTGAGCTCAACGAGGAGCTGTCGCGGCTGTCGACGGAGTTCGCGCAGCGCCTGATGAAGGCGTCGACCGAGTCGGCGCTGGTGGTGCGGGACCCCAAGGAGCTCGACGGCCTCGACGAGGCCAAGATCGAGTCGCTGCGCGCCGACGACGGCACGTACGTCCTGCCGCTGCTCAACTTCACCGCCCAGCCGGGCCTGGCCCAGCTCACCGACCGCGACGTGCGCCGCAGACTGTACGTGCTGAGCGTCGGCAGGGCGCCGGGCAACTTCGAGACGGCGACCAGGATGACGGCGCTGCGGGCGGAGCGGGCGGCGCTGCTCGGGTTCCCCAGCCACGCCGCCTACTCCGTCGCCGACCAGACGGCCAAGACCGTCGAGGCGGTCGAGGAGATGCTGGGCCAGCTCGTCGGCCCCGCCGTGCGCAACGCCCGCAAGGAGGCCGAGGCGCTCGCGGCGCAGGCCGGGTTCGACATCGAGCCGTGGGACTGGTCCTACTACTCGGAGAAGGTGCGCCAGGCCCGCTACGACTTCGACGGCGCGGCCGTGCGGCCGTACTTCGAGCTCGACCGGGTCTATCGCGACGGCGTGTTCTTCGCGGCCACCGAGCTGTACGGGGTCACCTTCACCGAGCGGCCCGACCTCGGCGGCTATCACCCCGACATGACGGTGTTCGAGGTGTTCGACGAGGACGGGAGCCGGCTGGGGTTGTTCCTGCTCGACCCGTACGCGCGGCCGGGCAAGCGTGGCGGCGCGTGGATGAACAACCTGGTCGACCAGTCGTTCCTGTTCGGGCAGTTGCCCGTGGTGATGAACAACCTCAACGTCACCAAGCCCGCCTCCGGGCCGACGCTGCTGACGTACGACGAGGTCAACACCGCCTTCCACGAGTTCGGGCACGCCCTGCACGGACTGTTCTCGCAGGTGCGCTACCCGCGCGTGTCGGGCACCAGCGTGCCCCGTGACTTCGTCGAGTACCCGTCGCAGGTCAACGAGATGTGGGTGACCTGGCCGGAGATCCTGGCCAACTACGCCAAGCACCACGAGACGGGCGAGCCGATGCCGGCCGAGCTGGTGGCGAAGCTGACCGCGGCGGAGAAGTTCAACCAGGGCTTCGAGACCGTCGAATATCTCGCCGCCACGCTGCTCGACTGGGCCTGGCACAAGCTGGCCGACGGGGAGGACGTGGCCGACGCCGAGGCGTTCGAGGCGGCGGCGCTGGAGGCGGCGGGGATCTCCATGGCGGAGGTCAGGCCGCGCTACCGGACCAACTACTTCGCGCACATCTTCGCCGGCGGTTACAGCGCCGGCTACTACTCCTACATCTGGAGTGAGGTGCTCGACGCGGAAAGCGTGGCGTGGTTCACCGAGAACGGCGGCCTGACCAGGGCGAACGGCGACCACTTCCGCCGCGAGTTGCTCTCCCGCGGCGGCAGCGTCGACTCCCTGACGGCGTTCAAGAACTTCCGCGGGCGCGAACCCGGCATCCGTCCGCTCCTGATCCGCCGCGGCCTGGACTGAGCGGGCCTGGACTGAACGGCTTGGACCAAGCGGGCCTGGGCTGAGCGGCCTGGGCCAAGGCGGCCCACCGCGCGAAGGTGCGCGGTGGGTCCGCGGGCGGCGCCTCGATCAGCCGCGCAGGCGGCTCAGGGCGGCGCGGAGGCGCTCCAGGGTGCGCTCACGGCCGAGCACCTCGATCGACTCGAACAGCGGCAGCCCGACGGTCCGGCCGGTGACCGCCACGCGTACGGGAGCCTGGGCCTTGCCGAGCTTGAGGCCGTTGGCCGTGCCGACCACCTCCAGCGCCTCCTTGAGCGACTCGGGGTCCCAGCTGATCGTCTCCAGGCGCTCGAGGTAGGCGGTGAGGATCTCCACCGGGGAGTTCTTCATCGCCTTGTCCCAGGACACCTGGTCGAACACCGGCTCGTCGAGGAACAGGAAGTCGATGTTCTGCCGGATCTCGGAGAGAACGGCGATGCGGGTCTGGGCCAGCGCGGCGACCTTGCTGAACAGCTCGCGATCCCAGGAGGCGTCGAGGTAGGCCGCGCAGCGCTCCTCGAACGTCTCCACCGGCAGCGCGCGGATGTACTCGCCGTTGAAGGCGCGCAGCTTCTTCTCGTCGAAGAACGCGTTGGACGGGTTGACGTCCTCCAGCCTGAACAGCGGCACCATCTCCGACCACGGCATGATCTCGCGGTCCTCGCCGGGGCCCCAGCCGAGCAGCATGAGGTAGTTGACCATGGCCTCGGGCAGGTAGCCCTCCGCGCGGTAGTCCTCGAGCGCCACCTTGTCGCGGCGCTTGGACAGCTTCCTGCGCTGCTCGTTGACGATCACCGGCAGGTGCGCCCAGACCGGCGGCGTCGCGCCCAGCGCGGGCCACAGATGCTCCTGCCTGGCCGCGTTGGGCAGGTGCTCCTCGCCGCGGGCGACGTGCGTGATGCCCTGCGTGATGTCGTCGACGGCGTTGGCCAGCACGTAGAGGGGCGAGCCGTCGGTGCGCGCGATCACGAAGTCTTCCTGCGCGATGTTGGGGAACTCCACCCTGCCGCGGATCAGGTCGTCGACCACCGTGACCCCCTCGTCGGGGGTGCGGAAGCGGACCGCGCCCGCGGTGAGGCCCCGGTCGCGGCAGTGGCCGTCGTAGCCCTTGTCCTTGGAGCCGGTGCGCTCCTGGACCTGCTCGCGGGTGCAGTCGCAGTAGTAGGCCTTGCCGTCGGCCAGCAGCTTGGCCACGGCCTCGCGGTGCTGCGGCTCGTACGCCGACTGGAAGTAGGGGCCCTCGAACACCGGGTTGGTGCCGTTGATGCCGATCCAGTCGAGCGCCGAGATGATGCCCTCGGTCCATTCCGGGCGGTTTCTCGTGGCATCGGTGTCTTCGATGCGCAGGATGAACCGCCCCCCGGTCCGCTCGGCGACCGCCCAGTTGAACAGCGCGGCGCGGGCGCTGCCCACGTGGAACATGCCGGTAGGAGACGGGGCGAACCGCACCCGTACGTCAGTCACGGGAGACCACCTTGTTCGTGAGTGTGCCGATGCCTTCGATGCCGATGCTGACCTCGTCGCCGATCTCCAGCGGGCCGACGCCCGCCGGGGTGCCGGTCAGGATGACGTCGCCCGGGATCAGGGTCATGATCGCGCTGACGTAGGCCACCAGCGCGGGGATGCCGTGGATGAGCTGGCTGGTGCGGCCGCTCTGGCGGATCTCGCCGTTGACCGTGGTGGTCAGGGCGAGGTCGCTCGCGTCGAGATCGGTCTGGATCCACGGCCCAAGCGGGCAGAACGTGTCGAAGCCCTTCGCCCGCGTGAACTGCACGTCCTTGCGTTGCAGGTCACGGGCGGTGACGTCGTTGGCGCAGGTGTAGCCGAAGATGACGTCCTTGACCCGCTCGACCGGCACCTCGCGGCACAGGCGGCCGATCACCACGGCCAGCTCGCCCTCGTAGTCGACGCGGTCGGACAGCGACGTCGGGTAGGCGATGCTCTCGCCGTGGCCGATCACCGTGGTCGACGGCTTCATGAAGATGAGCGGCTCCTCGGGCACCTCGTTGCCCAGCTCGGCCGCGTGCTCGGCGTAGTTTCTGCCGATGGCGACCACCTTGCTGGGCAGCATCGGGGCCAGCAGCTTCGCCTGGGACAGCGGGAAGCGCTCACCGGTGAACTGGACCTGGCCGAACGGGTGGCCGGAGATCCCGGAGACGAACTCCTCCCCCGGACCGCCCTCTACCACGCCGAACGACACGCCTTCGCCTGTGGAGAACCTCGCTATACGCACCCGACAAGGCTATCGCCGCCGCCGCGAGGGTCCCGCCACCTTTTCCGCCGGCGTCACGCCCAGGTCAGGAACCGTCGATAAATGTACCCAGAGTCCGTTTTGTTGTGCATTAGGTATGTAGCTGGGGTTATGTGCACATGTTAGGGAGACTCACAGGGGGGGTGACGGACGTGTCGGACACGATGTCCAACCGGCCGGCGGGGGCCGGCCAGACGGGGACCGTACCCAGGGCCAGAACGCAGGAGACCGGCACCTCGACGTCACTGGTCACCGGCAAGGGCACCACGAGCATCGAAGACGGGGTCGTCGCGAAGATCGCCGGGCTGGCGGCCCGGGAAGTCTCGGGCGTGTACGCCATGGGCGGGGGCGCGGCCCGGGCGATCAGCAGCATGCGCGGCATGGTCGGCGCGCCAGGCAGCGTCTCGCAGGGCGTGTCCGTCGAGGTGGGTGAGCGGCAGGCCGCCGTCGACCTCGACCTCGTCGCGGAGTACGGGACCGCGATCCCGGACCTCGCGGGAGCCGTGCGGAAGAACGTGATCGGTGCGATCGAGCGGATGTGCGGGCTCGAGGTCACCGAGGTCAACATTCGGGTCGACGATGTTCACCTGCCCGAGCAGGACAGGGAGCGGAGACCGGAGCGGCAGCCGGAAGAGGCCGAGGAGCCCCGGGTCAGATGACGGACACGGGAACGGGCGCGAGCCCCGCCGCCTCGACGGCGGCCACCGCCGACGCGGGGGTGATCGCCGAACGGGCGCGGGGATGCCGGGGGGTGGCCGGGCTCTCCGGCGGGCCCTTCGGGACGGTGGCGACGTACCTGCCGGGCGAGCGACTGCCTGGTGTCTCCGTGGCCGGTCACGCGGTGGAGATCGCCATCGTCGCCACGATGGAGCGCCCGCTCCCGGAGACCGCCGACGAGGTACGGCGGGCCGTGACGGACGTGGCCGGAGACCGGCCGATCAACGTGCGGATCGACGACGTCGTCGTCGACGGCACCGGGGAGGGACCATGAACAACATCCAGTGGACGCCGTTGATCGGCATGGCCGTCGGCATCATTCTCGGGCTGGTGGGGGCGTTCGGCGGCCTCGGCCCGTTCCTGCTCGTCCTGGTGCTGGGCGCGCTCGGCTTCCTGGTCGGCCGCATCGCCGAGACCGGCGAGGTGAACCTGTCCGGCCTGTCCTTGAGGCGGAAATGACGGATGTGACCCCGGGAGCGGGCGCCGCGACGGTGCCCGCGCAGCGGCGCCCGCCGCCGCCGGCGCCTGAGCGGCGGGGGCGCACCGAGGTCACCGGCCAGGTGGTCATGAAGCTCGCGACCTGTGCCGCCAGGGAAGTCCCGGAGGTGCGTGCAGTACACCTCCGTGGCCTGCCCTGGGCCCGCTCGTCGGGCGTCGACATCCGCGGGAACGAGGCCGAGATCCACCTGAACGTGACCCTGGGCTATCCGGCGCCGCTGCGCGCCGTGGCGGCGCGGCTCAGGGAGCACGTCATGCGGCGCGTCGCCCGGCAGACCGGTCTGAACGTCACGCGCCTCGACGTCACCGTGGAGCCCGGCACAGGACTCGGCACAGGACCCGGCACAGGGCTCGGCACAGGGCTCGGCACAGGACCCGGCACAGGGCTCGGCACAGGACCCGGCACAGGGCTCGGCACAGGGCTCGGCACAGGACCCGGCACAGGGCTCGGCACAGGACCCGGCACAGGGCTCGGCACAGGGCTCGGCACAGGAGAGGAGGAGGGTCCGGCATGACCGAACAGGAAACACGCCCCGTCCTCGCCGGCGTGTCCGGAGCGCACCGGGCGGAGGTCGGACCGCCGCCGCATGACAGGTCCGCCGACCGGGCGGCCAGGCGGGCCTTCCGGCCGTACCGGAGGATTCCGGCCATCGTGGTCGCCGCGCTGCTCACGCTCCTCGGCCTGCTCGTCGCCGCCGAGACCATCTCGGCGCTGGCCGGCCGGCCGCTGCGCTGGCTGCCGTACGACGGGATGCTCGCCTGGGCCTCGGGCACGCTCTGGTCGAACCCGCTCTTCCTGCTCGGCGCGGCGGTCGTGACGCTGCTCGGGCTGGCGCTGCTGGCCCTCGCGCTGGTGCCAGGCCGCCCCAGGATGGTGCCGGTACGCAGCGGCGACCCCGACCTGATCATCGGCCTGCGCCGCAGGAGCGTCGCCAGGGCGCTGGCGCACGCCGCCGACGAGGTGCCGGGCGTGCACTCCTCACACGTCACCATGCGCGGCCACACCGTCTCGGTCAGGCCGGAGACATCGGGGTGGGACGACGAGCGGTGCGAGCAGGACGTACGCGCCGCCGTCCTGGACAGGCTGGCCGGGCTGGACCTCGTGGAGCCGTACCGGGTGGACGTGCACGTCAAGGAGCGCAGGTGAACAGGAAGACGGGGCGGGGCAACCGCTGGGGGCTGGCGCTGACCGGCCTGGTGCTGACCGTTCTGGGCGGGCTCGGGCTGGCGCGCGGGCTCGGCGCGTTCCCGCGGAACTGGGCCGCGTCGGACACGCCGATCGTGGACGGGAACGTGGTGGCGTTCTTCACGCGTACGAGCCCGTGGATCTGGTGGCTCGTGGCGCTGGCGTCGATCGTCGTCGCGCTGCTGGCCCTGCGCTGGTTGTTCGTGCAGGGACGCAGGGAGACGCACCGCACGCTGCGCGTCGAGGACGGCCCGCGGGGCGTCACCGAGGTGGCCGCGGGCGGCATGGCGGACGCGGTCGCCGCCGACGTCGAGACGAGCCCGGCGGTGCTGAGCGCCGCCGCGAACCTGGCGGGGCCCGGGGACCACCCCGAGGTACGGCTGAACCTGGTGGCCGACGAGTCGGTCCCGATGTCCGAGCTGGGCAGGCACTTGTCCACGGTGGCGCTGCCGCACGTACGCGACGCCCTGGACCGGGATCACGTGCCGGCGGTGGCCCGCGTTAGCCTGGAGCCCTCACCAGCGCCGCACCGCGTGGTGCGCTGACGAGAGGGGCCTGAAGTTGTCCGTTGTGAAGATCAACGTGCTGTCCGTTCCCGCCGAGATGCGGGACGAGCTCGAACGGCGTTTCGCCAAGCGGGCCGGGATGGTGGAGTCAGCCGACGGGTTCGAGTGGTTCGAGCTGCTCAGGCCGGTGGAGGGCACGGATCGCTACCTCGTATACACGCGCTGGCGCAGCGAGGAGGACTTCCAGGCGTGGCAGCAGGGCGAGGCGTTCCGTCGCGGGCACGCCCAGGCCGCGCAGGCCGCCCAGGGTCACGGCCATGGGCAGGGGACGGCGGCGACGGGCTCCGAGGTGTGGAGCTTCGAGGTCGCGGAGAGCGCATCCCCGAAGTCCTGAGCCCGGTCAGAGGAGAGCGCATCCCCGGCCTGAGCCCTGTCAGGGGAGCGCGTCCCCGAAGTCCTGGGCGCGGTCGTCAGCCACGGAGGCCGCCGTCGACCCGGAGGTCGACCCCGTTCACCGCGCCGTTCTCCAGCAGGAAGACGGACGCGTCGACCACCTCGGCCGACGTGGCCAGCCGGTTGGTCAGCGCGCGGCCGCGGCCGTCCCCGCGGCGGCCGCCGGCTCCGCCGCGACCCCTTCGGCCCGGACCTGGTCCCTGCCGGTGATCACCACCGGCCGGCCGGTCCCCGCGTAATGCCCAGCGAGTTCCCTGCCGATTCCCGACGTGCCTCCGACGATGACCACGCTGCCCACGTCCGCCCCCCTCTTCCCGAAGCCTGTCTCCGCAGGTTAGGCGGTGGGCGTCAGGACGATCGAAAGCGGGGCGGCGACTACGCGTCCAGCGGGTTGGCGGCGATGCGGTCGACGATGCCGCCGCGTACGAACCGGCCGGCGAAGCTCGACGGCTTGCGCGTGCCCTGGTCGGAGATGCACCCGCTGAACTCCTTGGCGATCTCCAGCCTCGGGTAGCGCTCCAGGACCTCTCGCCGCACCTCCGCCGGGAGGTCGCCGGTCTGGCGGCCGGAGATGTCCATGCCGGTCGAGAGCTCCAGCAGGTGACCCTCGGGGTCCTCCGCCACCGGCACCTCGTCCCACATGTGCCTGACGATCACCTCGGACACGCGCGTCCTGCGCTCGGGCGACCAGCCGGCCCCCGCGCCGAACACCCAGGCCACGTGGCCGCCGGCCTCCTCGTACGGCACCGTGTGGCTGTCGAACTCGGCGGCCAGCCCGATGTCGTGCAGCATGGCCGCCACGTAGAGCAGCTCGGCGTCGAACGCGATGCGGTTGTCCTGCGCGTACGCGGCCGCCCACAGGTAGGCGCGGATCGAGTGGTTGAGCAGCGAGGGCGAGTGGTAGCCGGTGGCCACCTCGAGCGCGCCGCGGCAGGCGGGCGTGTCCGGGATCACAAGGTCGTCGAATCTCACGTGTACCAGCATGTCGTGCCAGGGGCGGGGGTCGCGGGCCGGGGTGCCGGAGACGCATCGGACGGCTAACGAATCGGGCATCCGGCTTGACCACTTGATCGTGATTCCGAAAGCATGTCCCGCCCTCATCTTTTGTCCCGGAAGGAACTGGCGTGCGCCGGCTCGCGTTACCTCTTGCCCTCATGCTCCTACTCGGCGGAACGGTGAGCCCCGCGCAGGCCGACAAGGTGACGCGTACCGCGGAGTGCCAGGGTGACTGGCTGCCCGGCACGCCGACCGCCGCCGACGTCATGAAGGGCGAGATCTCGCTGGTGGGGCTGCCCGCGTACAAGCTGGGCAAGAAGATCAACTGGGACGCCAGCCCGTACAGGAACCGGTCGTGGGAGTTCGTGTTCCAGTCGCTGCGGTGGATGGGCACGCTCGTCGTCGAGTACGAGAACACCGGCGAGCAGCGCTACCTGGACCGCGCCACCGAGATCACCAAGGACTGGGTCGCGAACAACAGGTACGGGGCCGGCGGGACGAAGTCGTACGTGTGGAAGGACCACCCGGTCTCGCTGCGCACGCAGCCGCTGCTGTGCCTGAGCAGGCACGTCAACGAGAGCTGGCTGAAGGACAGCCTGGCCGCCCACGCCAAGCTGCTGTCGAACCCGAAGCTGTACAAGAAGGGTCACAACCACGGCATCGACCAGGACATCGCGCTCATGGGCATCGGCTGCCGCTACAACCGTGAGGACTGGTCGGACCTGGCCTCCCGACGGCTGACCGGCACGGTGAAGCTCGACGTCGACTCCCAGGGCGCGCTCATGGAGCAGGCGCCCCGCTACGCCGTCTACGTGTACGGCCGCCTCCAGGTCGCCATGACCAACATGAAGGCGTGCGACAGGAAGGTGCCCGGCGACATCGGCAAGCGGGCGGAGGCGCTGAAGGACTTCATCGCCCACTCGACCATGCCGAACGGCTACATGGTGCCCATCGGGGACGGCAGCGCCGACACCGAGCCGAAGATGGAGACCGGCACGCCCGAGCAGGAGGTCAAAACCTACCGGGCCGGCTACGTGTTCGGGCGGACCTCCTGGGACGAGCCGGAGTCGGCGTACTACTCGATCAGGTACGGGCCCGGGACGAAGTTCCACGGCCATGAGGACCACCTGGGCGTGACGTACTACGCGGACGGGCGGGACATCCTGGTCGACGGCGGGTTCCACTCCTACGAGAAGAGCTCTTACCGGTACTGGACGCTGTCGCCGGAGGCGCACAACGTCCCGACGGTGGAGGGTGCCAGGTTCCGGCCGCGTACGTCGAGCAGCCTCGTCAAGACCGACTACGACAAGGACCGGCAGGCGTTCAAGCTGACCGACAAGGCGTACGGCGTGAGCCGGACCCGGTCGGTGCTGGTCAACCACGGCGAGGACCTGATGGCGGTGCTGGACACGGCGTCGGGCGGCAAGAAGATCAAGAACGTGTGGCGGTTCCACCCGTCGCTCAAGGTGGAGTCCAAGAGCGACGGGAAGGTGGTGCTGGCGGACGGCAAGTTCAAGGTCACGCTGGTCCAGCTGTCCTCCTGCGATCGCGTGAGCGGGCAGAAGGTGGAGCGCGGCGGGAAGCTCGGGTGGGCGTCGCCGACGTATCTGTCGAAGCAGCAGGCCGCCGTCGTCGTGTCGCCCGCGGCCAGGTCGCTGCTCACGGTGATCGTGCCGGGGACCGACTCCCCCAAGGTGTCGTGCTCGGGCGGCAAGGTCACCGTGGAGGGCGTCTCCTTCCCCGCCGACCTCTTCTGATCGTCGAAGGGGGGGTACGAGCCCCCCTTCGAGGCTTTGCCCGGCGGTACCCAGCACTCCCGGCCGGCGCGCAGGTTGCCTAGCGTTCCGGCATGCCTAGCACTCCCGGCCGGCGCGGAGGAGGCCGTACGTCACGGCCTGCTCCAGCGCCTGCCAGGAGGCGTCGATGATGTTCTCGGCCACGCCGACCGTGGCCCATTCCGCCAGGTCGTCGCTGGAGGTGATGAGGACCCGCGTGACGGCGTCGGTGCCGTGGGTGCCCTCCAGGATGCGGACCTTGTAGTCGACCAGCTCCAGTCGTGCCAGCTCCGGGTAGAGCTGCTCCAGCCCCTGCCGCACCGCCTTGTCCAGCGCGTTGACCGGGCCGTTGCCCTCGCCGGTGGCCACGATGCGCTCGCCCTTGGCGTGCAGCTTGACGGTGGCCTCGCTGACCAGGTCGCCGCCCTTGGTGCGCTCGACGATGACCCGCCAGGACTCCACCTCGAAGTGACGCTTGCGCTCCCCCTGAACGGTGTCGCGAAGCAGCAGCTCGAACGAGGCGTCGGCGGCCTCGAAGGTGAAGCCCTTGGACTCCAGGTCCTTGACCCGGTCCACCAGCGTCCTGGTGTGCTCGGGGGTGAGCTCGTAGCCGAGCTCGCGGCCCTTGAGCTCGACCGACGCCCGGCCGGCCATGTCGGAGACGAGCATGCGCATGTCGTTGCCGACGGCTGCCGGGTCGATGTGCTGGTAGAGGTTGGGATCGACCTTGATGGCGCTGGCGTGCAGGCCGGCCTTGTGGGCGAAGGCCGAGGTGCCGACGTAGGGGGCGTGGGAGTTGGGGGTGACGTTGGTGACCTCGGTGATCGCGTGGGCGACGCGGGTCATGTCGGCGAGCGCGTCCGGCGGCACGAGGTCGAAGCCCCGCTTGAGCTGGAGGTTGGCGACGACGGTGAAGAGGTTGGCGTTGCCCGAGCGCTCGCCGTAGCCGTTGGCGCAGCCCTGTACGTGGGTGGCGCCCGCCTTGACGGCGGCCAGCGTGTTGGCGACGGCGCAGCCGGTGTCGTCGTGGCAGTGGATGCCCACCCGGGCGCTGGTGCCGGCGGCGTCGAGGACGATCTCGGCCAGCTCCTCGGGGAGCATGCCGCCGTTCGTGTCGCACAGGGCGATGACGTCGGCCCCGGCTTCGGCGGCGGTCTTGATCACCTCCAGCGCGTAGGCTGGATTGGATTTGTAGCCGTCGAAGAAGTGCTCGGCGTCGAGGAAGACTCGCTGCCCCTCCGCACGGAGGTGGGAGACCGTGTCGCGGATCATCGCGAGGTTCTCCTGAAGCGTCGTGCGGAGGGCCAGCTCCACGTGCCGGTCGTGACTCTTGGCGACAAGGGTCACGACCGGCACGCCGGATTCGCGCAGAGCGGCCACCAATGGGTCGTCGGCAGCCCGCACACCGGCTCGGCGGGTCGCGCCGAACGCGGCTAGTTGCGCGTGTTTCAGATCGAGCTCGGTCCGAGCCTGTCTGAAGAACTCCGTGTCCTTGGGATTGGCGCCAGGCCAGCCCCCCTCGATGAAGCCGACGCCCAGGCCGTCCAGGTGGCGTGCCACGGCGAGCTTGTCGGCGACGGTCAGGTTGAGCCCTTCCTGCTGTGCGCCGTCACGCAGCGTCGTGTCATAGACGTGGAAGCGGTCGTCGGCCATGAGCCTCTCTTCTCTCTGGAGGTCGTGGTAGGTCGCTCGTGAGAAAACAAAAAGACCCCTCACGGACGTGAGAGGTCTGCGCGCCGGCGGTGTCCCTGTGTCAGCCGGCGCGCCTGCGGATAATGAGCAGACCGTAGAACATGATGCCGCCCAGTCTGCCATACGCATCCACCAGTCGGCACATGGGTCTCACCTCGTGGGATACGGCGCCGTTCACACCTCGACGCCGACGCCACCGGTGATGATCTGTTCGAGCGCGGCGGGGTCGAACACCTCGTTGCCCAGCATCTGCCCGTCGAGCAGCACGGTCGGGGTGCCCTCGAGCGCCACCTTGGCGCTCTCCGCCAGATGCGCCTCCGCGTACGACTGCGACGTCACGCACTCGTCCACGGCCGCCCCCGCCTTCCTGGCCGCCTTGACCAGCTCCTCGACGGTGAACCCGGTGGCCACGCCGTGCGGCGCGGGCTGGATGGCGTACAGCTCGTCCCTGAAGGCCAGCCAGTTGGCCTCGGGGACGCATCGGGCGGCCGCGGCGGCGCGGATCGAGTTGGAGCGCATCGGCTCGTCCCGGAAGATCGTCACGGGGTGGAAGACGACCTTGACCCTGCCCTCCCTGGCCAACCGCTGGATCGTGTCGTCGACCTTGTCGTGCATGTCCTTGCAGACAGGGCAGTCGAAGTCCTCGAAGACGTCGAGCACGGGCGCCTCGCTCGACCGGTCGGCCAGCACCATGGTGCCGTCGATCTGCCGGGACAGCCGCACTCCCTCGGACGACGTACCCGGATTCGAGAACGCCAGCACCCCGAGCAGCGCGATCGCCACGCACGCGACCCCGACCGCCACCAACCGCTTCGTCATTCGCCCACCCTCGCCTCAATTGATCGCGCAGACACTATCGGATACCGGGACAATGGCCGCATGAAGGCCTACCTCCTCGACGCCGCAGTGGCGCAGTACGTCATGACCCACTCGACCCCACCCGACCCTCTGCTGGCGAAGCTGGCCGAGGAGACCGCCCAGTCCCTGGGCGAGTACGCGACCCTGCAGATCTCACCCGACCAGGGCGTCTTCCTCACCATGATCACCCAACTCGTGGCGCCGGCCGTGGCCGTGGAGGTCGGGACGTTCACCGGCTACTCCTCGGTCTGCATCGCCCGCGGGCTGTCCGGCGGCCGGCTGCACTGCTTCGACGTGAGCGAGGAGTGGACGTCCGTCGCGCGCCGCTACTGGCACGAGGCCGGCGTGTCACACCAGGTGACGCTCACGGTGGGGCCGGCCCTGGAGACGCTGGCCGCCTTCGACCAGACCATCGACCTGGCCTTCCTGGACGCCGACAAGGGCAACTACCCCGGCTACTACGAGCTGCTCATGGCCCGCCTGCGCCCCGGCGGGCTGATCGTCGCGGACAACACGCTGAGGAGGGGGTGGGTGGCGGATCCGGCGCACGAGGAGCAGACGACCGTCGAGATCCGCGAGTTCAACGACCTGGTGATCGAGGATCCCCGGGTGACCGTGCTCATGCTGCCGATCGCCGACGGCATGACCCTGATCAGGAAGAACTGACCCACCTCCGGGCGCCGGCATGACCGCTCGCGCGGCGGGCAGTCTCGACCCTGAAGGCACGAACCGAGGGGGGAGATCATGCGGTACCGCAGCCTTGGCAGTGAGGGTCCGACGGTCTCGGCGCTGGGATTCGGCGCGATGACGCTGGCGCCGGGCACCTACGGCGACGTGAGCGAGCGGCAGGCGGCCGAGACCCTGCTGACGGCGCTCGACGCGGGCATCACGTTCATCGACACCGCCGACATCTACGGCGCGGGACAGAGCGAGAGCCTGATCGGCCGGGTGTTGCGCGGGCGGCGCGACGAGTATGTGCTGGCCACCAAGTTCGGCGGAAACCAGGACGGGCGGGGCCTGCTGGTGCCCGGGCTCGGCAGGCCCGAGTACGTACGCGAAGCGATCGACGCCAGCCTGGACCGCCTGCGTACCGACCACGTGGACCTCTACTACCTGCACAGGCTCGACCCCACGACGCCCGTCGAGGACACCATGGGCGCGCTCTCCGAGCTGGTCACGGCCGGGAAGGTGCGTTACGCCGGCCTGTCTGAGGTGTCGGCGGCCACGCTCAGGCGGGCCTGCGCCGTCCACCAGGTCACGGCCGTGCAGATCGAGTACTCGCTGTTCAGCCGGGCGCCGGAGCGGGAGGTCCTCCCGGCGTGCGAGGAGCTGGGCGTCGGGTTCGTCGCCTACAGCCCGCTGGGCCGCGGCCTGCTCGGCGGCACGATTCGCGGGCGGGGCGAGCTGGAGAGCGGCGACTGGCGCCGGGGCAACCCGCGCTTCCAGGAGGGCAACATCGACCAGAACGTGGCCCTGGCCGACTCCGTGGCGGAACTGGCCGCGGAGAACGATCTGTCCGTGGCCCAGCTCGCGCTGGCCTGGCTCATCCACCAGGGCACCGTGCCGATCCCGGGGACGCGGCGCGCCGAGAACGTGCTCGCCAACGCCGCGGCCGCCGACGTGACGCTGGACAAGGAGCTCCTGCTGCGGATCGAAGAGCTCGTGCCGCCTGGCGCGGCGGCCGGCGAGAAGGGCAACGAGGCGTACATGGCCAACATCGACCGGTAGAACCCACGAGATCGTCACGTGGGGGTCATGAAACCGCCATCTCCTACGACCTCCGGGTAATACGCTTTGTCACCCTGTGACTACCCCGAGGAAGGTGAGATGGTCAGACCGCTCGAAGAGCGTTTCCGCACGGTCCGCGATCTGCTGCCCGATTATCGCGTCGAGACCACCCAGGGCCGGATCGTGGTCAACGAGACCGGCTCCTGGCAGCACAACACGATCCTCTCCCAGCTGTTGTTCCAGATCGCCGGCCCGGTCGCCGGGCGGGGCTGGGAGATCTGGCCCAACATCACCGTCTACCTGGGCCAGTACGCCGACCGCTACGTTCCCGACCTCGCCGTGGTGCCGCGTTCGCCGCGGATGTGGGAGGAGTACGCCGTGCACGGGGATTCGACGCTGCTGGTGGTGGACGTCGTCACCGTCGGCAGCACCTACGACGACTATTTCGTCAAACCCTGCGGTTACGCGCCAGGCGGGGTGCCGCTCTACCTGGTGATCGACCCCTTCCAGCACCGGGTACGCCTTTACAGCGAGCCAGGCGGCGGCGGATACGCCAAGCAGACGGACGTCGCCGAGGGCGAGCCGCTGGCATTGCCCGAGCCGTGGGGGATGTCCATCGACACGGCGAACCTCCTGAGTGCCGTGTGAGAGGAGCCTCGGGGCCGGTCGCGCCCCGAGGCCGCCCAGCCACAGACGATCCCTGAGGGGCCCCGCTAGACGATCTTGTGGATCCAGTTGTGAGTGTCGGGGCGGGCGCCGTACTGGATGCCGACCAGCTCTTCGCGCAGGCGCATCGTGACCGGGCCCGGGCCGCCGTCGGCGATGGTCCAGGCGCGGTCGGCGCCCTTGACCGAGCCCACGGGCGTCACCACGGCGGCCGTGCCGCAGGCGAACACCTCCGTCAGCTCACCCGACTCGCACCCTGCCTGCCACTCGTCGACCGAGATGAGGCGCTCTTCCGTCTCCAGGCCGAGGTCGCCGGCCAGCTCCAGGATCGAGTCCCTGGTGATGCCGGGCAGCAGGGTGCCGGTCAGCGCGGGGGTCACGAGCTTGTCGCCGAAGACGAAGAACAGGTTCATGCCGCCCATCTCCTCGACGTACCTGTGCTCGTGGGCGTCCAGCCACACCACCTGGTCACAGTCGTTGGCCACCGCCTGCCGCTGCGCGACGAACGCCGCCGCGTAGTTGCCGCCGCACTTGGCGAAGCCGGTGCCGCCGGGGGCGGCCCGCGTGTACTCGGTCGAGAGCCAGACGGAGACGGGCTTGATCCCACCCGTGAAGTACGACGCCGCGGGAGAGGCGATGACCATGTACTTGTACGACTTCGACGGGTAGTTGACCCCGAGCCCCGCCTGGGTGGCGATCATGAAGGGCCGCAGGTAGAGGCTGTGCCCCTCGGTCGTCGGCACCCACTCCCTGTCGGTCTGGACGAGGAGTTCGAGCGACTCCACGAACGCGTCCTCGGGGAGCTCCGGCATGGCCATCCGGGCGGCCGAGCGGTTGAAGCGGGCCGCGTTGGCGTACGGGCGGAACACCACGATGGAGCCGCCGATCTGGCGATACGCCTTGAGCCCCTCGAACAGCTCCTGCGCGTAGTGGAAGACCGAGGTGGCCGGGTCGAGCGAGAGCGGTCCGTACGGCATGAGCCTGGCGTCGTGCCAGCCCTGGCCCTCGGTGTAGTCGGCCGAGATCATGTGGTCGGTGAAGGTCTGCCCGAAACCCGGGTTCGCCAGTACCTGCTCCCGCTCGGCCGCGGTGCGAGCGTGGTCGGATAGCTGCACGTCGAAGCTGAGCTTTTGAGCGATGGTCATGACGACGGTCCTTCTCTCTGCGAATGTGCGAAATCTACCGGATCCGCGGCGTTGCGCCGCCGGAGGCCGGGCACTGCTCGGGGCAGCTCGTACTTCCTATTGTCTCGCTATATGGGATGACAAGCGGTTGTTGAGGTGGTTCGGGCACGAAAAAGCGCCCGCCAGTCCCCCTCGGACCGCCGGGCGCTTTTGGGGCTAGGCGGTCCTAGCCGGATACTCGCGCGGTGATGTCGTCGCCGATCTCGTGCGTCGTGCGGCCCGCCCAGCCGGCCAGCCGCTCCACGATGTCGTCGGCCACGGCCTGCTCGACCCTGGCCGCCTCGGCGGGCAGGCCCAGGTGGTCGAGGAGCATGGCGACCGACAGGATGGTCGCGGTCGGGTCGGCCTTGCCCTGCCCGGCGATGTCGGGCGCGCTGCCGTGCACCGGCTCGAACATGCTGGGCGCCGTGCGCTCCGGGTTGATGTTGCCGCTGGCCGCCAGGCCGATGCCGCCGGCGATGGCGGCGCCGAGGTCGGTGATGATGTCGCCGAACAGGTTGTCGGTGACCACCACGTCGAACCGCTCCGGCTGGCTCACGAAGAACATCGAGGCCGCGTCGATGTGGCTGTAGTCGGTCGTGACCTCGGGGTATTCCTCCGCCACCCGGTTGACCGTGCGCTGCCAGAGGTCGCCGGCGTAGGTCAGGACGTTGGTCTTGTGGACGAGGGTCAGCTTCTTGCGCGGACGCGACTTGGCCTTCTCGAACGCGAACCGCACCACGCGCTCGACACCGTGGGCGGTGTTGAGCGACTCCTGGGTGGCGATCTCGTGGGGCGTGCCGCGCCGCATGACGCCGCCGGTGCCCGCGTAGAGGCCCTCGGTGCCCTCGCGGACGACGATCATGTCGATGTCCTCGGCGGGCGTGTCGGCCAGCGCGGTCTCGACCCCGGGGAACAGCTTGACCGGCCGCAGGTTGACGTAGTGGTCGAACTCGAACCGGAGTCGCAGGAGCAGGTCACGCTCCAGGACGCCGGGCGGCACGCTGGGGTCGCCCACGGCGCCGAGCAGGATCGCGTCGTAGCCGCGCAGCTCTTCGAGCACCGCGTCGGGCAACGTCTCGCCGGTACGGTGATATCGGGCGGCGCCCAGGTCGTAGTGGGTGGGCTCGATCTTCGTGCCGACCGCCTCCAGGATCTTGAGTCCTTCGGCGACGACCTCGGTGCCGATGCCATCCCCAGGGATGACGGCCAGGCGGATGTTACGCGACTCCATGGGCGGTACCTTACCGGCTCGTCTCGACTGACGAACACATCATCTCATTCTGCGGATCGTTCCGCGGGCCACCGCGCAGGCCGCCCGTACAGGCGTCCGGTTTGAGGCATTTGCGACCTTTTGACTGTTTCGTTAGAGTCCGTCGGGCCTAATCCACGCAACCGCTGCGTGGAGCCGGGGACCCACTTTCCCCTGGGGCGAATCGGCACTCCGCCGTAGGGCTGCTTCCAGGCCCGAGCCCGTCAGCTAACCCGGCAGGCCACGTGGAAGGACAGTCCCCTGTCTCGCATCGCCGTTGTGCTGGCGGCGGGCATCGCCGGGCTCACCCTGGCCGCCCCCGCCCATGCCACCCCGC
>NZ_JADOGI010000133.1 GCF_015645445.1 Nonomuraea cypriaca | reverse complement strand
GGCGGGCACCTCGTCAACGTCGCCTCCCTGGCCGCGTTCGCGCCTACTCGGCTGCTGCCCGCGTACTCGACGTCGAAGGCGGCGGTGAAGACGCTCGGCGACTGCCTGCGGGCCGAGTTGGCGGGGCACGGGATCGGGGTGAGCGTCATCTGCCCCGGGTTCGTCTCCACGCCCATCGCGGGCAATGCCACGTACCGGGGGGTCGATCTGCGGGAGGAGGCCGTACGGAGGCTGGCGCGGCGCGCGTACCCGCCGGAGCGGGTGGCCGCGCACATTCTCCGTGCCGTGCACAGGAATCAAACCGTCGTGGCGGTTAACCCCGAGGGGAAAATCGGTTATGCCCTGTCCAGAATTTCGCCTGGGCTGATGCGCGTGGTGGCCCGGTGGGGCGGAGCGCCGGGAAATCCGCGAATCGGCGGGTAATGAGCGCGCGTACAGGAGAAGATGAATCCGTGTCTTCGCCGCAAATGGATGACGAATGCGCCCAGCCCCAGGCTCTCAGGCGGCAACCCGCGCAGCGCCGCAGCGCGCGGCGCGTCGAGCGGATGCTCCAGGCGTGCGCCGAGCTGCTCGACGAGAGCGGTTACGACGCCCTGTCCACCACGCGCATCGCCGAGCGGGCGGGCGTCGCGATCGGATCCGTCTACCAGTTCTTTCCTGACAAGCGAGCCATCACCCAGGAGCTCACCCGGCGCAACGTCGAGGAGTTCGTCCGCAGAGTCGGCAACAGGTTCCTCGAAGAGGACTACCGCGGCTGGTGGGAAGCGGTCGACGCGATCATCGACGAGTACGTCGACATGCACAGGACGGTCGCCGGCTTCAAGAGCCTGCACTTCGGCGACGCGGTCGACCTCAACCTGCTCGACTCCGACTCCGACAACAACACGGTGATCGCCGGGCGGTTGCGCGGGCTGTTGCTGAAGGAGTTCGGGCTGGCCGACAGCCCGAGACTCGACCTGGCCGTGCTGGTGGCGGTGGAGGCGGGCGACGCCGTGCTCAAACTGGCCTTCCGCCGCGACCCCGACGGCTCGCCCGAGATCATCGACGCGGCCAAGCACCTGATCCGCGGGTTCCTGTCCCGGCAGCTCCGGTCCTGGTCCCCGCTCGGCTGACCGGGGGTCAGCCCACGCTGTCGAGCTCCTGCAGCACTCCCTCCGGCACCCAGCCGGGCAGGTCGCGGAGCCAGCGCCGGTGGTCGCCGAGTGCGGTCGCGGGCACCTGATGGGTCCGCGGGATGATCGGCGTACGCAGACACGGCGCCGGGTACGACACGGGGTGCGCGTCTCTGGCCTGGCGCAGGTGCAGCCGGGCCTCCAGAGCGTGCAGGTTGCGTTCTGCCGATTCTATGGCCTCCCAGCGGGCCGAGAGATACCCGGCCACGCCCGGAACGAGGGCCGACAGAACGACGGCACAGGCCAGCATGAAGGTCATCTGCTTGGACATGCCCATCACAGCCCCTTCGCTCGCGGGGACGCAAAGCGACTCATATATGCCCTTTGACGTGCGTAGACACGCACATTGCGAGCGGGAATGGACAAGACGTTACCGAATTTGTGGGTGACCGGCGATGCGCATTGACGGGGCAAACGCCCGAGTGGCTCGGTAGTCTCGCGGTGTGGCGCATGTGACCCGTGAGCACCTTGATCGTCTGCTTGAGCAGGCCCTTCTGGCCGACGACCACAGTTCTTTGGCCAGTCGGCTATACGACGTCGCGCTCGGCTATTCGTCCGGCGACGTCTCCAGGGCATCCATCCTGGTCCTCGCCGCCGAGGAATGGCGAGCGGCGGGCCAGCCCGGACGCGCGATGGAGTGTTTCCAGCGCGCCGTCGAGGACGGTGGCGAGGCGGGCTTCGACCCGCGTGCCGGCATCGCCGACACGCTCTTCGAACTCGAAAGGCCCGATGAGGCCAGGGAGGTCATCGAGACGATACGCACTGAGGGCGGGGTCTCCACGGCGACCGCTCATACGATCGCGGAGACGCTGGTCGCGTACGGCGACCTTCGAGGGGGGCTCGAGTGGGCCACCCAGGCGGTGCTGGGGTGCGACGAGAACGATCCGGAGCAGGGCGCGGTCCTGCGTACCCGGTACCGGATCAGGGTCGACCTCGGACTGCCAGAAGACGAACTCGACGAACTCGTCTCCTGACCCTCCCACCGACCCCACCCGGATCGGGCCCCGGCTTGGACCGGGTCCCGATCCGGGCTCGGATGGGGCATCCGGTTCGGATCCGGTTTTGACCGGCTCAGGTCCCGGCTCTGATGGGGCATCCGGCCTGGATCGGGTCTGACCGAGATCGGGCACCGGCTCGGACCGGCGTCCTGACCGGGCTCCGGCTCGGATCGGGTCGGGTCCTGACCGGGCTCCGGCTCGGATCGGGTCGGGTCCTGACCGGGCTCCGGCTCGGATCGGGTCGGGGGCTGACCGGGCTCCGGCTCGGATCGGGTCGGGGGCTCGCCGCCGTTCGGCACGTCCAGTGGACGGCTCGCCGACCGGCGCTTTCGCGTGCCCGCCGGCCGGGCCGTCCCCGCGTAAGCCTCGGGCGCGTTATGCCTTGTCTTCGTGGGGACCTGCCGCGCCTGGTTGTGGAGGCAGGCCGCTCAGTGGAGGCCGAGGCTGTGGGCGAGGCCGGTGAAGCCGTTGGCGATCGGAGCGCCGCCGGGAAGCATGGACGTGCCCTCGACGCTCTCCACCGCCTTCGGCAGCAGGACGCCGACGAGGTCCGCCCCGGCCTCGCGTACCGGCTTCTGGAGGTCCAGCGGAGACTGGATGACCGAGCCGGCGATGCGATTGTGTACGGAGAACTGGCCGGACGACGGCTTGCCGTCCCGTGGCGTCGACGGCACGGCGGGCAGGACAGGCAGCGCGGACACCGCGGCGGGCACAGCAGGCAGCGCGGGAAGGGCGGGCAGGGCGGGGATGCCTGCCACGGTCGACAGGTCGCGCATACCGGTCGAGCTCGCGCTGAACGCTCCCGGCGACGCCGCGGCCGGTGACGGCATGGCCCAGGTCGCCGCCACTCCGCCGAGGTCGGCCACGCCCATGACACTCTTGGCGGTGGCCAGCCCCGTAAGGCCCAGGTGCCTGGCCAGCTCACCGGTGGCCATGGCGAGCCTGTTGCCCTCGGTGGTGACCATCCGGCCGCCGGCGTGGATGCCCTCGGTCCCGCGCAGTTCGGCGTGCGCGCCGCAGTGGGAGGCGACGGAGGTGTGGGTGAGCAGCGCGGGTTCCCTGTCATCGCACGGGGCCGCCGTAGCGGGGCTCACGACCGTCCAGCTGACACCCGCGGTCAGAGCGGCGACCGCGAGGCAGCGGAGCTTCTGAGATGGCATGTCACGTCCCCCTGATCATTTCGGTGATCCGACAGAACGCCGAACGTAGTCACACGCCCGGCCACGGGAATGTGACTTGTCCGAAGAGTGGGCCGAACCTTAACGAGCGGAGGGCCGGACGCCATGACACGCCGCGGCCCGCGAACCCGAACGGTCCGCGGGCCAGGAAGCGGGCCCAGTGACGAGCCCAGTGGTGGGCCCGATGGTGGGCCCGATGGTGCGCACTGTGGCGGGTCCGGAAACCAGCGCCGGAGCGGGGTCAGCCGCGCTGGACGATGAGCTCGTCGTCGCCGAGTTCGACCATGACCTTGTCGCCGTCGACGACCTCCCCGGACAGCACAGCCTTGGCCAGCTTGTCGCCGATGGCGGACTGGACGAGGCGGCGCAGCGGGCGGGCGCCGTACAGCGGGTCGTAGCCGGTCAGGGCCAGCCACTCGCGGGCCGCCGGCGTGACCTCCAGCGTCAGCCTGCGGTCGGCCAGGCGCCGCGCCAGGCGCTCGACCTGCAGGTCGACGATGCGGGTCAGCTCCTCGGAGCCGAGCGCGTCGAAGAGGATCACGTCGTCGAGCCGGTTGAGGAACTCCGGCTTGAACGAGTTGCGCACCGCCCCCATGACGGCCTCCCGCTTGGCGCCGTTCTCCAGCTTGGGGTCGACGAGGAACTGCGAGCCCAGGTTGGAGGTGAGGATCAGGATCGTGTTGCGGAAGTCGACCGTGCGGCCCTGACCGTCGGTCAGCCGGCCGTCGTCGAGCACCTGCAGCAGGATGTCGAACACCTCGGGGTGCGCCTTCTCGACCTCGTCGAGCAGCACCACGGTGTACGGGCGCCGCCGTACGGTCTCGGTGAGCTGGCCGCCCTCCTCGTAGCCGACGTAACCGGGAGGCGCGCCGACGAGCCTGGCCACGCTGTGCTTCTCGGAGTATTCGCTCATGTCGATGCGGGTCATCGCCCGCTCGTCGTCGAACAGGAACTCCGCCAGCGCCTTGGCCAGCTCCGTCTTGCCCACACCGGTCGGGCCGAGGAACAGGAACGAGCCCGTGGGCCGGTCCGGGTCCGCGATGCCGGCCCGGCTGCGGCGTACGGCGTCGGAGACGGCCTGTACGGCCCGCTGCTGCCCGATGAGCCGCTTGCCCAGCTCCTCCTCCATGCGCAGCAGTTTGGCCGTCTCCGCCTCCAGGAGCCGCCCGGCCGGGATGCCGGTCCACGAGGAGATCACCTCGGCGATGTCGTCGGCGCCGACCTCCTCCTTCACCATGGCGTTGTCCGGCGGCGCGGCGTCGGAGGCGGCCTTGAGCGCCTGCTCCAGCCGCGGCACATCGGCGTACATCAGCCTGGACGCCGCCTCGAAGTCGCCGTCGCGCTGGGCCCGTTCTGCGGCGCCGCGCGCCTCGTCGAGCTGCTTCTTCAGCTCGCCGACCTTGTTGAGCCCGGCCTTCTCGTGCTCCCAGCGGCCGACGAGGGCGTTGAGCTCCTCCTGGCGGTCGGCCAGCTCCTGGCGGAGGCGTTCGAGCCGCTGGACGGAGGCGTCGTCGGTCTCCTTGGAAAGGGCCAGCTCCTCCATCTTCATGCGGTCGACGTTGCGCTGGAGCTGGTCGATCTCCACCGGCCGGGAGTCGATCTCCATGCGCAGCCGCGAGGCGGCCTCGTCGACCAGGTCGATGGCCTTGTCGGGGAGGAAGCGGTTGGTGATGTAGCGGTCGGACAGGGCCGCGGCGCCGACGAGCGCGCTGTCGGCGATCTGCACCTGGTGGTGCGCCTCGTAGCGGCCCTTGAGCCCGCGCAGGATCGCGATCGTGTCCTCGACCGTGGGCTCGCCCACGTAGACCTGCTGGAAGCGGCGCTCCAGCGCGGGGTCCTTCTCGATGCGCTCGCGGTATTCGTCGAGCGTGGTCGCGCCGATCATGCGCAGCTCGCCGCGGGCCAGCATCGGCTTGAGCATGTTGCCGGCGTCCATCGCGCCCTCGGCGGCCCCCGCGCCGACGACGGTGTGCAGCTCGTCGATGAACGTCACGATCTGCCCGTTGCTCTCCTTGATCTCGGAGAGCACGGCCTTGAGCCGTTCCTCGAACTCGCCGCGGTATTTGGCTCCGGCCACCATCGCGCCCAGGTCAAGCGCGATCAGCCGCTTGTTGCGCAGGGACTCGGGCACGTCGCCGGCCACGATGCGCTGGGCCAGGCCCTCGACGACCGCCGTCTTGCCGACGCCTGGCTCGCCGATGAGCACCGGGTTGTTCTTGGTGCGGCGGCTGAGCACCTGGACGACGCGGCGGATCTCGGAGTCGCGGCCGATGACCGGGTCGAGCTTGCCGCCGCGGGCGTGCTCGGTCAGGTCGACGCCGTACTTGTCCAGCGCCTGGTAGGTGTCCTCCGGGGTCTCGCTGGTGACGCGGGCGTGGCCGCGTACTTTCTCGAAGGCGTCGAGCAGCGCCTGCGGCGTCGCGCCCTGGGACTTGAGCAGCTCGGCCACCTGGCCGCCGTCGGCGGCCAGGCCGACCAGCAGGTGCTCGGTGGAGACGTAGAGGTCTTCGAGGCGGTTGGCGTGCTGGGCGGCGGTGTTCATCACCGTGAGCAGGTGGCGGGAGCTCGACGGCGCCCCGACCGTCGCGCCCTGCGCCTTCGGCAGCGCCGCGAGCTGCTCCTCGGCACGGGCGCGCAGCGTGCGCCAGTCGGCGCCGACGGCCTCGAGCAGCGGGACGGCCGTGCCGCCCGTCTGGGAGAGCAACGTGGTCAGCAGGTGAGCCGGGGAGATCTCGGGGTTGCCCTCCGCGGCGGCGCGCCGCATGGCCCCCGAAAGAGCTTCCTGGCTCTTCTGGGTGAGCTTGTAGTCCATGTCTTTCAGGCCCCCGGTGGCAGCTCGTAGCGGATCAGCGCTCTGACCATCCGCATCTCGGCACGCAGGCGGTGAACCTCCTCACGTAGCCGCAGAGCTTCGTTCTCGAGCTGGAGAATCCGCTTGATGCCCGCGAGGTTGATGCCCTCCTCCTGGGAGAGCCGCTGCACCTCGCGGAGCTGGATGATGTCGCGTGTCGAGTAGAGGCGGCCGCGCCCCGCCGTGCGCCCTGGACTGACCAGCCCGAGCCGGTCGTACTGCCGAAGCGTCTGCGGGTGGAGCCCCGACAGCTGCGCGGCCACCGAAATCACGTAGACGGGAGTGTCGTCGGACAGGTCGAAATAGTTGGCGTCCATCGGCTTACTCGCTTCTGGCTCGCTGAATGAGCTCAGCGCGCGGGTCCTCGCCCGCTGTCGCGGTGTTGAACTCGGAGAGAAGCTCGCGCGACTTGTCGTCGAGCGTCTTCGGCACGGTGACCTCGACGCTCGCGAGCAGGTCACCCTTGGTGCCGTCCTTGCGGGCGGTGCCACGCCCGCGCACCCGGAACGTACGCCCGTTGGGCGTGCCCGGGGGGATGCGCAGCGTGACCGGCATGCCCTTGAGTATCGGCACCTTGATCTCGGCCCCCAGCGCGGCCTCCGTGAACGTCACGGGTACCGTGATCGTGAGGTTGTCACCCGACCTGCCGAACACCGGGTGCGTCTTGACGTGGGTCTGGATGTAGAGGTCGCCCGCGGGACCGGCGTTCTCGCCTGGCGCGCCCTTGCCCTTGAGCCTGACGCGCTGGCCGTCGGCCACCCCGGCGGGGATGCGGGCCTGGATGGTGCGGGTGCTCTTGGCCCGGCCACTGCCCTCGCACACGGGGCAGGGCACGTCCACGATCAACCCGCGGCCCTTGCAGTCGCGGCAGGGCTCGGAGAAGGCGAAGTTGCCCAGATTGCGGCTCGCCGCGCCGGTGCCCTCACAGGTGGGACAGACCCTCGGGGTCGTGCCCGCCTTGGCGCCGGTGCCGCTGCACGCCGTGCAGGCGGCCGAGCTGGTCAGCCTGAGCGACACCGTGGTGCCCTCGACGGCCTCGGTGAACGTCAGCGTGACCTCGGACTCGATGTCCTGGCCACGCCGCGGCCTGGACGTGGTGGTGGTGCGGGTGGCGCCGCCCCGGTTGAACAACCCGCCGAACAGGTCGCCGAGGCGCTCGCCCGTGCCGCCCGTGCTCTGCCCGGCGGTGCCGCCGAACAGGTCACCGAAGTCGAACGGGAAACCGCCACCGCCGCCGGCCCGCTGCGCGCCCACCCCGGAGCCGAACAGCGTGCGCGCCTCGTCGTATTCCTTGCGGCGCTTGCTGTCGGACAGGACGTCGTAAGCCTCGGAGACCTCCTTGAACTTGGTCTCCTTGGTCGCGTCGCCCTGGTTGGTGTCCGGGTGGTACTGCCTGGCCAGCTTGCGGTATGCCTTCTTGATCTCGTCGGCGGTGGCGGTCTTGGGCACACCAAGGACGGCGTAGTAGTCCTTCTCCAGGTAGTCCTTGGTGCTCATCTACGGCCCTTCGTCCTCGTGTCAGTTGTCGTCGTCATCGGACGCGGGAGGCGCGTCCTCGGGCTCGGCGACGGCCACCCGCGCCGGGCGCAGCACCCGCTCACCCATCCGGTATCCAGGCTGCAGCACCTCGATCGCGGTCGGCTCGGTCACCTCGGGCGAGTAGCTGTGCATCAGCGCCTCGTGGACCGTCGGGTCGAACGGGTCGCCCTTCTGGCCGAAGGAGCTGAGGCCCAGCTTCGTGACCGCGGCCTCCAGCGACTCCGCCACCTTCGCGAAGCCGCCGGTCAGCTCGCCGTGGTCGCGAGCCCTTCCGATGTCGTCGAGCACAGGCAGGAGCTCGGCCAGCGCCCCGGCGACGGCCTGCTCGCGGACCGCGACCCGGTCGCGCTCCACTCTCCTGCGGTAGTTGGTGTATTCCGCCTGGAGTCGCTGCAGGTCGGCGGTCCGCTCGGCGAGCTGGGCGACCGGCTCGCCGTCCTGCGGCTCGGCGGCGGGCTCCTGCGGCTGGGCGGCCTGCCCGGTCGCGGTGTCGCGCACCTGCCCCGTCTCCGGGTCGATCTTGCGGTTGTCGCGGATCACCGGCTCCTCGTGCCCGTTTTCACGCGGCGGCATCACTTGTCCTTCTTCGGCTGGTCTTCGTCGACGATCTCGGCCTCGACCACGTCGTCGTCGGCCTTGTCCTGCTGGTCGGCCGTGGCGTCCTGGGGAGCGCCCTCGCCGCCCTGCTGTCCCTGGCTCTGAGCGTAGATCGCCGAACCCATCTTCTGGCTGACGGTGGCGAGCTTCTCGGCCGAGGTGCGGATGACGTCGGTGTCGGTGCCCTCCAGAGCCTTCTTCAGCTCGGCGAGGGCGTCGTTGACCTCGGTCTTGATGTCGCCGGGCACCTTGTCGTCGTTTTCGCGGAGGAACTTCTCCGTCTGGTAGGCCAGACCGTCCGCGTTGTTGCGGACCTCGGCCTCCTCGCGGCGCTTCTTGTCCTCCTCGGCGTACGACTCCGCCTCGCGCATCATCCGCTCGATGTCGTCCTTCGGCAGCGCGGAGCCGCCGGTGATCGTCATCGTCTGCTCCTTGCCCGTGCCCAGGTCCTTGGCGGAGACGTTGACGATGCCGTTGGCGTCGATGTCGAAGGTGACCTCGATCTGCGGGATGCCGCGCGGCGCCGGCGCGATGCCGGTCAGCTCGAACGTGGCCAGCTTCTTGTTGTACGAAGCGATCTCACGCTCGCCCTGGTAGACCTGGATCTGCACCGACGGCTGGTTGTCCTCGGCCGTGGTGAAGACCTCGGAGCGCTTCGTCGGGATCGTCGTGTTGCGCTCGATGATCTTGGTGAAGATGCCGCCCTTGGTCTCGATGCCCAGCGACAGCGGGGTCACGTCGAGCAGCAGGACGTCCTTGACCTCACCCTTGAGCACGCCGGCCTGCAGGGCGGCGCCGATGGCGACGACCTCGTCCGGGTTGACGCCCTTGTTGGGCTCCTTGCCCGCGGTCAGCTCCTTGACGAGCTCGGAGACGGCCGGCATGCGGGTCGAGCCGCCGACGAGCACCACGTGGGCGATGTCGGAGACCTTGATCCCGGCGTCCTTGATGACCTGGTGGAACGGGCCCTTGGTCCGCTCGAGCAGGTCGGCCGTCAGCCGCTGGAACTCCGAGCGGGTCAGCTTCTCGTCGAGGTGCAGGGGACCCTCGGACGACGCCGTGATGTAGGGGAGGTTGATGTTGGTCTCGGACTGGCTGGACAGCTCGATCTTGGCCTTCTCCGCGGCCTCACGCAGCCGCTGGAGCGCCATCTTGTCCTTGGCCAGGTCGACGCCGTGGGCGTTCTGGAAGCGCTTGACGAGCTCGTCGACGACGCGCTGGTCCCAGTCGTCACCGCCCAGGTGGTTGTCGCCGGAGGTGGCCTTGACCTCGACGAAGCCGTGGCCGTCCTCCTGGCCGACGTCGAGCAGCGACACGTCGAAGGTGCCGCCACCGAGGTCGAAGACCAGGATGGTCTGGTCCTGCTCCTTGTCGAGCCCGTAGGCGAGGGCCGCCGCGGTCGGCTCGTTGATGATGCGGAGCACGTTGAGGCCCGCCACCGTGCCGGCCTCCTTCGTGGCCTGGCGCTGGGCGTCGTTGAAGTAGGCCGGGACCGTGACCACCGCGTCGGTGATCTTCTCGCCCAGGTACGCCTCCGCGTCCTGCTTCAGCTTCTGCAGCACGAACGCGCTGATCTGCTGCGGCGAGAACTTCTTGCCGTCGATCTCCTGGGACCAGTTGGTGCCCATCTCCCGCTTCACCGAGCGGATCGTCCGGTCTACATTGGTGACGGCCTGCCGCTTGGCGACCTCACCGACCAGGACTTCGCCATTCTTCGCGAAGGCGACCACGGACGGCGTGGTCCGCGAGCCCTGCGCGTTGGCGATGACGGTGGGCTCACCGCCCTCGAGGATCGAGACGACGGAGTTGGTCGTCCCAAGGTCGATACCTACCGCACGTGCCATGAGTACGTCCTTGTAGTCAAAGTTGAGTCGGTTGGACTCAAGCTACGGATTTGCGTCGTCTTTGTCAAACGACTTGAGCCTACTCGACTCAACCCTCGTGAGCGCGGCGACATTCCCCGAAAAACGGTACACATCACGCGTAACGGGGTCACGGGCCGGGAGGTTCCGCAAAAGAGGGCCTCTTGACGTGGCATCTCCTTACCTCTCAGATTTGCGATATTAACTATCATTTAATGAGAAAGGGGGAGATCGCATGCGCTCCAGCGGCTTCGTCACCTGCCCCCGGACCTCGCCATGACCGAGCCCGCGACCGCGAAACCCGCCGATGGGATCGCCGCCGTCTCCGGCGGTACCCCTGCCGGCGACTGGCGGGCGCTGCTGAGCGATCTCGGTCTGCCCGCCCCGGCGTCCACGGTGACCGCCGTGGGCGAGCGGCCCGGCTTCGACACGGTGCACGAGATCGTCGCCGCCTCCGTCGAGGCGATCTCGGCGTTCGCGGCGGTCGTCGCGGCGTTCTGGGAACAGCGCGGCGGCGCGCCCCAGCGGATCACGGTGGTTCGCCGCCAAGCGGCCGCGGCCCTGCACCCGACGCTGTACCAGCGTCAGCACGGCCACCCGATACCGCCGCAGCACACCGGCCTGCGGTCGGCGTTCTAAGAGCGCCGAGCGTGACCCGCTCTACCGCGGGCTGATCGTCAACCACGCGCCGATCTCCGGCGGTGTGCGCCGCTGCCCGAGGCCCCGGGATGGGGGCATGAGTACGACTGGGACCGGATCGCGCATCACACCGTGCGCGGAGTCACATGATGGCGTGCTGGCCCACCGCCGCGGCCGCCTGCCGTACCTCCACCACCAGCGGCTCGACGTCTCGCGAGCGGATGTCATCGGCGCCGGCGCCGAGCGTGATGGCCCCGATGAGGGCGTGGTCGCGGTCGCGCACCGGCGCGGTGATGGAGACCGCCCCCACCTGGCGCTCCTCGTAGGAGACGTAGTAGCCGAGCCGGCGGATCTCGGCGAAGTCCTTGGTCAGGGTGGCCTCTTCGATGGGGTTGCCCGCGAGGTCGAGCAGCGGTCCCGCCTCGGTGTAGAACCGCGCCCGCTCCTCGTCGTCGAAGTCGGCGGCGAAGACCTTGCCCGCGCCGAGATGCAGGGGGAGCCGCCGGCCGAAGGGGAGTTGGTAACGCAGCGGCTTGGAGCCCTCGACCCGCGCCACGACCACGCGGACCCAGTTGCTGCGCAGGTACAGCGAGGCAGTCAGTCCTGTGCGGTCGGCCAGTTCCTGGAGCACCGGGCGGGCGGCCAGCACGAGGGGGTTGCTGGCAAGGAAGGCGTGCGCGCCGAAGACCAGCGCGACTCCGGGCCGGTAGCCGGCGTGGTCGCGCTCGACCCGCCCGCGGTCCTCAAGCACCCCGAGGATGCGCTGCGCGGTGGCGATGTGCAGGCCGGTCTTCTGGGCGACCTCGCTGAGCCGGAGCGAACGGCCTTCCCGTTCGAGCACCTCCAGCACGTCGATCGCGCGCTCCAGCGAGCGCATGTTGGTCTTCTGCTCGGCCACATCGCACCTCCGGTAACGGCTGTCAGAACGAGATCATCGCAGCAATGGTCCGCCACGTGATATCTGATAGCTTATGTCATTAGATGATAGATCGAGGGGGATGTGCATGTCTGAAACGCCGGGAGCTCCCGCGACGAGCGTCCTCGACGGGCTCGCCGGTCTGCCGGCGTCCGTCATCGGCGACGCGCAGGATCGGTTCGGCGAGAGCAACCGGCGCCTCACCCCACGGACGTAAGATCCTTTCACCCCGCGAGCGGGCCCGCGTGCGACGCTTGCTGATCAGAGGTCCCGAGGTCACGAGAGTAACGAGGGCCATGAGGAAAGAGAACTGATGGATCTGGGAATTGCAGGCAAGGTCGCGATCGTCACCGCGGCCGGCTCCGGGCTCGGGCAGGCCATCGCGCGGGCGCTGGCCGCCGAGGGCGTGCACGTCGCCGTCACCGGCCGCGCCCTCGCGCGCCTCGACGACACCGTCCGCGCGTGCGCCGCGTCCGGCGTGCGGGTCCTGCCCGTGGAGTGGGACCTGCGCGAGCACGCCCGCAGCGCCGACGTCGCCGCCCAGGTGGCGGCCGAGCTCGGTCCTGCCGACATCCTCGTCAACAACACCGGCGGGCCGCCCGCCTCGCCGGCGGCCGGTCAGCCGGCGAAGCTGTGGGAGGAGCAGTACGCCGCGATGGTGCTTCCGGTGATCGGCCTGACCGACGCGGTGCTCGGCGGCATGCGCGAGCGCGGCTGGGGCCGGATCCTGACGAGTACGTCCTCCGGTGCGATCGCCCCGATCCCCAACCTCGGCATCTCCAACACGCTGCGCGCCTCGCTGCACGGCTGGTCGAAGACCCTGTCCAAGGAGGTCGCGGCAGCGGGAATCACGTCCAACGTCATCGTGCCCGGCCGGGTGGCGACCGCGCGTACCGCCGCGCTCGACGAGGCGCGGGCCGGCCGCGAGGGCGTCTCCGTCGAGGAGGTGGAGCGCGCCAGCCGCGCGACGATCCCGGCCGGCCGCTACGGCGACCCCGAGGAGTACGGCACGGTGGCCGCCTTCCTGGTGAGCGCGCGGGCCGGTTACATCAACGGCTCGGTCATCCGCGTGGACGGCGGCCTCATCCCCTCCATCTAACGCGGGGGGATCCCCCTCACGCGGGGGGATCCCCGCGGGCCCCCATCAACTGCTTGGAAGAGGCTTTTGTTTTTGCGGCGAGCTGGCGCTCGCCGCCCTGTGGTGCGATGAGCAAGCTCATAGCACCACAGGGGATGCGCTGCGGCCCTGCTGCGGCGGCGTGACCTCTTGACCCTCGCGTGGGCTCCGAGGGCGCCCTGCGGGGTGCCGCTCGGTCAGCGGTCGCGGTCGCCGGGCAGGCTGCGGGTCGCGGGAGCCGTCCCATCCGATCAGTTCGCCGACCGGATAGCCGCGCAACTCGATGACGTTCGGCTCCACCCGGCTGACGCCGGTCCGCCACCATTCGCGCAGCGCCTGGTGCTCGTCGTCCATCAGATGCCTCCCTTGTCCCGCAGTGCGGCGATGTCGGCGTCGTCCAGTCCCACCTCGCGCAGGACGGCGTCGGTGTGCTGGCCGAGCAGCGGCGGGCAGCCCGACGGCGCGCTCGGGCGCCCGTCGACGTGGATCCCGTTGCCGATCACGCGCATCGCCTTCGACGGGTCCACGGGGTCCGCGGTCTCGTGCACGAAGCCGCGGTACTCGACCTGCTCGTGCGCGAGCGCCCGGGCGACGTCGAGCACACGGCCACGGGATAGCCCGCCCGCAGCGGGCTGGCCTCTGTGGTGCCGGTCGTCGCCATCATCCCGGACAACCCCTGGATGATCTGGTCGTACGCCGGGCGGTCGCGCAACGGGCCGTTCTGGCCGAACCCCGTGATGGCGCAGTAGATGAGCCGGGGATTGAGCTCGCGCAGCCGGTCCCAGGGAAAGCCGAGGCGGGCGAGGACACCGGGGCGGAAGTTCTCGATCAGCGCGTCGGCGCTCGATACCAGCGCGGCGAACGCCTCGCGGCCGGCCTCGTTCTTGAGGTCGACGGTGACCGACCGCTTGCCGGCGTTCTGCGCGATGAACGACGCGCCGTAGCCACGCTGGTTCAGCGAGGGGTCCGCGCCCAGTTGACGGGCCAGGTCGCCGGAGCCCGGAACCTCCGCCTTGATCACGTCGGCGCCCATGAGCCCGAGCTGGTAGCCGGCGAACGGGCCGGCCAGCACGTTGGTCATGTCCAGCGTCCCCGAAGCGGCGGCGGTCTTCACGGGGACGGGGGTGGGAATGAGGCCGGGCGCGGCCGGGCTACTCGGCGCCGTTGACGATCTTGCGCTTACCGAGCGCCTTCTTGAGGGTGACCGTGGTCGTCTTCTCGATCGCGATCATGATGCAGGAGACGTTCCTGGCCTTGGGCGACCTGCCCTCGTACAGGGTGATGGTGACCGTCTTGTCGGTCTCCTTGACCTTGACCCGGTCCAGCACGGTGCAGGGCGCGACCCCCGACCACCAGGTGAGCTGGACCTTCCTGTTCTTGTCGACCGGCTTGGCCTTGGACCACTTGACCTTGCGGACGTCGACGGCGTTGCCGACGGGCTTGACCGGCTCGGGAGCCTTGGTGGGGGAGGTGGTGACGGGCTGCGACACGACCGGGGGCCGCGCCGTGGTCGTGGAGGCGGCCTGTTCGGCGGTTGTCGCGCCACCGCAGCCCGCCGTGAGCGCGAGGCATCCGGCCAGAAGAGTCGCTGTCGTTGCACGCATACCCCTACGACGGGCAGGACCGGCCCCTGGTTCATCGCGATGCCGATGAAGCAGGCGGTTAGTGTGGTTCACGTGCTCCGTCAGGCTTTGCTCGCCGTCTCCAAGAGCCAACGCGCCGAGCGTGTCATCTCCACGTCGCCGCTGACCAGGGATGTGGTCAGACGCTATGTCGCCGACGACGTCGGCGCCGTGATCGGCGAGCTGACCCGCAGGGGGCTGCTCGTCACCGTCGATCACCTGGGCGAGGAGGTGACGGATCGGGAGCAGGCGGGGCAGGCCGTCAGGGAATACCTGCGGCTGCTGGAGCTGCTGCCGGCGGGGGCGGACGTGTCGGTCAAGCTCACGGCGCTCGGCCTGCGGTTGTCGGAGCACCTCGCCCTCGGCAACGCCGCCGCCATCTGCCGGGCCGCCGCGGCCGCGGGCATCACGGTGACGCTCGACGCGGAGGAGCACGACACGATCGCCGGGCTGCACGCCGTGCACACCGAGCTGCGCGGGGACCATCCGGACGTGGGCGTGGTGGTGCAGGCTTACCTGCCGGAGGCGCTGGAGCGCTGCGAGAAGCTCGGCGGGGCGCGGGTGCGCCTGTGCAAGGGGGCCTACACCGCTCCCGTCGCGTACACGTCTCCCGCCGACATCGACCGCTCGTTCGTACGCTGCCTGAAGGTCCTGATGGCGGGCACCGCCTACCCCATGGTCGCCACGCACGACCCGAGGCTGCTGCGCATCGCCTCCACGCTGGCCGTGCTCGAAGGACGCGACGTGACCGGCTTCGAATACCAGATGCTCTACGGCGTACGCCCCGCCGAGCAGGCCCGCCTGGCCGGCCTGGGCGCCCAGATGCGCGTCTACGTCCCCTACGGCTCCGACTGGTACGCCTACCTCATGCGCCGCCTCGCCGAGCGCCCCCGTAACCTGGCCTTCTTCCTCAGGTCCCTGGTGTCACGGAGATAGGCTGCCACAATGATTGCGATTCTGGGCACGGGCAAGATGGGCGAGGCCCTGCTGGCCGGGCTGCTGCGCGCGGGGCTCAAGCCGGGCGACATCATGGCGACCACCCGACGGCCGGAGCGGGCGCAGGCGCTGCGCGAGGCGTACGGCGTACGCACCGTCACCAACGCCGAGGCGGCCAAGGTGGCCGACACGCTGGTCCTGGCCGTCAAGCCGCAGGACATGGCCACGCTGCTGGCCGAGATCGCCCCTTACGTGCCCGCCGACCGCCTCGTGATCACGGCGGCGGCCGGCATCACGACGTCGTTCGTGGAGCAGCGCCTCGGTGTCGAGGTGCCGGTGGTCAGGGTCATGTCCAACACGCCGATCAGGTTCGACGAGGCGATGAGCGTGATCTCGGCGGGCGCGCACGCGGACGAGGAGCACCTCAGGCGCACCGAGGGCCTGCTCAAGCCCGTGGGCAAGGTGCTGCGCATCCCCGAGTCGCAGCAGGACGCCGCCACGGCGCTGTCGGGCAGCGGCCCTGCCTACTTCTTCTACCTGGTCGAGGCCATGGTCGACGCCGGCATCCTGCTCGGCATGCCGCGTGCCGCCGCACTCGACATGGTCACCCAGTCGATCGTCGGGGCCGCCGTGATGCTGCGCGACTCCGGCGAGCATCCGGTGATCCTGCGTGAGGCCGTCACCTCGCCGGGGGGCACCACGATCTCCGCGATCGCCGAGTTGGAGCGGCACAGCGTACGCGCCGCGTTCCTGGCCGCCATCGAGGCGGCCCGCGACCGCGGCCGCGAGCTCGCGTCCGGCTGAGGCGAGGCGGCCCGCGACCGCGGCCGCGAGCTCGCGTACCGGCTGAGGCCCTTCCGGGGTGGACCCCGTCAGCGCGCTCCGCGCCGGGTGCGGCCTACGCGTCGCGGCGCCGCATCAGCACGGCGCCCGAGAGCATGGCGACCGCCACCCAGGCCAGGTAGACCGCGAACCCGCTCCACGGCCCCAGGGAGCCGTTCTCCTGGCCGGACGCGACCAGCAGGCCGGCGTTCGTGGTGAAGTGTTCCGACACGGTCCTGCCCCACTCGCCAGGGAGCTGGTTCGTCATCTGGGGCAGCACCAGGATCAGCGCGATGGCCGAGACGATCGCGCCAGGCGTGTGCCTGATGAGCGTGCCCAGGCCGAGCCCGAACAGGCCGCAGGCGGTCAGGTAGAGGGTGACTCCGAGCACGGCCCGTACAGCCTCGCCCGCCTCGATCGACGGCGGCTGGATGATCGCCAGGCCGACGAGGAGCGAGCCGGCCGCCGCGACCGCGCAGACGGCCAGCGAGGTCGCGGCGAACACCACGATCTTGCCGGTCAGCAGGCTCATGCGCTTGGGCACGGCCATGAGCGAGGTACGGATGCCCCCGGTGCGGTATTCGCTGGAGATCACCAGAACACCCAGGGTGGCCATGGCCAGCGAGGCGAACATCACACCGGACAGGCTCATCATGATCGCCTCCCCGCCCGGGATCGGCCCGTCGGCCGAGCCCTTGGCCCCGGCGCCGATGAGGGTGGAGAAGCCCAGCATCAGCAGGGCCGTGACGGCCAGCGTCCACACCGTCGAGCGGACCGAGCGGATCTTGGTCCATTCGGACCTGAAAATGTCGATCATGATGTGAACTCCAGACTGTCCTTGGTCAGCTCCATGTACGCCGCCTCCAGCGAAGGCCGCACGAACGTCAGCTCCTCCAGCGGGATGCCGGCCCGTGCGGTGAGCGTGCCGATCTCGACCGGGCTCATCGCGGTCACCCGCAGGTGGTCGGGATGCAGTTCGCCCACCTTGACCAGCTCGGCCACCTCGGCCAGCCGGGGCGAGCGCACCAGCACGTACCCCTGCGAGCTGCGCCCGATGAACTCGGCCACGCTCGTGTCGGCGATGAGCCGGCCCCTGCCGATGACGATCAGGTGGTCGGCGGTCTGCGCCATCTCGCTCATGAGATGGCTGGAGACGAACACCGTCCTCCCCTCGGCGGCCAGATCGCGCATGAACGTGCGGATCCACAGGATGCCGTCCGGGTCGAGGCCGTTGACCGGCTCGTCGAACAGCAGGATCTCCGGGTCACCGAGCAGCGCCGCGGCGATTCCCAGGCGCTGCGACATGCCCAGCGAGAACCCGCCGACCCGCCGCCTGGCCACCTCGCGCAGCCCCACCATCTCCAGCACCTCGCTCACCCGGCTCGCGGGGATGCCGTTGCTCTGCGCGATGGCCAGCAGGTGGTTGCGGGCGCTGCGCCCGCCGTGCACGGCCTTGGCGTCCAGGAGCGCGCCCACCTTGCGCAGGGGATGCGTCAACTCCGCGTACGGCCGCCCGTCCACGAGTACGGAGCCGCCGGACGGCCGGTCGAGTCCGAGGATCATGCGCATGGTCGTCGACTTACCTGCGCCGTTCGGGCCGAGGAACCCGGTCACCTGACCGGGCTCGACGTCGAACGACAGGTCCGCCACCGCGGCGGTGCCGCCGTAGCGCTTGCTCAGGTTCATTGCCCGAATCGCGGTCATGATCCAAGCGTGCCGTCACGGGCGGGCGGTTTCTTCCTGCCCGCGAACCGTTCTCGGGCAGGGGTTCTGGGACCCTGCTCCTACTCTCCAGGGTGGATCAGCGCCGCCTCGTAGGCGACGATCACGGCCTGCGCCCGGTCCCTGACGCCGATCTTGGCGAACAGGCTCGTCACGTGGTTCTTGACGGTGGAGGGCGAGACGGACAACTCGGCGGCGATCTCCTGGTTCGACCTGCCGCGGGCGATCAGGACCAGGATCTCCCGCTCCCTGTCGGTCAGCCTGGCCAGCTCGGCCGGCACCGCCCGCGGTCGCACCGCCCGTACGAAGGTGCCGATGAGCCTGGTCAGCAGGCGCGGCGCCACGGCGGAGTCGCCGCGGTGCACCACGCGTACGCCCTCGATCAGCTCCTCGGGGGAGACATCCTTGGGCAGGAACCCGTCGGCGCCGGCCCGCAGCGCGGCGACCACGTTCTCGTCCAGGTCGAACGTGCTCAGCGCGAGCACCCGCACCTCGGCCAGCTCCGCGGTGATCAGCTCGGTCGCGCGTACGCCGTCGACACCCGGCATGTGCAGGTCCATGAGCACCACGTCCGGCCGCAGCCGCCTGCTAAGCTCGACCGCCCCGTCGCCGTCGGCGGCCTCGCCGACCACCTCCAGGTCGGGCTGCGCGTCGAGCATCAGCTTGAAGCCCTTGCGCACCAGCTCGTGGTCGTCGACCAGCAGTACCTTGATCATGTCTGCTCCAGGGGGATGCGGGCGTGCACGCGGAAGCCGCCCTCGGGCCGGGGACCGGTGGAGAGCCGGCCGCCGCAGAGCGCCACCCGCTCCGCCATGCCGCCCAGCCCGAACCCCGCCGCGCCGGCTTCTCGCTCTGCCATGCCGCCCAGCCCGAACCCTGCCGCGCCGGCCTCCTGCTCGGCCACGCCGAGTCCGAACCCCAGCGCGCCGCTCTGCCTGGCCAGTCCGTCGTCCACCACTTCGACTTCCACCGCCGCGCCCTCGTAGGCGACGTGAACGCTGGCCCTGGCGCTGACCGCGTGCTTGCGGGTGTTGGTCAGCGCCTCCTGCACGATCCGGTAGACCGCGTGGTCCACGGCGGCGGGCAGCGGGACGGCCGCTCCCGTCACCGACAGGCTGGCGGGCAACCCCGCCGAATTGGCCTCCTGGATGAGCGCGGGCAGCCGTTCGGCGCCCAGACCCGTGGCGGCGTCGGCCCCCTCGTTGTCGGCCCTGAGCACGTCGAGCAGCTGGCGCATCTCCGACATCGCCTGGCGGGCGGTCTGCTCGGCGCTCTCCAGCGCGTCGCGGGTGACCTCCTGCTCCGGCGGGAGCGTCGCCCGCGCGCCGCCGACCAGGGCGTTGATCACGGTGATGTGGTGGGCGACCACGTCGTGCAGCTCCCTGGCGATCCGCCGTCGCTCCGCGCGCACCGCGACGTCGGTGGCGTCCCGCCTGCTGCGCTCGCCGAGCTCGTTCCTGAGCCGGACGATCTGCCCGATCCCCACGGGTACGGCGACCCCGAACAGGGCCGGCACCCAGCCGCCCGGCGAAGCCCGGCCCAGCTCCATCGTCGTCGCGGCGACGGCGAAGATCGCCGCGGACGTGATCACCGTCGCGCGACCGGCCGTGTAGCGCCCGAGGCTGTAGAGCGCGATGGCCGAGGCGAGGCTGGGGAAGACCAGGGCCTGCCCCATGATCGCGGCGGTGTCCAGCGCCGCCGCCAGCACGGCGACCAGGATCGGCCGGCGGCGTCGCATGAGCAGGAACACCAGCCCGGCCACGTAATGCGCCGGCCCGAGGGCCGTGGTCCCCTCGCCCCTGGAGAGCATGACGAGCAGCGCGATGACGCCGGGGAGCGACAACACGATCACCAGCGTCGTGTCGAAGACCCTCGGGCGTCCGAAGAAGCGGACGATCTTCAGGAAAGCTCGTGCCAAGCGCACGATCAAACACTAATTCACGAAATTTCCCACTTGGGGGGAGGTTTCCCGGCGGTGAAACCGGGGCTACAACGAGGTGTCGGCGCTGCGGTAACGTCGGCGCAAGGCGAGAGCGCAGGTGGAGGAGTACGTATGAGCCGGTCAGCACGAGTGATCTGGGACGACGCTCTCACCTCCTACAATTTCGGCCCGAGCCATCCGCTCGCCCCGGTTCGGGTGGAGCTGACCATGGCGCTCGCCCGCGAGCTCGGCGTGCTCGACAAGGTCCAGCTGGCGGGTTGCGACCCGGCCACCGACGAAGAGCTGGGCATGGTTCACGAGCGCCACTACATCGAGGCCGTCAAGCGCGTGTCCGCCTCCGGCCGGCCCGACTTCGCCGTCGGCCTGGGCACGTCGGACAACCCGGCCTTCAAGGGCGTTCACGAGGCCTCCGCGCTGATCGCTGGCGCCTCGCTGGCGGCCGCCCGCGCGGTCTGGGAAGGCACGTGCGAGCACGCGGTCAACATCGCCGGTGGGCTGCACCACGCGATGGCCGCCGCGGCCAGCGGCTTCTGCGTCTACAACGATCCCGCGCTGGCCATCGCGTGGCTGCTCAGGCAGGGCGTCGGCCGCATCGCGTACGTCGACGTGGACGTCCACCACGGCGACGGCGTGCAGGCGGCGTTCTACGACGACCCCCGCGTCCTGACGATCAGCCTGCACGAGAGCCCCCGCACGCTGTTCCCAGGCACCGGCTTCCCCGAGGAGACCGGCGCCGACGGCACGGCCGTCAACGTGGCACTGCCCGCGGGGTGCGGCGACTCCGGCTGGCTGCGGGCCTTCCACGCGGTCGTGCCGCCGCTGGCGCACGAGTTCCGGCCGGAGATCCTGGTGACCCAGCACGGCTGCGACAGCCACGCGCTCGATCCGCTGGCCAACCTGATGCTCAGCGTCGACGGCCAGCGGGCCGCGTACGCCGCGCTGCACCGCCTGGCCCACGAGACGACGGCCGGCGGCCGGTGGATCGCCACCGGAGGCGGGGGATACGAGCTGGTGCAGGTGGTGCCGCGGGTGTGGACGCACCTCATCGCCGAGGTGGCCGGGCACCCGCTCGATCCCGCGACGCCGACGAGCGAGAACTGGCGCCGGTTCGTACGAGAGCGTACGGGCGAGATACCGCCGCTGACCATGACCGACGGCAGAAACCCGGAATTTCAGGACCTATCTGGCGGTTATGACCCAGCGGACCCCATCGACCGTGCGATCATGGCGACTCGGAACGCGGTGTTCCCCCTGCACGGCCTAGATCCCATGCCCTAGCGAGGAAAAGCTGTGCTGAGCCGCGACGAACTCCGCGAGCACCTTGTCCAGAGCCGCATCGCCGGCGACGTCGCGACCTCCCGCGAGAACAACCTCGACCACTACAGCTCGCTGGCCAACGGCGACTCCTACTACGCGCTCGGGCTCACGTTCGACCAGCCGTGGTCGTACCGGGACGTGCTGGCGCTGATGGTCAAGTCCGCGGGCGTGGTCTCCGATCCCGATCATCGCTGGGGCCAGGACACCATCGATCCCGACCTGACGATCGACGCGATCGACGCGATGGCCGAGCGGATCGCCGCGGTGTTGTCGCGGCCGGCGCCGCGTATTTTGTTCGCCACCGGCCATCCCACCGGCCTGCTCGCCATCCACCTGCCGCTGGCCCGTTTCTGCGCCGAGCGCGGGGCGGTGCTGCTGACGCCGGGGGAGGGCTGGGCCTACGCGGGGTCGGGTTTCGGGCGGCCCAGAATAATCCGTTACCTGCAGAACGTCGCGATGCTCGACGAGCGGGGCGGCTTCGTGCACACGCATGACGCGGCGCCCATGCGGCACATCGTCGAGGAGCTCGGCGGGGGCCCGCCGGACCTCGTGATCGCCGACCACGGATGGGCGGGAGCGGCCGGGGAGGCCGGTGTGCCGACTGTGGCCTTCGCCGATTCCAACGACCCGGGCCTGTTTGTCGGCGAGGCTGAGGGCAAAATTGAGGTAGTTGTGCCACTTGACGACAATGTGCTACCTCGCTATTACGCTCCGCTGACGGAGAGACTCGTCACAGGAGTCTCACGAGCCCTTTGAGTCGAATTCGGTCATCCCCATACCGTCTTTTCGCGCCTGCATTCCAAGAGGCTCGCTGTCCCTTTGCCAACTTTTGATGGGGCTCCGGCGACTCTTATGTGTGGCAACTTGGACAGTTCCAACGTCCGAGAGAGGTGCTCGGCCTGCGTGCTGGCCAGGGATTTCGCTGGTTCGGCTGACAGGTGGCTCCGGCGGCTGAGAAAGTAGGGGGTTTGCGCACTCGGAGTCCCGACTTACGCTGACGGCAGTACACGTGCGTGAGCAATGGCACCAGTGGGGATAACCCGGAAACACGTGCGGAAGAGGCGTCCGATGGGTGCAGGCGAAAGACCTCTCAGCGAGGTGAAGTTCCTGACCGTGGCTGAAGTCGCGACGGTCATGAGGGTGTCCAAGATGACGGTGTACCGGCTCGTCCACTCTGGCGAGTTGCCGGCCATCCGTGTCGGCCGGTCGTTCAGGGTGCCTGAGCAGGCGGTACACGACTATCTACGGGAGGCCTACATCGAGGCAGGTTGAAGTAGCGGCGTGTCGGTCACGCCGTGAATGCTGTCGCGGGAGAGGCCCGGTCCGCCGACATGCGCGACCGGGCTCTCGCCCCCCGATGGGGCGATCTACCATGGATCGCCGGTAGTCTGTGAGCCGGTGTGCGCTCGCACTCCGATTCAGACGTGCTACCAAGTACCTGGGGGTCCCGTGGGCTCTGTCATCAAGAAGCGCCGCAAGCGGATGGCTAAGAAGAAGCACCGCAAGCTGCTCAAGAAGACGCGCATCCAGCGGCGTAACAAGAAGTAACCAACGCAGCTGCGAGGCGCTGATGACCCACACCGTGCTCGTCACCGGGGTCTCGCGCCACATCGGCGCCCGGATGGCGAGTGTTCTGGCAGCGGATCCGGACATCAGTCGCGTCATCGGAGTGGACACCGTGCCGCCGCCCTCGCTCACGCGAGATGGCGGCGTCTCGCTCGGCAGGACCGAGTTCGTCCGGGTCGATCTACGCAGCCCCGACATCGCGGAGGTGCTCGCGGCCGCGGACATCCGCACCGTGGTGCACATGAGCCTGGTCAGCGCTCCGACACGGAGCGGCGGCAGGGCCGCGATGAAGGAGCACAACGTCATCGGCACCATGCAACTGCTCGGTGCCTGCCAGCGGTCGGCGACCGTGCGGCGCGTGGTGGTGCGCTCCACCACCGCCGTCTACGGCTCGTCACCGCGGGATCCCGCGGTCTTCACCGAGGACCTGGAGCCGCACGACGGCCCCAGCCACGGCTACGCCAGGGACGCGGCCGAGGTCGAGGGCTACGTGCGTGGTTTCGCGCGGCGCCGTCCCGACGTGACGGTGTCGCTGCTGCGCTTCGCCAACTTCATGGGTCCAGGCGTCGACTCGCCACTGACGCGTTACTTCACCCAGCCGGTGCTGCCGACCGTGTTCGGCTTCGACCCGCGGCTGCAGTTCGTCCACGAGGACGACGCGGTCGAGGTGCTGCGCCGGATGGCCACCGAGGACCACCCGGGCACGTTCAACGTGGCCGGGGCAGGCGTGCTGCTGTTGTCGCAGTGCGTCAGGAGGGCGGGGCGGTTGTCACTGCCGCTGCCCTCACCCGCTTTCAAGGTGCTGGGTAACACCGCGCGCCGGGCCGGGCTGGTCGAATACTCGCCCGAGCAGCTCAGGCTGATGAGCCACGGGCGCGCGGTGGACACCGCCAGACTGGAGGCCGCGCTCGGCTGGAAGCCCAAGTTCACGACCGGGGCCGCCTTCGACGACTTCCTGCGCTCGCGCGGTCTGCGTCCGTTCGGAGGTGTGCGGAGTTGAGCGTCGCCGGCGAAGAGGGCCGCGTGATCCCCATCAGCGCGGCGCCGTCCTTCGCGGAGCCCGATCCGATGGCCAGGGCGCTGGCCTTCGTCCGCAGGCGCATCACGGGCGACTACGAGGTCGACGAGTTCGGCTACGACGCCGAGCTGACGGACAAGGTGCTCCTGGAGCTGATCAGGCCCCTCTACACCCACTGGTTCAGGGTGGAGACCCTAGAGCTGAAGCACATCCCCGAGGAGGGCGGCGCGCTGGTCGTCGCCAACCACTCGGGCACCCTGCCGGTCGACGCGCTGATGATGCAGGTCGCCCTGCACGACGAGGCCGGCCGGCCGCTGCGGCTGCTCGGCGCCGACCTGGTCTACCAACTGCCGATGCTCAGCCACCTGTCACGCAAGACCGGCCACACGCTGGCCTGCCCCGAGGACGCCGACCGGCTGATGCGCGGGGGAGAGCTGGTCGGGGTGTTCCCCGAGGGCTTCAAGGGCGTCGGCAAGCCCTTCTCCGAGCGCTACAAGCTGCAGCGGTTCGGCCGCGGCGGCTTCGTGGCGTCGGCCATCCGCGCCGGCGTGCCGATCGTGCCGACCGCGATCGTGGGCGCCGAGGAGATCTATCCCAAGATCGGCGATCTGAAGTTCCTGGCCAGGTTGCTGGGGCTGCCCTATCTGCCGATCACGCCGTTCTTCCCGCTGCTCGGGCCGCTCGGGCTGGTGCCGCTGCCGTCCAAGTGGATGATCGAGTTCGGCGAGCCGATCCGCACCGACGAGTACGAGCCGTCGGCGGCCGACGACCCGATGCTGGTGTTCAACCTCACGGACCATGTGCGCGAGGTGGTCCAGCACATGCTCGACCGGTTGCGGCTGCGTCGAGGGCACGCGTTCCCGCCCTTCCTGTGAGGACCGCAACCGGTGGCGCGGCGCCGGTGTTCTCAGAGCGATCCGCTCGAAGAACATCGGAAGGAACCTCATGGATCTCCAACTGTCCGGCCGCGTCGCCATCGTCACCGGCGCGTCCAAGGGCATCGGCCTGGCCGTCGCCCGCACCCTGGCCGAGGAAGGGGCGCACGTCGTGGCCACCTCGCGGACCCCGGTGGAGTTGCCCGGCAAGGCGGTGCACGTCGCCGCGGACCTGATGGATCCCGCAGCGCCCGCGCGGGTGGTGACGCGCGCGGTGGAGGAGTTCGGCGGGGTGGACATCCTGGTCAACAACGCCGGTGGGCCGCCTCCCGGTGTGACGCTGCCCCGGTTCGGGTTCATGGCGTCCGATGACGCCGACTGGCGGACGATGTTCGAGTTCAACCTGTTCTCGGTCGTACGCATGATCCGCGCCGCCGTACCGGTGATGGTGGCGCGGGGCGGCGGCTCGATCGTGAACGTGTCCTCGGGCTCCGCCAGGCAGCCCGGCGCCATGAACGTCGACTACGGCGCCGCCAAGTCCGCCGTGAACCACGTCGGCAAGGCCGTCTCCGAGGAGTACGGCGCACAGGGCGTCCGTGTGAACACCATCTCGCCCGGCCCCGTGCTCACCGACTGGTGGACCAGGCAGGGCGGGGCCGCCGAGGTGATCAGCGGCGTGGCCGGAGCCTCGAAGGAGGACGTCATCGCCAAGGTCGCCCCTGAGATGATGCGGCTGGTCACCGGGCGCCTGGTGGACCCGCAGGAGATCGCCGACGCGATCGCCCTGCTGGTATCCCCGCGCTCGGGCAGCACGACCGGCGTGGACCTCCCCATCGACGGAGGCTTCCTCAAGGAGCTGTGACGCCGGCCGTGAACCCTGGTGGGGGGGTGTGGCAAGACATCCATGACCGATCCCCCACAGAAGGGCGGAGATGATCACTCAACCCGCCACCAGGGGCGCGGACTCGGAGCTCGTGAGCGCCTCGTGGACCGAACCCGAGGCGTTCGCCGAGCTGTTCGACCGCTACTCCGCCATGCTCTACAGGTACGTCTCCAAACGCCTCGGCCCAGAACCCGCCGAGGACCTCGTGGGTGAGACGTTCCTGGTCGCCTTCTCCCGCAGGAAGAGCTACGACCTGGCCTACCCGGACGCCAGGCCGTGGCTCTTCGGCATTCTCACCAAGCTCATCTCCCGGCACCATCGCACGGAGGCGGCCCGCTACCGTGCCCTGCTGCGCGCCCCCGTCGAGTCCCACATCGAGTCCCCCGACGACCAGCGACGGCTCGGACATCTCCCGGATCAAGCGCCAGCAGCGGCTCGTGGTGGCGATGCTGAAGAAGGCCAGGGGCGCGGTCGCCGATCCTGGCCGGCTCAAGGCGTTCCTGGGCGCGGTACGCGGATCGGTCAAGACGGATCTGAGCCTGGAGGCGATGTACGCGCTGGCCATCGACCTGCCGGAGACCCGGCTGAGCTTCGAGACGGTCCCGGGCAAGCCCTATGCCCAACAGGATGGTGTGGAAGCAGCCTGAGGCGGACAAGCTGTTCGAGCCCCTCAGATAGCGCTACCTGGACCGGTAGTGGCGGCGCAGGGCGATGCCCGCGGCGACGCCACCGGCCACGGCCCCGACGCCGGCGGCGATGGGCAGGGCCGCCATCGTCGCCTTGCGGCCGGTACGGAAGTCCTTGATGGGCCACTCGTGCTTCTTGGCGTGCTCGCGCAGCTCGGTGTCCGGGTTGATCGCGACGGCGTGCCCGACCAGCGACAACAGCGGCAGGTCGTTGGCCGAGTCGCTGTAGGCGGTGCACCTGGTCAGGTCGAGCCCCTCCCGGCGGGCCAGGGCCCGCACCGCCTCGGCCTTGGCCGGGCCGTGCAGCAGGTCGCCGACGAGCCGGCCGGTGTAGACGCCGTTGCTGGTCTCGGCGACCGTGCCGAGCGCGCCGGTCAGGCCGAGCCGCTGCGCGATCACCCGGGCCAGCTCGACGGGCGTGGCGGTGACCAGCCAGACGCGCTGGCCGGCGTCGAGGTGGCTCTGCGCGAGCGCCCTGGTGCCGCCCCAGATGCGGTCGGCCATGACCTCGTCGTAGATGTCCTCGCCCAGGCGTACGACGTCGTCGACCTTGGCCCCCGCGACGAACGCCAGCGCGGTCTCCCTGGCCACCGCGATGTGCTCGGGGTTCTCGTTGCCGCGCATGCGGAACACCGCCTGCCCCACCGCGAACTTGAGCAGGTCGGACGTCGTGAACAGCCCCCGCGTGGCCAGCCCTCTGGCGAAGTGGTAGATCGAGGCGCCGCGCATCATCGTGTTGTCGACGTCGAAGAAGGCCGCCGCCTCCAGGTCCGGCTCGACCGGGGCGACGGTGACCGCCGCCTGCGCCGCGGCCTCGCCGGCGGCCTCCGGCCCCACGTCGTGTCGTCGTCGAATTAGCCGCCACATGCGCCTCAGCTTAACTTCCTACTCGGGCACGACCAGACCTTCGATGTACTCCAGGTAGCCCTCGGCCTGGGCGAGCTGAGCCTCGTCGAGCTGCTGGAGCATCGGCGCCACCGCGTCCTTCTGCTTGCGCGCGAACTTCTTGATCTTCGGCGAGCGCGGCTCGGCCCGCTCCAGCTTGCTGATGCCCGACCGCGTGGACTCCTCCATGTCCTTCAGCGTCTTGGAGACGAGCGGGCCGTCGTTGGCCGAGCCGAGCAGGCTGGCGACCTCCTCGGCGCGGCTCTCGGCCGACGCCAGCTCGCGCCGGCCGCGTTCGGCGTCGTCGGTGCTGAGGCGGACCAGCGTGGTCTCCGCGGCGCGCTTGAGCGGGTAGAGCGAGTCGCCTGGCACCGACTGGTAGGTGGCGAAGGCCCCGGCCATCATGCCCGCGGCCAGCCCGAACGTGGCCAGCTGCGACAGCAGCGGCCGGCGGCGGCGCGTGGGGCGGCGATGCGTGTGCCGCGCCGGGCGCGCCGGCTCCTCGGCGGGGTCGAGGCCGGGATCGGGGTCGAGGCCGCCAGAGAGCAGCTCCGCACGCAGCCGCGCGCGGAAGGCGGGCTCCGGGGCGCCGCCCAGGGGCAGCTCCCGCAGCTCCGTGAGATGCTCGAGCACGCGCTCCCGCTCTCTGCGTGCCCTACCCATGACGGCTCCCGTGTCTACGTAACATCTGCCTAACGAGGGGCGGGCGGTGGAGGTTACGCCAAGTCGTGCTTGAGTGCCCTGGCCAGCGTCCGTATGGCCCGGAACTGCAGCGCTTTGATCGCTCCACTCTTCTTCCCCATGATCAGCGCGGTTTCCGCGAGCGAGAGGCCGTGCAGGAAGCGAAGGACCACGCATTCCTGCTGCTCAGGATTGAGATCTCGGACGGCGCGCAGCACCCGGTCGTTGATGATGGCCGTGACCACGGCGTTCTCGGGGATGTGCGAGCCGTCGAGTGGAACGTCGATCACCTCTCCCGTGGGGATCTCCAGGCGGTAGCGCCCTGACTTGAAGTGGTCGGTGACCAGGTTTCTCGCGATGGTGACGAGCCAGGCGCCGAAGTCGCGGCCCTGCCAGGTGAAGTCGGCGATCCTGCGCAGCGCGCGCAGGAACGTCTCGCTGGTGAGGTCCTCGGCGAGCGGGTGCGAGCCGACCCGGAAGTAGATGTAGCGGTAGACCAGGTCCACGTAGCGGTCGTAGAGCGTGCCAAAGGAATCGGTGCATCCGTTCTTGGCGTGCAGCACCAGCTTGCGGATGTCGTCGGGCGTCTCTTCGCGCGCGACAAGCTCGCCCGTCCGGGCAGGTCCGGCTATCGCTGGCGCGAGCAGCCCGGCGAACGGTGACGAGTCAGGCATCCGATATCCCTAGGGGTAAGGGGTGCGGCGTGCTCGAACACTCTAGAAATCAACGGGAAATTCCACAATCCACAGCTTGCTGGCATGACTAGGTGTAATCGACGGATACCGTGTTGGACCGACCCGTTCCCTCTTCGGCTACCGGCTTGGAGGCATAGTCCGGCAGCATTGGAGTCACCATGGAGATCCTCGTTGCTGTCATAGCTTCTGCCGGTGCGCTCCTGGCCGCGATCGCGGCGGGTGCCCTGATTCAACGACTGCGCGAAGAGCCAGAGGGGTGGTTGATCGCCTGGACCGTTGCAGTGGTGGCCCTGTGCCTGTCACTGGGCGTGATCGCCATCGGCTACCTCCTGGGGTTCGGCCCCGTCACGTTCCGCATCTACCAGGTGACGGGTTCGCTGCTGGCGCCGCTCTGGCTGGCCGTCGGCCTGGTGCAACTCCTGGCGGAGAAGACGCCGCCGAGGTTCCTCGCGTGGCTGTTCGGCATCGCGCTGACCGTCGTCGCCGTTGTGATCATGGTCTTCGACCCGCTCAAGACCGAGGACATGGGCAAGGCGCTGCCCGCCGCCTCCAACCACTGGGACATCTTCCCCAACTACCTGCTGACCGGCGTACACGCGCTGACCGTGCTGACCATGCTGGTCATGGTGGTGGTCGCGGGGGCGAAGTGGCGCAACGGCGACGAGTACGACACGGACAACCTGCACGCGGCCCTGGTCATCGTGCCTTCGGGCGTCGCGCTGGTGGGCGCCATGCGGTTCACGGTGCCCGCGCTGTTCACCACGGCGCTGCTCGCGGTGGCCGGGGCGGCCGTGTGGTACACCGTGCTGCGGCCGCTGGCGCCGTACGAGGACGACGAGGACGAGTTCCCGGAGCGGGACGAGCCGCGCGGCGCCCGCGCCACGCACCGGGAGGAGCAGCCCATGCCGCCGCGTGAGGAGGGGCACCGGCGCGGACGCGGGGCCATGCCTTCTGCTGGGCCGCCTCCTGTGCCACCCCCTGGGCCCCAGCCGGTGCCGGGCGCCGACCTGCCGCCCACGCCGCGCAGGGCGTCGGGCCTGGGGGACCTGGTGGCCGAATACCGCTCAGGCGACCAGGACATCGACTACGCGGCCCGCATGTCGCCGCCGCCCGACGCCGGCCCCGCGACCGGTTACGTCATGAACAACGGCGCCCCGCCCCAGCGCCCCGACTACGCGA
>NZ_JADOGI010000132.1 GCF_015645445.1 Nonomuraea cypriaca | reverse complement strand
GGGGCCGAGCGTGGTTCTGTGGATGGTGCGTGGGATGGAGAGGGGAGGTTGTGGAAAAGCTAGGGCCTGCACTCGGCGATGCGGGCGAAGGCGGTGATGTCGAGCTGCTCACCGCGGGCCGACGGGTCCACCTCGGCCGCGCGTAGCGCCCGCTCCGCGTCGGCCGCGCTGCCGGCCCACGACGCCAGGGCTGCGCGCAGGGTCTTGCGGCGCTGGGCGAAGGCCGCGTCCACCACGGCGAACACCTCCTCACGCGACGCCGTCGTGGCGGGCGGCTCACGGCGTACAAGAGAGACCAGGCCCGAGTCGACGTTGGGGACGGGCCAGAAGACGGTGCGGCTCACAGGACCCGCGCGGCGTACGTCCGCGTACCAGGCGGCCTTGAGCGACGGTATGCCGTAGACCTTCGAGCCGGGGCCGGCGGCGAGGCGGTCGGCCACTTCGGACTGGACCATGACCAGCCCCTTGCGCATGGAAGGAAGCACCTCGAGGAGGTGCAGCACCACCGGGACGGCCACGTTGTAGGGGAGGTTGGCGACCAGGGCCGTGGGGGCGAAGCCGGACAGATCGTCGGGGCTGATCCGCATGGCGTCGGCACGTACGACGGTGAGCTTGTCGGCCGGCCCGTGGTCGGCGGCGGTGATGGGCAGTTGGGCGGCGAGCGCCGGGTCGATCTCGACGGCGACCACGTGCGCGGCGGCCGGCAGGAGGGCGAGCGTGAGCGAGCCGAGGCCGGGACCCACCTCGATGACCACGTCCTCCGGGCTCAGATCGGCCACGCGGACGATGCGCCGAACGGTCCCCGCGTCGATCACGAAGTTCTGGCCCAGCTTTTTCGTCGGACGAAGATCTAGCTTGTTCGCCAAAATACGTATTTCTGCGGGGCCCAACAGGCTCATCATCCAACCAGTCTCCCGCATCGAAGAACCTTCGATGGCGTACGGGGAGACCAAAGGAGAGGATGGCGTGGAACAGGAAGGGACGTCCCTCATGGAGCCAACGGGCGCTGCGCCGCTTCGCCCTACGGACTTGCGAGAAATCGGGCCATATCGGCTGCTCGGACGGCTGGGCGAAGGCGGTATGGGCACGGTGTTCCTCGCGCGGGCGCCGACGGGGCGGTTCGTCGCGGTCAAGGTCGTGAAGGCGGAGTTCGCCAATCAGGACGGATTCGCGGTCAGGTTCCACGCCGAGGTGGACAACGCCCGCCGGGTGGCGTCGTTCTGCACGGCGCAGGTGCTGGACAACGGCAACACCGGCGACGGCCGGCCTTACATGGTGACCGAATACATCGCGGGCACCCCCATGTCCGATCAGATCTCTCAATATGGTGCTCTGGAGCCGGGGCCGCTGCACGGCGTCGCGCTCGGAGTCGCGGCGGCGCTGGCCGCCATCCACGTCGCCGGGCTGGTCCACCGTGACCTGAAGCCGGCGAACGTGATCCTCTCGCTGTCCGGGCCGCGCGTGATCGACTTCGGCATCGCCAGGGCGCTCGACAGGGAGACGGGGTTCACTGTCTCGGGCGAGTTGCTGGGCAGTCCCGGGTGGTGGGCGCCCGAGCAGGTACGCGGCCAGACCGTCACCCCGGCGGCCGACATCTTCGCCTGGGGCTGCCTGGTGGCGTACGCGGGCAACGGGCGGCACCCGTACGGCCGCGGCGACCCCGTCACGCTGGCCACCCGCGTGCTCAACACCCCGCCCGACCTGGGCGCGCTGCCGGCGCCGCTCAACGAGCTGGTACGGCGGGCCACCTCGATGGACGCCACCCTCAGGCCGTCGGCGCAGGACCTGCTGATCGCCCTGGTGGGAGGCACTACGCCGGCGCCGCAGGCGGATCCGCCCACCCTGATCGCGACCGAGATGCTCAACGAGTGGCAGCCCCCGCGGAACGTCACGAACGAACCGGACATCACGGCGGCCTTCACCACCCCGCCCCCGAGCGACGCGACCGGCAGAGCACCCTCCATCCCGGGAAACGCGCCGGGCCGCCCCCTCTCGGGGGACGTGGCGGGCAGAATGCCCTCCGTCCCGGGAGACGTGGCCGACGCTCAGGGCAATCCCGCAGGTGCGCCGGGCAATCCCGCCGGTGGGCCGAGCGGTCCCGCCGGCAGGACGGCGAGTGGGCCTGGATTCCCCGGTGGGGCGAGCGTCCCCAGTGCCCCCGGCGCCCCGCTCCAGAGCCAGGCGTCGGTGGAGGAGTTGGCGCTGCGGGAGGAGCAGGCGGCCAAGGAGGAGCTGGCCCGCTGGGAGGCCCCGCAGCAGGAGGCTCCCCCGCGTGAGCGGAAGGGGGCGCGCGGGCTGTTCAGGAAGGACGGCAGGCAGGACGCCGGTACGGTTCAGGCCGTGCCGACCCAGCCGGGCGAGCCTACCGCCTCGGCCGAGTTCCTCCCGGACGAGCCCGACGCCCTCGGCGGCACACGGACCACCGGCACCCGCTGGCTCATCGCCGCCGCCGCTGCCGTGCTGGCCATCGTCGTGACGGCAGGCGTACTGATCGTCACCTCCAGCAGGAACACGGCCACCACCGGCACGGGCAACCCGTCCCAGGCCGCCACCAGCGCCGGGCCGAACGACGTGGGACGCAGGTTCGCACTGGGCGACAAGTTCGACGACCCGGTCGCCCTGGTCTCGGCGGCCCCCGAGTGCGGGCTGAAGGAGTACGAGGGCGCGACCACGACCCAGGGCCAGCTCTGCGTGATCCGGTGGACGATGATCAACCCGGGCGGCGAGCGCCGGCCGCTCATCCAGCCCGTGGTCAGCATGGTCGACGACCGGGGCGGCGAGCACGACGCGGCCGCGTTGACGCTGCCGCCGGCCATCCTGCCCGGCGCGCGGGTGGACAGCGCGTTCGTGTTCGACCTGGCCATGTACCGCAAACCCGTGAAGATGACGGCCACCATGCTCGAGAACGGCAAGCAGATCGAGGTCGCGCTGTGATGATCAGATCAACGCTCATCGCGCTCCTCATCGCGACCGGCGCACCGCTGCTGCCCGCCACCGCCGCGGCCTGCGCGGGCGTCGCGGACTTCGACGGCGACGGCTTAGATGACGTGGCGGTCGGCGACCCGTTCGCGGACGACCAGAAGGGCGCCGTGCACATCGTGTCCGGCGGCAAGGTCGTTCCCGTCGCCGTGCCCGGCCTGGTCAGGGGAGACGGCTTCGGCTGGTCGGCGCGCCTGGCGAAGGTGGACGCCGACGCCTGCGCCGATCTCGTGGTCGGCGCCCCGTACGCGGACGTGGACGGCGCCGAGGACGCCGGCGCCGCCTACGTGATCTACGGCGGCGGGGGCGGCAGGCCGCCGGAGCGCCTGACCGCGCTCCAGCCGCAGCGCTTCGCCCACTTCGGCTGGTCGCTGGCGGCCAAGGGCGACCTGGTGGCCGTCGGGGCGCCGTACGAGGACGAGGCCCAGTTGCTCGACGTGGGCGCGATCTACGTGCGCGAGGGCGCCGGACAGCTGATCAGGATCAGCCAGGAGAGCGACGACGTGCGGGGCAACAGCGAGGTGGGCGACCAGTTCGGCTGGTCGATGGCGTTCGGGCCGGAGAACGCGCTGCTCGTCGGCGTCCCGTACGAGAACGACGACGGCACGGGCCGCCAGATCGAGGCAGGCAAGATCGATTCCGGCTCGGTCGTGTTCATCGACGACGTGCTGGCCTCCGAGCTCACGAGCCTGAAATTGGACTCACCGGCCAAGGCCTCCGGCGACAGGTACGGCTACGCGGTCGCGTACGCCGACGGCGCCGGATACGCGGTCAGCTCCCCCGGACCCGGCGACGTGCAACTTCTCGGCCTCGACAGGAAGCCCACGAGGACGGTACGGCAGCCGGGCGGGCAGGCGTTCGGCTTCTCGATGGCCGCCTCGGCGGACGGCAGGCTGGCCATCGGCGCCCCGTACGGCGGCGGCGTCCGCGTGATCTCATGGAAGGACGCCGCCGAGGACCGGACGCTGGCCACGGCCGACGGGCTGTTCGGCTGGTCGGTGGCCTTCAGCGGCAACAAACTGTTCGTGGGCCAGCCGGACGCGCGGCCGTACGGCAGGGTCGCGGTGGCCGGGCGCAACGCCGAGAGCCTGCAACCGGTCCAGCCCCCCAAGGGCGCCGACTTCGGCGTGTCCGTAGCCGGCTAGCCGAACAGGCGGTCGCTCCAGGACGTACCACCAGGCGAACGCCGCAGGACGTGGCCGTCAGCCGAACAGGCGGTCGCCGCAGGACGGCCACTGGCTCTGCCAGTTGCCGTTCACGTGCTGGTAGAGGAGCTGCGCCCGGTACGTCTGCTCCTCCACCGGCCAGGCGCTCGGCACGCCGAGGCCGCCGACGACCTGCCACATGGGCAGGCTGAACTGGAACATCCCGTAGTAGGGCCCGTCCGGGTTGTACGCCTGCGGGTCGGCGTTCGCCTCGCACTCGGCCAGCGCCTGCCAGTCGAGTCGCAGGACGTCCGGCCGGACCTGCACGATGCGTGGCGGGGTGACCGTGATGACCGTCCCGTCCTCGGGGAAGCTGCCGAGCGGCGGGCGTACCAGGTAGCCGCGGCGCAGGGCGATGCGCTTCTGCCTGAGCACCTCGCGCACCGTCCTGGCGGTGGTGCGGGAGGTGAGCCGGGTGGCGCCGGCGACCACGTACACCTTGCGTTTGGTGGAGACGGTGAGTGACATGCCGGACAGCGGCACCGCGCCGTCGCGGGGCACGGAGACGTGGGCGGCCGGGGTCAGATCCAGCTCGGCCAGCGCGTCGCCGACGTTGGTGCTGGTGACCAGGTGTCTGCTGGTGCGGCCGTCCACGGTCAGGGTGATCGGGCGCGCCCGGCGTACCTCGATCCTGGATCCGTCGGCGACGGTCTCCTGCGCGGCCGGGCGTACGACGTCGCCGACGCCCACCGAGATCCCGGCCTCGTGCAGCACCTCGTCCACGGTGCCGGCGAAGCCGCGAACCGCCGTCGGCCTGCCGTCGACGACCACGACGACCTCCTTGACGAGGGACGACACGGTCACGAGCGTACCGAGCGCCACAGCCGTCGCCAGGCTCACGAGGGGCGTCCACGGGGAACGCCACGGGAGCGGCGGACGCGGCGCACGTCTCTTACCTCGCACGAACCACCTCCGGTAACGGGGCGTGACCGCCCGAACGCTAGCGGCGACGGCTCTCCCGCATCCACCGGTTCACCAAAAGATGGTCACCACTCGCCGAACACCGTGACTCCGTTCGCGCTGATCGCCTCGCACAACTCGTCCGGATGGACCTCTTTGACCTCGGCCAGGCAGCGCAGGGTGAGCGGGATGAGGTAGGGAGCGTTGGGTTTGCCCCGGTACGGGACCGGCGGCAGGTAGGGCGCGTCGGTCTCGACCAGCATGAGCTCCTTGGGCGCGACCCGCGCGGCCTCGCGGAGGTAGGCGGCGTTCTTGTACGTCACCGGCCCGGAGAAGGACATGAAATATCCGGCTTCAACACACTTTTTCGCCATTTCGGCGTCGCCCGAGAAGCTGTGGAACACGACCGTCGCCGGCGCACCCTCCTGGGCCAGCACCTTCAGCACGTCGTCATGCGCCTCGCGGTCGTGGATGACCAGCGCCTTGCCGGTGCGCCTGGCGATCTCGACGTGCGCGCGGAAGCTCGCGTGCTGGTCGTCCCTGCTCGCCCAGTCGCGGTAGTAGTCGAGCCCGGTCTCCCCCACCGCCCGCACCTCCGGCCGCCCGGCCAGCGCCTCGATCTCGGCCAGCACCTCGGGGGTGGCCTCGTGGGCCTCGTTGGGGTGGACGGCCACGGCGGCGTACACGCCTTCGTGCTCCGCCGCCGCCTCGGCGTTCCACCGGGAGGACCGCAGGTCGTAACCGACCGTGACGAGCCTGGTCACCCCGACCGCCCTGGCCTCTTCGAGGATGCCGCGTACGCTCGCCTCCGCCGCCTGCGCGGCCTGCGCCACCGGGTCTCCCGATGACGCCTGCCGGTTGCCGACCATGATGTCGAGATGGCAGTGACTGTCGAACACAGGCGCGGAAAGCGGCTCAGGCGCGGCTGGAATCTTGCTCACGCCCTCCAAGGTAGCCGCAAACCTTTGGCGGCCCTCGCCGTGCCCCTGGAGCCCCGGCGGCGCCCGCGTGGACGCCGCCTGAGGGCACCGGTCAGTCGGTCAGCCGGGCCAGCTCCTCGTCGACGACCTTCGGATCGAGCTTCTTGAACAGCGGCACGGGCGGGGCCAGCGGTGTGCCCGGCTTGATCGCCTGGTGCTCCCAGCGGGCCGCCCCGTCGTACTCGCCGGTGATCACCGGGTAGGGCGTGCCACCGTCCTCGTCGACCTCACGGATCTCCGGCATGCCCGACCACACGCCCTCGCCGCCCAGCATGGCGGACACCTTGTTGGACGAGCTCGGCAGGAACGGCGTGAGCATCGTCTTGGCGTCGTCGACCACCTGGAGCGCCACGTGCAGGATCGACTTCTGCCGCGCCGCGTCCTCCTTGAGCTTCCACGGCTCCTGCTCGGCCAGGTATTTGTTGGCCTCGCGGACCACGTCGAACGCCTCGGTGATCGCGTTCTTGAACCTCGACCGGCCCAGCTCCGCCCCCACAGGACCGAACGCGTTCCGCGAACGCTCCAGCAGGGCCCGGTCGGCGTCGGTCAGGTCGCCCGCCTCGGGGATGACGCCGAAGTTCTTGGCGGCCATCGAGATCGACCGGTTGACCAGATTGCCCCAGGCCGCGACCAGCTCGCCGTTGTTGCGGTTGACGAACTCCTGCCAGGTGAAGTCGGTGTCCTGGTTTTCCGGCCCGGCCACCGCGATGTAGTAGCGCAGCGCGTCGGCGTCGTAGCGGGCGAGGAAGTCACGCACGTAGATGACGACCTGCCGGGAGGAGGAGAACTTCCTGCCCTCCATCGTCAGGAACTCGCTGGAGACCACCTCCGACGGCACGTCGAGCGCTCCCAGCGAGCCCGGCGAGCCGTCGCGGGCACCCCTGCCGCTGTAGCCGAACAGCATCGCCGGCCAGATCTCGGCGTGGAAGACGATGTTGTCCTTGCCCATGAAGTAGTAGCCGCGCGCGTCGGGATTCTGCCACCACTGCCGCCAGGCGTCGGGGTCGCCCGAGCGCCTGGCCCACTCGATGGACGCCGACAGGTAGCCGATGACCGCGTCGAACCAGACGTAGAGCCGCTTGTTGGGCTGGTCGCGCCAGCCGTCCAGCGGGATCGGCACGCCCCAGTCGAGGTCGCGGCTGATCGCCCTGGGCTGCAGGTCGCCGAGCAGGTTGAGCGCGAACTTCAGCACGTTGGGCCGCCACTCGCCCTGCTTGGACTGCAGGTAGGAGCCGAGCACCTCGGCGAAGGCGGGCAGGTCGAGCATGAAGTGCTCGGTCTCGGCGAAGACCGGCGTCTCACCGTTGATGCGGCTCTTGGGGTTGATCAGCTCGATCGGGTCGAGCTGGTTGCCGCAGTTGTCGCACTGGTCGCCACGCGCGCCGTCGTAGCCGCAGATGGGGCAGGTGCCCTCGATGTAGCGGTCGGGCAGGGTGCGGCCGGTCGAGGGCGAGATGGCGCCCATCGTGGTCTTCGGGAAGATGTAGCCGTTGTCGTAGAGGCCCTTGAAGATCTGCTGCGTGATGGCGTAGTGGTTCTTCGTCGTGGTCCTGGTGAACAGGTCATAGGACAGGCCCAGGCCGACCAGGTCCTCGGCGATGACGCGGTTGTAGCGGTCGGCCAGCTCCCTGGCGCTCACGCCCTCCTTGTCGGCCTGCACCTGGATGGGCGTGCCGTGCTCGTCGGTGCCGGAGACCATCAGCACCTTGTTCCCCGCCATCCGCTGGTAGCGGCTGAAAACGTCGGACGGCACCCCGAAACCTGAGACGTGCCCGATATGACGAGGGCCGTTGGCATACGGCCACGCAACGGCGGTCAAGATGTGCATGCCCCTAGCCTACGGGACACGCACCGACCGTTTCTTACCGTCTGCGGCGTCGTCCGGACACAAGATCAGGATCATCTTTTACGCGCTGCCGTGGTCAGCCACCCACCGTGACAGTTGCCGGCCCTCCAGGGAAACGCCCTCTGACCCTTCACCGCTCACCCACCGCAACGCAAGCCCACGCCAACCCACTCCGTGGTCAGCAACCCTCGCAGGCCCAGCCCCGCGACACGCCGAGCCGCCGGGCATGCAGGTGAATTCTCCGTAAACACACGACACTCAGCCCTTTGTGCACCCCGCCGGCGGGAGGCAGGGCGGTGAGGGCCCAGGCTGGCCATGGAACTCGGCCAAGAAGGCGCACCGTTGCGGTGGTGCGCCACTGACCGGTCAGCGGGCGTTTCCCTGGACAGAGGCGAGCCGGCGATGGCGGGTGGCGAGCCACGGCACCGCGTAAAAGAAGAAGATTTTGCCTTAAACGATCATCGCTCTGCACGCTCGAGAGAAACCGCCGCCGCCGCTTCTTCGGCTGCCTTTGCCGCCACGTCGATGGAGCTTTCGCGGGTGCGACGGATGCCGAGGATGCTGATGAACAGCGCCGCGAAGATCGTCTGGAAGCTCACGATCAGCGCCGTCGCGGACGGCACCACGATGCGCAGTGACTCGCGCGGGTCGAGCTCGCCGAAGCTGCGCACCTGCCAGTGCACCAGCGACATCACCAGCCCGACCAGGCCGGCCAGTGCCAGCAGCCCGCCGACCACGAGCCCCTTCTCCAGGGTCACGATGTCGATGATCCTGCGGATCCGCGGCGACTCCGGCAGGAACCCCTCCTCGGCCGCGTAGACCTTCGTGAACAGCGCGAACAGCGCCGCCTGGAAGCCGATCACCACCAGGGCGGCCGTCCCGACCAGGGTGTCGACGTCGAAGGCCAGCTCACCGATCTCCACCGGGCCGAACGTCAGCGCGGTCCCCGCGACCAGGCCGACGGCCATCATCAGCACGCCGGGGTAGAAGAACAGCCACTTCGGGCTGTAGAGCAGCAGGAAGCGCAGGTGGCGCCAGCCGTCGCGCCACGAGCGCAGGTGCGGCGGCCTGGAGCGGCCGTCGGGCGAGAGCGTCGTGGGCACCTCGCGCACGTCCAGGCCCGACAGCGTCGAGCGGACCACCATCTCCGAGGCGAACTCCATGCCGCCGGTCTGCAGTTGCAGCCGCAGGATCGACTCGCGACGGAAGCCGCGCAGCCCGCAGTGGAAGTCGCCGATCGCCGACGGGAAGAACAGCCGCCCCACGAACGACAACACCGGGTTGCCGAGATAGCGGTGCAACGGCGGCATGGCGCCCGAGGCGATGCCGCCCTTGAAGCGGTTGCCCATCACCAGGTCGGCGCCGTCACGCAACTGCTCGACGAAGGGCAGCAACGCGGTGAAATCGTAGGAGTCGTCAGCATCACCCATGATGACGAATTTGCCGTGCGCGGCCCGGATGCCGCCCATGAGGGCGTTGCCGTAGCCCTTCTCGTCGACATGGACAACGCGGGCACCGGCGTCGCGGGCAAGCTGTTGCGAGCCGTCCGTGCTGCCATTGTCGGCGATCAGGACCTCGCCCTCGATGCCGTGCTCCTCCATGCACGCCAGTGCCTTGCGTACACAGACTTCCACGGTCTCCGCCTCGTTGAGGCAGGGCATGACCACCGTCAGTTCCACGTGTCTACCCTTCAGTTAAGGCTCTTCCAGCACACCATCATGCCCTGTGCCCCAGCCCGATCGGGTCAAGACCCAAAAAGGACTGGCATTCTTTACAGCATGGTGAGCGTCGCGGAGATTACCCATGTGGACCACTCCGCCCCTGGCCGGGCAGCCCGTGCTCTCTCCTTCCTGCGCCGGCATCGGGTGTTCGCCGCGGCCTTCGGCGTCGGCGCCGTGCTGCGGCTCATCACCATGCTCGGCTACGGCCCCGCCATGTGGTTCAACGACTCCTACGAGTACGTCTCCGTGGCGTTGCACCCCAGGCCCCACCCGATCAGACCGGACGGCTACAGCTTCTGGCTGATGTTGCTGCAGCCGTTCCACAGTTTCACGCTGGTGATCCTCACCCAGCACCTGATGGGGCTGGCCACGGCCGCGTTGATCTACGCGTTGCTGCGCAGGAAGTTCGCGTTGCCGAAGTGGGGCGCCACGCTGGCCGCGGCGCCGGTGCTGTTCGACGCCTACCAGATCCAGCTGGAGCAGCTGGTGATGTCGGACACCATGTTCACGCTGCTGGTGGTGGGCGTGATCACGCTGGTGCTGTGGAAACGGCGGCTGTCGTGGCAGGCGGGCGCGGTCATCGGCCTGCTGCTGGCGCTGACGTGGCTGACCCGCTCGATCGGGCTGCCGATCCTCGCGCTGGTGGTGCTCTACCTGCTGGTCAAGCGGACGGGCTGGCGGCCGATCGTGGCGGTGGTGGTCACCTGCGCGGTGCCGGTGATGGCGTACATGGGCTGGTTCGCCGCCGCGAACGGGAAGTTCGCGATGACCAACAGCGACGGCCTGATCCTCTACATGCGCACGGCGATCTTCGCCGACTGCGACAAGATGAACATCGACAAGTACCGCGAGGTCCAACTCCTGCTCCTGTGCATCAACGACCCGGTCGAGCAGCGCAAGGACTACGCACAGTGGTATCTGTGGGGCCAGGGCAACGGCGACGGCACGGGCACCGGTGAGGTGCTGCACCGGTGGGGCACCAACAAGAAGTTCAGCGAGATCACCAACGAGGCCGCCAGCGCGTTCGCGACGCGGGCGATCCTGTCGCAGCCCGGCGACTATCTGGGCGTGGTCGCGCGTGACTTCTTCCGGTCGTTCCACTGGGCGCGGCCGCGCTTCCCTGACGAGTCGACGTACAACATGTACCAGTTCAAGCCCTACTACGAGATCGACGAGAACGGGCAGCCGAAGCGGCTGCCGAAGTGGTCGTCCTACCAGGGCGGCAGGACCGACACCGACGCGTTCAGCTACGAGCAGGGGCCGCCGGAGACGCGGATCGTGCATCCGTGGGCGGACATCATGAGCGCCTACCAGAAGGTGTTCTATCTGCGCGGCATCATGCTCGGCGGCATCCTGCTGGTCGGCCTGTACGGCGTGGTCGTCCGGTGGCGCAAGTTCGGCGGTCCCGTGGTGCTGCCGTGGCTGGGCTCGGTCGGGCTGCTGCTGGCCCCGGCGGCGACGGCGGAGTTCGACTACCGCTACGTCCTGCCGGCCGTCCCGCTGGCCTGCATCGCGGCGGCGATCACGCTGCGCCGCCGCGTCACTTCGGGGCGGCGGTCATCCAAGAGCGCATCAGCATCCGAGCCCACCACTCTGCCTGCGTGATCGTCTCGGCGGTCAGCACCGGGGCGAGCCACCAGAAGTTGATCAGCACGACGAGTGCGAGCGCCCCCACCGCCGCGGCCCCGGTCGCCCGCCTGGCCGGGGCGGCGTTCTCCCTGCCGAGGGCGAGCCCCGCCATGAGCACGAGCGCCAGCACCATGAACGGCACCACGGGGATCATGTAGAACAGGTACATCGTCCGGTTGTCGTGGACGGCGTAGTAGAACCACGGCAGCCAGCCGGCCGCGACGGCCAGCAGCGTCGCCCCGGCCCGCCAGTCGCGGGTGGCGACGTACCAGGCGATGAGGCCGACCAGGGCGAGCACGGCGGCGTACCACAGGGCGGGGGTGCCGACCCCGAGGACGGCCTGCGAGCACTTGTCGGCCCCGCACGCCGACGGGGGCAGGTCCGACGGGTAGTGGAACAACACGGGCCGGATCAGCAGCGGCCACTCCCAGGGCTCCGACATGTTCTGGTGGTACTCGTGCAGCCCGCTGTGGTAGCCGAGCACCTGCATCTGGTAGTGCACCCACGACCGCACCGAGTCGACCACGAAGAACAACGGGCTGCCCGGCGAGGTGGCCCGCCCCCAGTTACGCCCCCAGCCGCCGGCGCTCGCGAACCACCCGCTCCAGGACGCGGTGAACGTCGCGGCGGGCACGAGCGCCATCGCCGCCAGCCCACCTGGCACGTCGTACGCCAGCGCCCCCCGGTACGGCTCCCGCAGCCCCACCGCCCGCCTGGCCCCCGCGTCCCACACCAGGCTCATGACCGCGAACGCGATCAGGAAGAAGATCCCCGACCACTTCACCGCGCACGCGGCGCCCAGGCACGCACCCGCGGCGAGCCGCCACGGTCTGAGCCCCAGCCGCGGCCCGTACGGCGACATCGGGGACGTCTCGTACCAGGACACCAGCCGCCCCCGCGCCCAGTCCCGGTCGGCCACCAGGCACGCGAACCCGGCCAGCACCCAGAACATCAGGAAGATGTCCAGCAGCGCGGTACGCGACAGCACCAGGTGCAGCCCGTCGAGCGCCAGCAGCAGCCCGCCCAGGCAGCCCAGCAGCGTGGAACGCGTCATCCGGCGCGCCACCCTGGCCATGATCAGGATGGACAGCGTGCCGACCACGGCCGCCGCGAACCGCCAGCCGAACGGGTTCATGCCGAACAGCCACTCGCCCACGCCGATCATCCACTTGCCGAGCGGCGGATGGGCCACGAACGACGCGCAGTCGGCGGCTTCCTGGCACCGCCGGAAGATGTCCAGGTCGCCCGCCATGATCCGCCGATCGGAGATGGGGTTCTCGGCGTCCCCCAGCATGGTGCGCTCCACGCCGTACGTGATGAGGGAGTAAGCGTCCTTCATGTAGTACGTCTCGTCGAAGACGATCGCCCTGGGCTCCCCGAGCCGGACGAAGCGCAGGATGCCGCCGAAGAGTGCGACCAGGAGCGGTCCGGCCCAGCCCAGCAGGGCGGTTCCCTGGATCGGTGGGACCAGCCGCTGAGCTAAAACCCCCCAATTTCTCACCATGCGCACCCTATGGCGTGGTGGATCTCCTGTGAACCAGGTCATACAGCTCTCGTTTGGGGATCCCGGCCCCCTTGGCCACGTCGGCGATGGCGAGCTTGCGCTGCTCGCCCTCGGCGACCCTGCGGTCCACCTCCGCCACCAGCTTGTCGAGGTCCTGCTCCCCCTCGCCGGCCACGTGGCCCGCGACCACGACTGTGATCTCGCCCTTGACGCCCGCGGCCGCCCACCCGGCCAGCTCGCCGAGGCCGCCCCTGCGCACCTCCTCGTACGTCTTGGTCAGCTCGCGGCACACCGCGGCCCGCCGGTCGGGACCGAACGCCTGCGCCATCGCCTCCAGGGAGGTGGCCAGCCGGTGCGGCGCCTCGAAGAAGACCATCGTGCGCTCCTCGCCGGCCAGGGCGGCCAGGCGGCGGACCCGGTCGCCGGGCTTGCGCGGCGGGAACCCCTCGAAGCAGAAGCGGTCACTTGCCAGCCCGGACACGGCCAGCGCGGTGGTGACGGCGCTCGGTCCTGGCAACGCGGTCACCGTGATGCCCTCCTCGACCGCGAGCCTGGTCAGGCGGTAGCCGGGGTCGGAGACGCCCGGCATGCCCGCGTCCGTGATGACCACGACCGTGCGGCCCTGTTTGAGCGTCTCGACGAGCTCCTGGGCCCGTACCGCTTCGTTCTGGTCGTAGTAGGACACCACCCGGCCCATGATCTCCACGCCGAGGTCGGCCGCGAGCCTGCGCAGCCGCCTGGTGTCCTCCGCGGCCACCACGTCGGCGCTCCCCAGCACCTCGCGCAGTCGCGGCGACACGTCGCCCGCCTGCCCTATGGGCGCCCCTGCCAGCACCAACCTGCCGTTCACAGTCACCTGACCATTGTGGCAGGGCATCCCAATTGGGCGGTGTTTCTTGGGTACGCACCGGCTTGGGGCCCGTACGATGTCCGAATGGCGGTGACCGATTCCCCGTACCAGGCCTACGAGAGCTCGGAGGTCGGCGAGAGCCAGCCCAAGACGATGTCTGTACGCGATCGGGTCATACCTCCCATGCGCGGGAGCGTCATGTGGGGATGGATCGGCCCGCTGCTGATCACGCTGTTCGGCGGCATCCTGCGCTTCATCGGTCTCGGGCATCCCAGCTCGGTGGTGTTCGACGAGACGTACTACATGAAGGACGCGTACTCGCTGATCACCTGGGGTGTCGAGCGGGTGACGATCAAGGACGCGGACAAGGCGATCGTCGCCGGCAACACCGACATCTGGCAGTCGTGCACCGCCGAGACGCTCGACAAGTGCGCCTCCTACGTGGTGCACCCGCCGCTGGGCAAGTGGATGATCGGCGTGGGCGAGTGGCTGTTCGGGCTCAACCCGTTCGGCTGGCGTGTCGCGGCGGCGGTGATCGGCACGTTGTCGATCCTCATCCTGGCCAGGGTGGCGCGCCGGATGACCCGCTCGACGCTGCTCGGCTGCTTCGCCGGGCTGCTGCTGGCGCTGGACGGCCTGCACTTCGTGTTGTCGCGCACGGCGCTGCTGGACATCTTCCTGATGTTCTGGGTGCTGGCCGCGTTCGCGTGCCTGGTGGTCGACAGGGATCGGGCGCGGGAGCGGCTGGTGTCCTGGTACGAGACGTCGCCGATATCGTCGCACGGGCCGTGGCTGGGGCTCAGGCCGTGGCGGATCGCGGCCGGGGTGTGCCTGGCGATGTCGATGTCGGTCAAGTGGTCGGGGCTGGCGTTCGCGGTCGCGTTCGGGATCATGTCGCTGCTGTGGGACTTCGGGGCGCGCCGTGCCGTGGGGCTGCGCCATCCGTACGTGGGGGCGTTCAACAAGGACGTGCCGCACGGGATCCTGGCGTTCGCGATCGTGCCGTTCGTGGCGTACATGGCCACCTGGACGGGCTGGTTCGTGACCGCCACCGGCTACGGGCGCAACTGGGACCGGGCCACCTCACCGGGCAATCCGTTCTTCTTCGTCATCGACTCGATGCGGTCGTGGATCCAGTACCAGTGGCAGGTCTTCACCTTCCACAGCGGCCTGGAGACCTCACATCCCTACATGTCAGAGCCGTGGCAGTGGCCGCTGCTGCTGCGTCCCGTCGCCTTCTACTACGAGGGCAGGCAGGACGTGTGCGGCGTCAAGGACTGCTCCGAGGCGGTGCTCGGCGTGGGCACGCCGGTGATCTGGTTCGGCGCGGTGGCCGCGCTGGTCGCCCTGATCGCGTGGTACGTCTCCACCCGCGACTGGCGGGCCGGGGCCGTGCTGCTGGCGTACGCGATGGGCTGGCTGCCGTGGTTCTACTTCGCCCTCGCGGACAACCGCACGATGTTCCTCTTCTACGCCATCCCGATGGTGCCGTTCATGGTGCTCGCCATCACCCTGTGCGCCGGCCTGCTGATAGGGCCTGCCACCCCCTCGGCCACCCCCTCGGCCACGGGGGGCATGCCCCTACGGCGTACGATCGGAGCCGCTGTCGTCGGTGCGTTCGCGCTGCTGGCACTGATCAACTTCTGGTGGCTGCATCCGGTTCTGTCCGGCGAGTTGCTGCCGTACACCGAGTGGAAGGCACGGATGCTCTTTGAAAAGCGGTGGATCTGACCCGGCTTACTGTCCGTTTTAGATTGCTTTCTTAGGGTAGTCGCTGTGCAAGACCCAATACGCACCGGATTCGGTCATCGTCAGGCCTGGGGTCGATACGGCAAACTTCGAGGCATGAGTGCACCGGATGTCACCGCCCTTCTCGCCGAGTTGGAGCGATCTCAGCCGGACCTGGCAGAAGAGGCCAGGACCGCCGTCCAATGGTTGACGGGTGGGGAGCCGTTGGAGACGGTGACCCAGCTCGACGTCTGCGAGTTCCTCTGGTACACGTTGCCGCTCAAGGTGGGCGGCGACCACGAGCGCCTGGCCCGCTCCCTGGGGCGGCTGCTCCAGCTGGGCGGGATGTCGCGCTACGCGGCGCTGTGCGTCTCCCCCACGACCCTGCAGATCCTGCGTACGTACGCCAGGGAAGGCGAGGACGCGGGCACCAGCGCCTACCAGCAGGCGCTGGAGGCCACGGGGGTGCTCCCGCCCGACGTGCCCGAGCTGCAGTGGAGCATGATCATGGGGCCGGAGGAGCTGGGCGCGCACATCGCCTGCTCGGCGGCGCTCGAGCTGGCGATCGTCTCCGGTGACACCGTCGACCGCGCCGCCCTGACCCGCCGCTGGCTCACCGAGCCGAGGTCCGACCTGGGCGGCGACACCTGGATCAACCGGGTGCACGGCGAGCGGCTCAACCGCTGGGTGCTGGGGCGCGGGCCGGCCAGGCGGGAGCTGGCGCAGCCGTTCGAGGTGCGCCTGCACGCTCCCGTGGCCCCGCAACCCCTGCCCGCCCTGCACCGGCTGCTCGCCCTGGCCGCCTCGGAGGAGAGCCTGCCGCTGCGGCTGGCGCCCTCCCCCGAGGCTTTGAGGCTGCGCGAGCTGGCCGAGCGGGAGCTGGGCGCGATCAGCCGCGACGGCGCCAAGCTGGCCATCACCGCCTACGGCAGGCGGCTGCTCAACTCGCCCGAGGCCATGTGGTCGGCGGTCACCCGGCTGCTGCTGGCCAAGGGTGAGCACGAGTTCGAGGTGTCGGCGCGCGAGGCCGCGCTCATGCTGCTCGCCGACGGCACGCTGATGTCGCCGGCCAAGCTGCTCGAACAGGTCGCGGAGGTGGTCGGAGGCGAGGGCTGGCATCCCACCACGGGCCTGGAGGACGTCGCCGCGCCCGTGGCCGACCTGGTCGCCCAGCTCACGGCGCTGGGGCTGGCGTTCAGCGACGAACTGGTCGTGCGGATGGACCGGGCCGGTCACCTCGCGGCTCTGGCGGCCCTGCGCGCCCACGCGCTGCGTCCCAGGAAGTACGTCAGCTCCGGCTGAGCTCCCCGCGCATGGCCCTCGGGAGCTGTCCGAATACGGCGGGTAGTTATGATTGCCCGAGGAGCTCTACGCCGGAGGGGGCCGTCATGGAGCTGTTCCCGGCCATGCCACTCGCTGAGTGGTCCGAGACCAAGGAAACCTTTCACCGGTTCGCCCAGATCGTCGGGAAGATCCGGCTGACGTCGAGCAACCGGCGCAATCACTGGTGGCAGGTGCCCTTCCATCCGACGGGGCGCGGGCTGACCACACGGCCGATGGGCGGGCTGGGCGAGCAGCCGCTGTTCTGCGTCGAGTTCGACCTCGTACGCCACCGCCTGGTAGTGGACGTGCTCGACGGGCGCAGCGCGGAGTTCAGCCTGATCGGGCGGTCGGTGTCGTCGTTCCACGAGCGGCTGTTCGACACGCTTGCCGGGCTGGGGATCCGGCCGGAGATCTGGGCGGTGCCGTTCGACCTGGGGGACGAGACGCCGTTCGCCGAGGACACCCTGCACGCGCGCTACGACCCGGTGCTGATCAACCGGTATTGGCGGATCCTGGCCCAGGTCGCGCAGCTCCTCGACCGCTTCGCCGCGGACTTCGCCGGGAAGACCAGCCCGGTGCACCACTTCTGGCACACGTTCGACATCGCCGTGACCCGGTTCACCGGGCGTGTGGTGCGGGTCTCGCCGGACACCGACCCGGTCACGCGGGAGGCGTACAGCTGGGAGGTCATCAGCTCGGGGTTCTGGTTCGGGGACAGCGAGCGGCCGTGGCCGGCGTTCTACTCCTACACCGCGCCTGAGCCCGAGGGGCTGGAGCGGGAGCCGCTGCACCCGGAGCAGGCCGAGTGGATCGCTGCGCGGGGCAGCCACCTTGCGATCCTGCGCTACGACGACGTCCGGGCGATGGGGGATCCGGTCATGGCCGTGCTGGAGTTCCTGGACAGCGCTTACCAGGCGGGGGCCAGGCTGACGCACGTGGACACGGAGGCGTTGAGCAGTCCTGGGGGCGTCACGGATCCGTACTACGGCAAGGTCTAGACAACGAGAGCGCCCGCCCTCCGGAGAGGACGGGCGCTCCACGCGTGCGTACCGGTGTGCAGGTCGCCTCTCGGCGATGCGCACAACGCGGCTCCAGCCGAACGGTAGTCCGCGAAGGCAATAGTTGAGGCCCGGGGACACTGGACACACCGACCACGAGTTATGTAACCACACCTGACCCCCGGACATTCCCATCTCCGCCCGGTGATTTTCAACGGCTCTCCCGTGATGTCGCCGTCGGCGGGCGAGCCGAGGAACACGATCACGGCGAGTCAGGGGAGGCTCTGAGCCGGGCCGCTCGTGCGCGCAGGTAGCGCTGCTGCGGAAAGCTGGTCGTGAGCCCGGCCGCCTCCTCGTACGACGCGCACGCGGCCGCGTGGTCGCCGGCCATCTCCAGCAGGTGGGCGCGGACCGCGTGCAGGCGGTGGTCGCCGGCGACGCGCTCGTCCGACTGGAGGCGTTCCAGCCGGTCGAGCCCCGCCCGTGGGCCTCGGGACATGGCCACGGCGACGGTGTGGTTGAGCGCCACCATGGGGTTGTCGGCGATCCGCATCAGCAGCTCGTACAGTGCCGTGATCTGCGCCCAGTCGGTCTCCTCCGCGCTCGGCGCCTCGTCGTGCACCGCCGCGATCGCCGCCTGCAACTGGTACGGCCCCAGCGCGCCACGCGAGAGCGCGCCGGTGACGAGCTCGACGCCCTCGGCGATCTGGGCGGCGTTCCAGAGACCGCGATCCTGCTCGGCCATCGGGATCAGGGCGCCGTCCCGGCCGGTACGGGCCGGTCGCCGCGCGTCGGTGAGCAGCATGAGCGCGAGCAGGCCGGTCACCTCGGCGTCGCCGGGCAGCAGCCGGTGCACGATGCGGGCCAGCCTGATCGCCTCGGCCGCCAGCTCCGCCCGCTGCAACTCCGGCCCCGACGTGCTGGCGTACCCCTCGTTGAAGATCAGGTAGAGCACGTGCAGCACCGCGCCGAGCCGCTCGGCCCGCTCGGGCCCGCTCGGCAGGCGGAACGGCAGGCCGCTGTCCCTGATGCGGTGCTTGGCGCGGGTGATGCGGCGGGTCATGGTCCCTTCCGGCACGAGGAACGCGCGGGAGATCTCCGCCGTGGTCAGGCCGCCGACCGCGCGCAGGGTGAGCGCGATCTGCGCGGCCGGCGACAACGACGGATGGCAGCACATGAACAGCAGCACGAGCGTGTCGTCCCCTATGTCGTCAGCTCGGGCCACCGGCTGGTCGGCGGGCGGTGCCAGCCAGTCGTCCGGCAGCCGCCGCGCCGCCACGGCGTCCTCCCTGCGCCGCCGCGCCTGCTCGCTGCGCAGCAGGTCGGTCAGCCGCCGCGCGGCCACCGTGACCAGCCAGGCGCGCGGCTCATCGGGTACGCCCTCCTTCGGCCACTGCGTGGCGGCCGCCAGCAACGCCTCCTGTACGGCGTCCTCGGCGATGGCGAAATGCCCGTAACGCCGTACGAGCGCACCGAGGACCCGCGGCGCCAGCTCACGCAGCAGGTCCTCGGTCTCGTCCGCACCCGGCACTCAGAACCCCATGTCCGCCGAGGAGTCGATGACGGGCCTGATGTCGGCATAGGCGTCGGGGTAGCCCTCACCGGGGTACGGGCACTGCCCCAGCCGGGCGCCGATCTCGGTGGCCCGGTCGAAGCTCTCGCAGTCGACGATCCAGTAACCGGCCAGGACCTCCTGGGTCTCCGCGTACGGCCCGTCGGTCACCACAGGCACGCCGTCCTTGGAGCCCAGCCGCCTGGTGTGCACGGGAGCCGCCAGAGCGCGGGTCTCGACCAGCTCGCCCGACTCCTCCAGCTCCTGGTTGACCGTGGTCATGAACTCGACCATCGCCGCCACGTCCGCCTCGCTCCAGCTCGCCTGGCCGCCGGAGTCCTTGCCCGACATGACGTCGTAGTCGCGCTGGGAGGCGTACGACAGGATCATGTACTTCATCGGTGAGTCCTCTCTTCGGTGTCTCTCACCTGGGACGTCGGAGCCGGGGCGGCGCACCGGACACCCTTCCCGGATTTTTCTTCCCGGGAGGACCCGGGGTCCGGTCCGCCGGCCGGCGTGCGGCACCATCGTAGGCGTGCCATACGCAACCACCCAGGACGGCGTCAAGCTGGCCTACCAGGTCCGCGGCGGCGGGCGGCCTCTCGTGCTCCTGCAGGGGCAGGCCAACGACCACCGCTGGTGGGACTCCGTACGCGAGGACTTCGACGGTCATCTCACGATCACGCTGGACTACCGCGGCACGGGCGGCAGCGACAAACCCGACGAGCCGTACACCACCCGCGGTTTCGCCACCGACGTCGTGGCCGTGCTGGACGAGCTGGACGTGCCGCGGGCGCACGTCTATGGCACGTCGATGGGCGGGCGGGTGGCCCAGTGGCTGGCGATCGACCACCCTGGACGGGTCGAGGCGCTGGTGCTCGGCTGCACCTCGCCGGGCGGCGCCCACGGGATCGAGCGGAGCAACGACGTACGCAGGTCGCTGGTCCAGCCGGACCGGGAGGCGGCCGGGCGGGCGCTGCTCGAACTCATGTACACCCCCGCCTGGCTGGCCACCCACCCCGGGCCGTACCACACGGTCGGCGACCCCGCCATGCCCGCGTACGCCCGCCGCCGCCACCTGGCCGCCAGCGCCGGGCACGACTCCTGGGACGCGCTGCCCCGCATCACCGCGCCCACGCTGGTCGTGCACGGGAGCGACGACGTGTTCAACCCGGCCGCCAACGCCCCGCTGTTGGCCGAGCGCATCCCCGCGGCGGAGCTGCGGCTGATCGAGGGGGCGCGGCACGCGTACTTCGAGGAGTTCAGCGACGTGGCGAGCCCGCTCGTGCTGGACTTCCTGACCCGGGCCGGCGGGTGAGGCTCAGAGCCACAGCCGCGCCAGCGCCGGGAGGCTGACGGCCGACAGGTGCGGCGCGCTCATCACCCTCGGGTACGCCGTGCCGCGCCGGTCCAGCCACGCCCCCGACAGGCCCGCGCGCTGGGCGCCGTCGATGTCCCACGGGTGCACCGCCACCAGCGCCGCCTGGTCCGGCCGTACGCCGGCGCGCTCGACGGCGTACGCGTAGGCGGCGCGGGCCGGCTTCCACGCTCGGGGACCGCTCACGTCCAGGGTGGCCTCGACCAGGTCGAGCAGCCCTTCGCGGCGCAGGATGTCCTCGGTCATGGCCGCCGCGCCGTTGGTCATGGTGAACAGGCGGATGCCGCCCTCGCGCAGCAACCGCATGCCCTCGGGCACGTCGGGATGCACCCCCAGCTCGGTGAACGCGCTCAGCACGTGCCCGATCGCCTTCTCGTTCAGGCCGAGCCCCCTGAGGACGTCCGCGCCGATCTCGCCGAAGCCCGCGTAGCCGCCTCCGATCGTGAGCGCGAGCCCGTCCCGCAGCACGCTCACGAACCAGGTCCGCATCAGCTCGCCGGGCAGGCCCACCTCCTCGAAGGTGGTCCGCAACGGCTCCATGTCCGTGAGCGTCTCGTTCACGTCGAAGATCACTACCTGTGGCCTCGTGGTCATGGCCTCATCCTCGGCTCCGGCGTACGCCGATCGCCACCGACACGCCCTCGCACCGGCCCCCGACCGGAAATCGATTGGACGGGCGCGTCCGGTCTTGCTACGTTGCCCGGGTGTCCAGCCCCGAAGCGTCAAGACGCTAGCCACCGCTCGTCCGGTGGCTCCTTCGCGTCGTCGCCCGCGCCTTCTCTGAGCGTCCGCGACCGCCATCGGGATGTCGTGTTCGAGCTGGACCATGCCTCGGCGACGCCGGCAGGTCCCACCGCGCGGCAGGACCCCTCCTTCGGCCTGCCCGCTTCCTTGTCGATTCACAGTCGCGGGATTTCTCATGCCTTTCGCTGTTTACCTGCTCGGACTGGCGGTCTTCGCCCAGGGGACGTCCGAGTTCATGCTGTCCGGGCTGGTGCCCGGCATCGCGCGCGACCTGCACGTGTCCATCTCCGCCGCGGGTCTGCTGACCTCGGCGTTCGCCGTGGGGATGGTGGCCGGGGCGCCGCTCATGGCCGCGTTCAGCCTGCGCTGGTCCAGGCGGCGCGCGCTGCTGACGTTCCTGCTCGTGTTCCTGGCCGTCCACGTCGTCGGCGCGGTCACCACCGACTACGCCGTGCTGCTGGCCACCCGCGTCGTCGCGGCGCTGGCCAACGCCGGGTTCCTGGCCGTGGCCATGGCGACCGCCATCGGCATGGTCCGTCCTGACGCCAAGGGCCGCGCCACCTCCGTGCTGCTCGGCGGGGTCACCATGGCGTGCGTCGCCGGCGTGCCCGCCGGGGCGCTGCTGGGCGAGATGTGGGGGTGGCGCGCGGCGTTCTGGGCGGTGGCCGTCGCCCTGGTCCCCGCCGTCGTCGCGGTCATGAGGTCGGTCCCGGCCGGCACCGCCACGGACTCCGGTACGAGCGTCCGCCAGGAGTCGCGCGTGCTGCGCCGACCCCGTCTGCTGGTGATCCTGCTCCTCGGGGCCCTGGTGAACGGGGCCACCTTCTGCGCGTTCACGTACCTCGTGCCGCTGCTCACGGGCGTCACCGGCATCGGGGTGGGCTGGATGCCCGTCATGCTGGCGTTGTTCGGGCTCGGCTCGTTCGCGGGAGTGACCCTCAGCGGGCGGATCGCCGACGCGCGGCCCGTCCGGCTCCTCATGATCGGCGGAGCGGCCCTGCCGGTCGGCTGGGCGCTCTTCGCCTGGACGGCCGGGCATCCGGTGGCGGCCGTCGCCCTGGTGTTCGTGCAGGGGACGCTGTCGTTCGCCGTCGGTGCCACGTTGATCTCGCAGGTGCTCTACGCGGCCACCGGCGCTCCGACGCTGGGCGGGGCGTTCGCGACGGCGGCGCTCAACGTGGGCGCCGCGGCCGGGCCGTGGCTCGGCGGGGTCGCGATCGACGCCGGGCTCGGCTTCCGCTCGCCGCTGTGGGTGAGCGCCCTGCTGGCGACCGCGGCGCTGGTCATCGGACTGGCCGGCTGGGCTCGCTGGCGTGACCCCGCGGCGGCGCGCCCGCTCAGCGGGCCGCGAAGGAGTCCAGCGCGGAGACGATCTCGTCGCTGAACGTGTCGCTGCCGGTGTGCCCGGAGTCCTCCACGACGACCAGCCTGGCGTCCGGCCACGCCTGGGCCAGTTGCCAGGGCGTGTCGAGCGGGCCGCCGAGGTCCAGCCGGCCGTGGATGAGCACGCCGGGGATGCCGGCCAGCTTCCCTGCCTCCCGCAGCAGCACGCCCTCCTCCAGCCAGGCGCCGTTCGAGAAGTAGTGTGCGCAGATCCTGGTGAACGCCAGCAGGGCGTCGGCAGGCCGGTCGCTGTACGCGTTCGGCTTGCCGTTGGGCTCCAGGGAGATCACCGCGTCCTCGTAGGCGGTCCAGTCGTGGGCCGCCTTCACCCGCACCTCGGGGTCGGGGTCGGCCATGAGCCGTGAGTACGCCGCGATGATCCCGAAGAGGTCGCCGTCGCGGTCGGCCTGTGGCACGCCCTGTTTGAACCGCTCCCACTCCTCCGGGAAGAACCGCCCGACGCCCCGGTAGAGCCAGTCGATCTCGTAGCGGCGCGTGGTGGTGACGCCGCCGATGACCATCTCAGAGACCCGTTCCTGATGGGTCTCGGCGTAGGCCAGCATCAGCGTCGAACCCCAGGAGCCGCCGTGCAGCAGCCACCTGTCGATGCCGAGGCGCTCACGCAGTCGTTCCATGTCGGCGATGAGGTGCTGCGTGGTGTTCCTGCTCAGGTCGGTCGCGGGGTCACTGGCGTGCGGGCGGCTGCGGCCGCAGTTGCGCTGGTCGAACAGGACGATCCGGTAGCGCTCCGGGTCGAACGGACGGCGTGCGCCCGGCCTGCAGCCGGATCCAGGGCCTCCGTGCACGACCAGCGCGGGCTTGCCGTCCGGGTTGCCGCAGACCTCCCAGTAGATGTCGTTGCCGTCGCCGGTGTCGAGCATGCCGTGCTCGTACGGCTCGATCGCGGGATACAAGGGCCGGGCTCCTCCCAAGAATGTAACAGCGCTGGTATATTAGCGCTCACTCGAGCGACTGGAGCTCACGAACAAGCACGCGAGCAGTGTGCGCATGTCCAGTCCTCTCACGGTGGTCGCCCGCGGGCGACCACCGCCGCGGTTCACCAGATGACGATCACGCCACCTTCGAGGACGACGCCGTCCAGGTGTCGCACGAACCCGGATCGCCGGCGGCGAAGCCGCGCTTGGCCCAGGACCTGATGGTGGCCGTCTTGCCGAGTTCGCGCTTGTCCCCCGGTCCGTCGCCTTCGATGACGCTGAGGTAGTGGTTCCAGTCCTTGGCGGTCCTGCCCTTCATCGGCCAGACGCTCTTCAGGAAAGCGTCGCCGAGGCATTCGGCCTGCAGGCTCTCACGTCTCCCCTGCTCGTACAATTCGGATTTATTCCGATAGGGGATGGCATCGTAGGCATCGGTAATTCCGACGAGGTTCTGTACGTGATAGCCGTACATGGAGGCGGCCGTGTTGAACAGGAACAGGTCGTACGGGTCCTTGAGCCAGCTCTTGCCGAGCTGGACGGCCAGTGTGCGACTGCCGGGGCAGTACCAGGCCTGCGAATCATCCTTTCCCGTGGTGAAGCCGCAGTACTTCGTGGGAATCCTGTCATAGTGCCGGACCTTGATCGGCTCGTACGGCAGGCCGGCGCCGGTGAGGTGCTGTTTCCAGGTGGTTTCCAGGCAGGCGACGACCGCGTCGAGATAGGCGCGGGCCCGCTTGCGGTCGTTGCGCTTGACCGACGGCTCTTCGCAGGTCGTGGTGGGCAGTCGACCGGCCGCATAGAGGGCGTTATCGATTAGCTTGGGGTGTTTGACGGGATATGCGGTAGCCGTACCCGTTAAAGGCACCATGAGGGCGCCCGCAAGCGTTGCTGTCCAGAGAAGTTTCACAGCCGTGACAATAGGGCCCGGCTTGTGTGCCGACAAGTCGGCTTCGGCGTACCCGGTAAAGAGGGCTAGATCTAACTATGAAGTACGTGAAACACCACTAAGGGTAATCATCACTGCGGACACTTACTGAATGACCATCCGCAGGGGGCATCATGTTCAAGCATCCCATTACCGTCATCGCCGCCGTATTCACCGCGACTTCCGCCGGACTGCTGACGGCCGCCTGGCCGGCGGGCGCCGACGACAGTTCCGTCAGCGCGCCAACGTGCGGCTACAACGACTACTTCAGCTTCGACATGTCACCGCCGCCGCCCCTGACCGGCAACATCGACGCCGACATCGTGGCGGACCTCATCGAAGAGGCCACCCGCGACACCGTGTCGACGGCCGCCGTCCCGTCGCCGGCCCCATCACCGACCACATCGCCCGCCCCGAGCGGCAGTGCTCCGGTCACGGAGGGGTTCGCCGAGCGGTGGTTCGAAGCGCTCACCCAGGAGATACGGGCGTGCTCCGATGCCACCACGAGTGCCGGCGCCGCGACGGCGACCCCCACCCTTCCCGCCGACGCCACCGACATCACCGACATCACCGACATCACCGACATCACCGACGCCGTCGACGTCACCGACACCACCGACGTCGTCCGGTTGCTCGAGACGATCACCGCGGGCAGGCCGGTCTGCGTACGGGCCGAAGGGTCGCCGCTCGACGACATGGGGGCCGGGCAGCTGCTGGCCCCGCTCCTGGTCGGCACGGCGTGCGTCTCGGTGAACCAGGGCCCGGCGGCCACGCCGCTCATCGAGGCCTTGAACGTCACGAACCTGATCGAGAGGATCCTCGACTGACCGGGTGACAAATGTCACCGGCAACCCGGGTGAAACTCACGAACACTAGCTGAGACCCGGCACTGCCGGACAATGCCCTCGTACCTGCACAGTAAGCCTCGTGAACACGAGTGCGATCGAGGTGCGAAACCTGCACCAGAGGTACGACGACTTCGAGGCGGTCCGCGGCATAGCCTTCGAGGTCGGCCGCGGTGAACTGTACGCCCTCCTCGGCACCAACGGAGCAGGCAAGACGACGACGCTCGACGTGCTTGAGGGCTACCACGCCCCGACCGAGGGCCAGGTGCGCGTACTCGGCCACGACCCCTTCGCCCAGCGGGCCGAGGTACGCCACCGGATGGGCATCGTGCTCCAGGAGGCCGGCTTCTACAAGGACCTCACCGTCGCCGAGACCGTCGACGCCTGGCGCCGCTGGACCCCGCGGGCCATGGAGCGGGGCGCGGCGCTGGAGCGGGTGGGGCTCGCGCACCGCGAGCGCGTACGCGTGGGCGGGCTCTCCGGAGGTGAGAAGCGGCGGCTCGACCTGGCGCTGGCCGTGCTGGGACGTCCCGAGGTGCTGTTCCTCGACGAGCCGACCACTGGCCTGGACCCGGAGGCGCGGCGCAACGTGTGGTCGCTGATCAGGGGCATGGTCGAGGAGGGCACCACGGTCCTGCTCACCACCCATTACCTGGACGAGGCCCAGCATCTCGCGCACCGCCTGGCGATCATGCACGAGGGCCGGATCGTCACCGAGGGCACGCTCGCCGACGTGCTCGGCGAGCGGGGCACCCGCATCACGTTCCGGCTGGCCGCCGTACAGCCCGGCGACCTCCCGTACGACGTCGGCCAGGATCGGCGCACGATCAGGCTGGACGGCGACGCGTACACCGTCGAGACCCGCGGGCCCGGCCTCCGGCGGCACCGTGGGCGGTGTGCCGGCGTCGGTGTTCGGCGCGGTGGGGGCGCTGGCGGTGGTCTTTCCGTTCTCGTACATGACGATCAGCGCGAGCATCGTCGTGCGGCGGGAGGAGCGCGTCTACAAGCGGCTGCGCGGCAGCGCGCTGCCCACCAGCGCTCTCTTCGCGGGTGACGTGGTGCACGCCACCCTGATCGGGGCCGTGCAGGGCGCGCTCATCCTGGCGTACGCGATGGCGGTCACGGGGGCACCGCTACCGCGTAACATCCCGCTGATGCTGGTGGCGTTCCTGCTCGGGGCCGCCGTGTTCGCGGCGCTGGCGATCGGGACCGCAGGGCTCATCCCCAACTACGAGGTGGCGCAGCTCGTGGCGCTGCCGGTGTTGTTCGGCAGCCTGCTGGGCGCGGGGATGATGTTCCCGCTGTCGGTCCTGCCCGACTGGGGGCAGCGGGTCGCCGAGCTGCTGCCGCTGACCCCGATCGTGACCATGATGCGCACCGCGTACCTGGGCCGCGACTTCGGCCACGACGCCGCGCCGGTGGTCGGCTTCCTCGAGGGTTTCCAGGTGTCCGCCACGGGGCTCGGGATCGGGCTGCTCTGGATCGGCGTCGGCCTGTGGTCCGCCAGGAAGTACTTCCGGTGGGATCCGCGCCGCTCATGACGCCCGCGTCGTCGTGGCGGCGACCCTGGCCGACGGGATGACCTGGGATCTCGGCTTCGAGCCGACCTACACCCGCCTCCGCTGAGCCGAAGCCGGAGGCGGGTGGGGTCGCGGTCAGCAGGTCAGGTTGCCGCCGGGAGTGGTCCCGAGGATCTGGACGAACCGCTGGTAGCTGGCGATCCGGCTCTGTACCTGGCCCGGATTGCCGCCGTTGCACTCCAGGCCGCCGTTGATGCTGCGGATGGTCTCACCGAATCCGGCGCCGTTGACCATGGCGTTGTGCGGGGTCATGGTGCCGGGGCCGGTCTGGGTGTTCCAGTACCACAGGCCGGTCTTCCAGGCGATCGCCGCGTCGTTCTGCACGAGGTTGGGGTTGCGCAGCAGGTCGATGCCGAGCGCGTCACCGGCCGCCTTGTAGTTGTAGTTCCAGCTCAGCTGGATCGGGCCGCGACCGTAGTAGGCGGCCTGCCCGGCGGGGCACCCGTACGGGCGGCTCGGCTCGCAGTAGTGCGGGTAGTTCGCGGTGTTCTGCTCGACGATGTGGACGAGACCGCCGGTCTCGTGGCCGACGTTCGCCAGGAACGCCGCCGCTTCCTGCTTCCTGACCGTGTCGCTGCCCGTCTTCGCGAACCCCGGGTACGCGCTGAGCGCGGCGGTCAGGCCGTTGTAGGTGTAGAACGAGTTCCGGTTCGGGAACATCTGGTTGAACTGCGCCTGGCTGACCACGAACCCACCGGTGGTGGGCGGGGGCGTCGTCGAACCGCCGCCGCAGGTGTACGGCTCCCAGTACCACGTGCTGATCGTCGGGTCGTAGCCCGGGTTGTCGTGTTCGGCCCGGTAGAGCTTGCCGTCGGAGAACCTGACGATGGAGCCGGCGGCGTAGAACGTACCGGCCTGCCAGTTCGGGTGGTCGCAGTCCGGCGTCGTGCCGCCGCCGTCGCTTCCGCCGCAGGTCCCGTTGTCGGTCCAGACCTCGGGGCCGCCCGGCCGCTCGTTCTGGGTCCACCACCTGGCCGTCCAGTTGTGACCGTTGTACGAGACCGTCGCGCCACCGGTGTAGACGGCCGTGGAGTTCCACGCCCCGGCGCAGGCGGCGGCCGACGCACTCGCCATCGGTAACACCATGGCCAGTGCACCCACCACGGCAGCCGCCACGAGAGCGGCCAGAGTACGTTGCCGGGTCACCCGATCACCCCTCACTTTTATAGGAAAGTTTCCTAAGAGTTGACTCGAACCCTAGCCGCCGGTCGGCACCTCGGCAAGGCCCGCCTTTTCTGTCGAACCCCGTGCCAGACGGGCGTATCTTTCTGCGCATGCCTGACGACATCTTCGAGCACCCGCGGCTGGCCGCGGTCTACGACGCCCTCGACCCCGACCGCGGCGACCTGGACGTCTACCTCGCCATCGCCGGCGAACTCGGCGCGCGTGACGTGCTGGACGTGGGTTGCGGGACGGGCACGTTCGCGTTGCTCCTGGCCGATCGCGGCATCGAGGTGACCGGGGTCGAGCCGGCCAAGGGTTCGCTCGATGTCGCGCGGGCCAAGCCGGGCAGCGAGCGCGTGCGCTGGATCCTCGGTGACGCGACGACCCTGCCCCCGATGCGGGCCGACCTCGCGACCATGACGGCGAACGTGGCTCAGGCGATCATCGACCCGGGAGACTGGGACGGCACGTTGCGCGGGATCCATGCGGCGTTGCGGCCCGGCGGGCATCTCGTGTTCGAGACCCGTGATCCGGCGCGCCGCGCCTGGCGGGAGTGGAACCGCTCGGGGTCGTACAAGCCGGCCAGGATCGAGGGGGTCGGGGCGGTCGAGAACTGGGTCGAGTTGATCGACGTGGACGGGCCGCTGGTGACGTTCAGGGGGACGTGGGTGTTCGGCGCGGACGGGGAGGTCCTGACGTCCTACTCGACGCTTCGTTTCCGCGAGCGGGACGAGGTCGAGGCGGCGCTGGTCGCGCACGGATACTCCGTGGACGAGGTCCGCGACGCGCCGGACCGGCCGGGCCGGGAATTCGTGTTCTTCGCGCGGCGAACGGCGGAGTGAACACGCGGGGCTTTCGCGTCACTCGTGAAGCAGGATGGCGTACGTGTGAAGCGCCAAGAACAGCCCGATGACCCAGATGAGCAGCCGGTGGGAAACGCGCGGCATCGCCATCCGGGCGGCGAGCGGAAACGCGATGACTCCGCTGTAGAGGATGAGGGTGAGGGAGACGCCGAAGCGCCGGGTGAACAGCGCTTCGCCGAGCGACCAGAGCGCCGACAGGAAAAAGGCGGCCAGCATGGCGACGGGCCAGGCCGGACGTACGCGCAGCAGATAGAGCAACGGCCAGGCGAGTAAGGCCGCGACCCAGCGCCCGATCTCCCACGCCTGAAAGAGATAGCCGAAACATCCGAAATGCCCGCACCGTTCGGGAAAGAGGTTGACCATCAGCCACAGCCACACCCACGCCAGGAGACCGATGGGAAGAATGATGCCGACCAGACCGGCCAGCACGATTCTTCTGCCCGGCTCCTCCACCGCGAGCGGCGGGTGGAGCGGCGATTCGATCATGCGCGCATGATGACACGCGGAATGAATGCGTGTCGCGTACGCATTCGATATGACGCGATTAGAGGCTCGAGCCGCCGCGGACTAGTACTACATGCCTAGATCGCGTTCAGCGATCGTCCGGTTTCTCAGCGTGAGATGGCTGGGGTGTGTGACCGTATCGTCATGCCCCAGCCTCAGGAATACGCAGGCGCGGTGACAGCCGCGGATC
>NZ_JADOGI010000131.1:27989-29908 GCF_015645445.1 Nonomuraea cypriaca | reverse complement strand
CTGCCGGACCACCAGCGATGCCAGCTCGTCATACGACGGACGGCGCTCCGGGGTCTTCGGCACCCAAAGATCATCGCACCTCGCGGACAGCCCTCACGCCAGCAAGATCGAGAGCTACTGAATGCCTACTGCTCAGCAGGCGTGTATCCGCCCTGTTGCCCGTACCGCATACCACGGTCGTGCCGCACCAGACGCGATCCGTCACGACTCGTAGACTCTACGCATTCAACCTGTGTAGCCGGGACAAGCAGCATTAGAAATTCAAAGTTCCCATTTAAGGAGAATGGCTTCGGCTTCGTTCGCGTCACCCTCTATAAGATGGAAAATAATGCTTTTGACCTCCAATGGAACACCTAGGCCAATGAACATATCAAGGAAATTGTCACGGGCGTTCGGGTTGAGCGTAAACAATGGATTGACCGGAGCGACTGCGCTACAGAGAATCATTGCTACGGAGTACAGATCGTCCTCGACAGCAGGCACCATACGGGTGGCTCGCATCGGAGCCACAAAACCCGGAGTTCCCCACGATGAGGCGTATTGCATGATTTCTGGATCATCATCGGATGTCACAGCGCTTTCGAAATCTACGAGCCACATCTGGAGCGTCTCAGGATTGATTATAATATTGTTCGGCGACAAATCCCCGAGCAAGATGCCGCGCCCGTGTACGTCCGCTACGGCACGAATCAGAGTTATGGCGGTATTTTTGAAGACCGGAAGCCATTGCTGGATTCTTCCAGGGCGTCGAACATAGGGAGCAAAGACTACATCATTTCGCGCCCAGTATGTACGCAGGTCGATGCCGTCGAGCAGCTCTTCTATTAGAAAGAAATGGCCGCCATCCTCGAAGAGATCGACAGCATTGGGCACGTAAGGAGAACTTTTCAGGAGTCGCAAGAAGTGGTATTCGCGCTTCAGCAGATCTACTGCGTCCCAGCTGTGATCACCGACAAGCCATTGATTGACAAAAGGGCGTGCCTCTTTCGCCAGGATAGCCCTACCGGTGTCTAGATCGACACCACGATAAACACCACCCGCATTGGAGAAGCCAATTGCTTTCTCGATGAGATACCGATCTCGCAGAAGAACTTCCTGACTATCGTCCACAATCGATTTTTGTCTCTCGCAAAATGGATCTTGGACCCAGTCAGGCAAATCGAAGTAAGGTAGCCGCCGATCGGGAACGTTCTCGCCGCCAGGTGAGACAATAGACAAAGTATGAGTTCCGTCAATGTTTACCGTTCGGTAAGATAGAAAACCTCCATACCGATAAAAAAGAATGTTGCTGTCTTTATATTGCCGGTCGGACAAAATGCGCGGGCCGGCGAACGCTTCATACTTCGTCTGCTGATACAGCAGCTCAATGAGCTCTATAAAAAGCTCCTCGCTCGGAGGGTATATGGTCATAAATTTGCCAGAGGATCCGCGCGCTTGACGCTTAGAATTAAGCATGCTATGCAAAGTAGGATCCCCCACTATTTTGAAATCGATACCATATTCAACGCATGCTGGAATGACAACATCGAGCACTGCACAGGCGTATGACAACGATGCCGAAACGTGGATCTTGAATCCCTGGCGAATTGGAGTTTCCGCAACGATTTTACTCGTAGGAGATAGCGCATGGACCCATATATCATTTCGCCTATGGGTCCATGAGGCTGGCAGAAGCCTTTGGAGTTGATCCGTGTATTCATTGGAGAGAGGCCGAACAGAAAGGGTTTCATAAAGGTAAGATTCCACTTGAAAAGTCATGTCATGCATGGACGACTTGAGCCTTTCATGAAGGCGGGCGGTCCCGCCGTCTATAGAGATCCGCCCGCGCTCCGGAGTTCTGGATAGCTTCCCATCTGTCCTTGCGGTGGAGTCGCTACTTTTGCGCCTCCAGACAGTGGTTGCTGATAGTGCTGTTACCG
>NZ_JADOGI010000131.1:0-27889 GCF_015645445.1 Nonomuraea cypriaca | reverse complement strand
CAGTGGTCTGAAGCTCCGCTGTTGCCCATCGGAAGAATGTCCTCGCCGCCTTCGGCACTCAACCTTTGCAGGCCTAGGACACGCTCGATGTTTCCGATTCGTGAACTCAGCTCTTCTTCGGGCATGGCTGCTCCTTCTGGGATGACTGATTTTTCGCGTGAGCGCGCTCTGGAGTTACGGCTTGCTTTCCCATCTGTCCTTGCGGTGGAGTCGCTACTTTTGCGCCTCCAGACAGTGGTTGCTGTAAGCACTGTTACCGCAGTGGTCTGAAGCTCCGCTGTTGCCCATCGGAAGAATGTCCTCGCCGCCTTCGGCACTCAACCTTTGCAGGCCTAGGACACGCTCGATGTTTCCGATTCGTGAACTCAGCTCTTCTTCGGGCATGGTCCCTCCTTCTGGGGAGACTGGATTTTTCGCGTGAGCGGGAAGGCGGATCGTTACTGTCGCTTGCCGCTATACAGGCAAGGCCAATCGCGCCCTTGCAGATCGAACCGAATGTTAAGGACTCCTCCGTCTCCAGGTGTTACGGTACCCGTGGGCTCAGCAGCGCAAACACCAAAGCGATGATCTAGACTGTGAATTAGTTCGTGTGCTACGTATTTAGTTTGGAGGTGTTCAGATTAAACATTTTCGATGTATGGTAAAGGTCACGCATTAGGCTGGTAATGCGCCAACAACTTGGTGGAGGGTGCGGGTTTGACCTCTACACCAAATGGAAACTGTTCAGTCGTCTTTAGTTGTCACGGTGAGTGGAGGCTCTATGAAGAATTCGGGGGAAATAAAAGAAACTTCTGAAAGTTCGCTAATTAATGAGGCTGCGGCATCTCGTCTCGAAGCCGAGGTCGAGGATACTCTGAAGAAGACTGCTGGACATATGGCGCAAGCCGCAGAGTATGCGCGCACTGACCGGCTTTGGCCGGCTCAAGAGCTCGTCTTCACGACGAATCCTCTGAGTCTTGCCTATGGCGCTTGTGGCCCGGCTCTGTTCCTTCGTTTTTCCGGCGCACTGCTCGAGTTTCCGGATGATATTAGCGTCTGGATGAAGAACAGACGGATCAGTGTGGACGACTATCCACCTGGTCTATATATTGGGCTCGCGGGCATCGCCTCAACGTTTCATGAGGTGGGCATGCCCGAGGAGGCTGAAGAGGCCATGGATGTTCTCTATCAATCCCCACTTTTGTACGAGGAATCCAACGTCTTCCTGGGGGCTGCCGGCTGGGGGATTGCGAGCCTGCATCTATATAGTCAGACGGAGAAGCAGAACTACTTGGACTGGGCTGTTCGTTGTGGCGAACATATTCTTCAGGCAGCGCAGCAAGAAGGTGAGACGTGCTTCTGGCCCTGTAATAGCGATGGACGAATTCACTACGGCTTTGGGTACGGCGCAAGTGGAATCGGTCTTTTCTTGTTGTACCTCTATCGTGCGACAGACAGGGCAGACTTCTGCAATGCAGCGATTCAGGCGCTAGAGTATGACTTGGCCAATAGGTTTGAAAGTGATGTTGGCTGGCTTTGGAGTCGATTTGAGGGCGATAATCTTGTTCGACCTTACTGGATGCAAGGCAGTGCGGGAGTCGGGAGCGTAGCGATTCGTTTCTTTCGATTTCTCGGAATCGACAAATACTTGAGTGTCGCTCAGCGGATCGCGGATGACGCCTTCATCAAGTACACGGTGAACCCCGGCCTTTTTAGCGGACTAACAGGCATAGCAGAATTCATGCTCGACATGTTTCGCTTCACTGGTCATGAGGAGTATCGAGGCAGAGCCCTCGATATGGCTGACACTATCTTGCGGTTCAAAATCGATAGGCCGGATGGCGTGGCCTGGCCGGATCGATGGCTGAGGCAAATCTCTTATGATTATTCGAGTGGAGGGTCAGGGATCGGCCTCTTCTTTTCGAGACTTGTTTCTCTCCATGACCGCCCTCTCCTAGACCTAGGTGGCAGTTGATAGAGCTTTCCTCGCCCCTTGCCTCACGACCCTTATGCCGATTATCTCAACTCCACAGATGGCGAAACGATTGACTCCGGCGATGATGAAATCTCCCGCGCTGCTGAGGTAGAGAGTGTCTGAAAAGGGGCCGGAGGGTCATACTGACAGGTGTCGGGCACGGCCCCGGCATGTTGTGGATTTGATGGGGTTGGGCACACGATGCACGGGCGAACGCGGGTGTCGCCATGGGTAAAAACTGGCCCATTCCAGGCGTGAGAAGGGGCACGATTCCTCAAGATCGAGGTTTCCACACCGAAGATCTGCGGGAGGAACCGTGCCCACTGCTGCCCTATCATTGCCGCACCGCCCCGCCGAGGAGGGCATGTTCGCCGAGGTGGCACAGTCGAACGGTGTCGGCGGTGGACTTATGGCCCGGTTTCGGGCGGTGCATGACTCCCGGGCGGTGTACAACACGCTGCACTCGCTGGAATCGATTTGGCGGTGGCCACGTACGGCACGGCGACGGTGGGCGGGAACACCGTGACGGGCATCAGCCACTGGGCTGACGACGCCCCGCAGGAACTGCTGGCGGTGCTGGGGTGCTGACGTGACCCGTGGACCGGGTTGCACCGAGCACCCAGCGAGCGGACCCTGCGCCGGGTACTGGCCGGGGTCGATGGTGACGAGCTGGACCGGCAAACCTGCCGCTATCTGGGCGGGCAGGCCGCGATCGGCGAGTCCGGCGAGGGCCAGGCATCCGAGCGGTGTGCGGAGACAGCAGAGATCGAGGACGTTGCAGTGCATCTGTGGGTGGGCATGGGCGTGGAACGCGAGACGCGCCGGGCTCGGCAGCGGGCACGACAGCGGCCGGATCCAGCGGGGGTGCTGGCTGGCGGGGCCGCCGACGGCAAGGCCCTTCGGGGAGCCCGCCACGGCGAGGAGCACGGGCCGCAGTTGCTGTCGCTGCTGCATCACACCCGTGGGGTGGTCTTGGGCCAGCGGCGGATCGCCGACAAGACCAGCGAGGTCCCTGAGCTGGCGCCGCTGCTGCTCGATGCTCTGGCCTGCGGCGATATCGCGGTCGTCACCGTCGATGCGCTCCATACCGTCCGTGAGACGGCTCGGCATCTCAGCGAGGACCTCGGCCTCTACTACGTCATGATCTTGAAGGAGAATCAGCTGAAAGCGCTGGCGGCGGCGATGCTGGCCCTGGCCGGCGGCACTGATGCCGCACACGAGCGGGCCGCGACCGGACACACCGACCTAGACAAGGGGCACGGCCGCCGCGAACGCCGCACCATCCGCACCGCCGCGGCCGACGCGATCGACTTCCCCCATGCAGCCCAGGTCTTCCGGATCGTGCGGCAAGTCGCCGAAATCGGCGGGCCAGGGGTCAGCAAGGAGGTGGCCTACGGGATCACCAACGCACCCCCCGACGTCGCCGGACCCGCCCACCTGGGCATCTTGTACCGCGTCAAAACGCGGCCACGATGGCTCTGACCTGTGGTTTGACGGGATCCGTATCCGCAGACAAGATCGCGTCTTGTGCTTGTTCGCCTGCTCTATCTGATCACGGGGTGTTCGGCTGGCTGATGTTGCTGGGCCGCAGTCAAGCGTCGAAGGACGCGGAAATTATGGTGTTGCGTCACGAGGTGGCGGTTCTGCGGCGTCGGGTCGGACGCCCGAAGCCGGACTGGGCCGATCGGGCCGTTCTCGCGGCGCTGGCCCGATGGTTGCCGGCGGTCCTGCGCGCCCATCGTCTGGTCACCCCGGCAACGTTGCTGGCATGGCATCGTCGTCTGCTGCGACGGGTATGGACCTACCCGCATCGGCCCGGGCGTCCAGGAACGCCTCCGGAGCTTCGGGACCTGATCATTCGTTTGGCGCGGGAGAACCCCGGATGGGGCCATCGACGGGTGCACGGGGAGTTGGCGCGGCTTGGCTTTCAGGTCAGCGAGGCGACTGTGCGGCGCGTCCTGCGTTCGCGCCGTATCGGACCGGCGCCCCGACATCTTGATACTTCCTGGCGGACCTTCTTGCGGTCACAAGCCGAAGGCCTTCTGGCTTGCGATTTCTTCCATATTGACACGATCTTTCTGAAGCGCTTGTACGTGTTGTTCGTGATGGAGGTTCGCACGCGACGCGTCCACGTCCTGGGTGTGACCAGCCACCCCACCGGTGCGTGGACCGCTCAGCAGGCCCGCAATCTCCTGATCGACCTCGGCGAGCGAGCAGGGTCGTTCCGCTTCCTCATCCGCGATCGGGACGCCAAGTTCACCGCCGTTTTCGATGAGGTGTTCGCCGCTGTGGGCATCACGGTGCTGAAGACTCCGCCGCGGGCACCTAGGGCGAACTGCTATGCCGAGCGCTGGATCCGGACGGTGCGCGCCGAGTGCACCGACCGCATGCTGATCTACGGCGAACGTCACCTGCGTTCGGTTCTGAACGAATATCTCGATCACTACAACGCGCATCGGCCGCATAAAGCTCGTGGACAACGGCCACCCGATCAAGGTGAGCCTGTGGTGCCGATGCAAGGCCGGATCGAACGCCACAAGATACTTGGAGGAGCGATCAACGAGTACCGCCGAGCAGCCTAGCTCGACTGGTGGAAACCCCAGATCAGACCCCATGCGCGAGTTTTGACGCGCTACAGGTAGGCAGCCTCAACCCTGAGGGGAAACGACCAGAGTGGCCTGCAGGATGCGAGCGACGATGCCTGGGGGAAGTTAGCGCACCTACGGATTAAAAGTCGCAGTTCTCAATATCGACCACTATCGAATCGTGTTCTCTTGTATCGCGATGTCATGCGTTGCCCGCACTCAAAATGTCCGAGAATGCCGCCCGGTGTTATGCCGTATCAGGCGCCGATAAGCATCCAACGAGCAACCGTGCAATGGTTGGCATCCCTTGACTATGCGCACTTCTCGACTGCCCGGGCAGTTTGGCTACGTGAATCTCGGTGGTGCGGACTGCTGGTCACCAGGCATGGAATCGCCGGTTACTCGGCTGTGAGGCCCGCGTCGTCGAGTCGCTTGATGAGGCTGCGCTTGCCCTGGTGTCGTTCCCGGAGGTGGGTGAGGCGCTCGGTGAAGGCGCCGGTGTGCTCGTCGCGGAGGGCCAGGGCGTGCAGGTCGCGCAGGAGTTCGAGGGCCAGGTCGTATTCGCGGGGCTTCTTGGTGCCGATGGAGGTCTCCACCACGTCCCACGCGGCGTCGAGATCCTGGGCGAGCCGGTTCAGGCGCAGTTCCCTGGCCTGGCGTCGCTCCTGTTCCCGGCGGGCTTGTTCTTCGGTGTGCCGGGCCGACTCCTGCTGCTCGCGAGCGTGGCGGCGGGCGACGGCGGCGTCCAGCAGTTGGGCGACCGTCCGCCCCGTCTCCACCTCCTGGCCGGTGATTCCGCCGCCGAACTCACGCAGCAGTTCCCACCGAACCTTCGCGCCGTCTTCCTCGGCCACCCGCAGCAGCAGTTCGTCCTTGCGCTTGGCGGGCAGAGCGCCGATCCAGGCGGCCAGGGCCTGCCGGTCATGCTGGACGGGCTGCACCGCCCGGCTGACCTCGGCGGCTGCCGCGAGCAGGTCGTCGTCCAGGCGGAGGAAGTCGGCCAGGGCCCGTTGCGGTGCGGTGAGCGAGCCCAGTCCCGGCGGGACGGGCGGCTCCAGTTCGTCCTCTTCCTCGTAGTCGAAGGCGTCCTCGTCGCGCTCCCACGCCCCGTACGCCGACAGCCAGGCCAGATAGAGCGGCCGCAGGTCACCGGCGGCCAGCTCGGCGCGGATGCCGACGATCGCCGACAGCGAGCGTTCGACGTCGTCCTCCCAGTACTCCTCCTCCGCCTCGCTGGTGGAGTCGAGGACGAGGTGTCCGCCGCTGGTCCAGGCGCTGACCTGCTCGCCCACGCAGTAGCGTTCTGCCTGCTTGAGGTCGAGCACGGCCTTGGGCAGGCGCAGCATGATGCGGTGGGTGCCCCAGTTGGCCAGGTACAGGTGGGCGTCGTAGTAACGCTCCATCATGCGGGACGGGTCGCCGCGGAAGTCTCCCCAGTGGTATTCGTTGGTGAAGCTGGTGGCGGTGATGTGCGCCCGGGTGGACAGGGCGCGCACCTCGGCCTGCTGCTGGCTGGTGAGTGGCCGGTCGATGGCCAGGAACTCGTAGTACTGGTATTCGCTCATGCTTTCACCTGGCCCAGCGGCGGAAGGCATGGATCCATTCGGCTCCGGCCGGTGGCGGGTCTGGCAGTGGCAGATCGAGGATGCCGATTGCCTGCTTGTGCTCGCCATGGCGGCAGATCGCCACGATGCCACTCCCGACCAGGAAGTCGATCGCGGTGACGGTGACCTGCAGGCCGAGCACGGTGGTTTCGAACGGCACCGCTAGGTTGTCGCCGATCATCACATGGAAGCCGGAGAGCTGCTCTTCATCGTCGTAGGCGTCCACGATCGCCTGCTCGATCAGTTCATCCAGATGATCATCAGGGGGGCGGCGAGTCACAGAAGCACACGATACTCCTGCGAGGAAATCCTGGTGATCACATTTGGGCAGAGGGAATGCTGGACTGTCAGGGCTGTGCAGGAGTGATGTCGGTGTGTGGGAAGTCTTCGCCTTTGAAGAGCAGGGGCTGGTCGAGGTCTTTGGCGAGGGCGTAGGCGAAGCAGTCGCCCATGTTGAGCTTGGCCTTGGAATTGTTGCCCTTGCCATAGGTCTGGTACGCCCGGCGCGCGATCCTCACCTGATGGGGTGTTACCGGCTCGATGATGAGGCCCATCTCATCAACGAGCGTGTCGAAGGCGTTGCGCATGGCCTCACCACGGTTGTCTGCCACGACCCTCCCAGCCCGAACTCCATCACGAGGCGGCCGAGGCCACCTACGGATTAAAGCCGGCTTCGGTGATGATCTGGAAGCGCAGCCCGTCCATCAGGTGATCGAGCGCGTGCGGGTCCTCGCCGTACCGCTCAGCCGGCGAAGAGGGGTCGAAGGAGACGATCATGCGCCGGTCGCGGGCGTAGATGAAGTAAGCGTTGATGTCCATGCTGAAGCCAAGGGCCTGGCGGCCGTCTTCGGCGATGGAGCGCACGACTTCGCGGTCGGCCTGCGCCGGTACGATGCCGGTCCAGTCGTTGACCTCGCCCACCCAGCGAGATCCGTCGTCGATGGCGTGGTCGAGGATCTCGCTCAGGTGACATGGGGTTCTGGTGGCGGGGTCCATGCCGAAGGTTCGGGCGAGGGTGTCGAGGCCTGCCCCCTTGACCCAGATGGCGGTGAAACCCAGTGCCCACAGGTCCATGTCGCTGTCGAGCCCGTCGGTGAAGAGGGTGGAGACCAGAAGGTCGTGCAGGTAGGTCCGTGATTGCATGGCGGCCTCTCGGAGGAGGGAGCATCCTGTGGGACGCCCCCTTCTGAACGGTGGGTTAGTACATGGCTTGCTTCGTTCTTTACGAAGAAGGCGTGGGTGGTGCGCCGTCCTTGATCCTCACGTAGAAGGCGTTGCCGGGCTTATCTCGTAGTCCTCCTTCGGGGTTGGATCGGGGAGCACGCGATAGCGGGCGTAGAAGGCACTTAGCCCTGATCCACCGCGTGATTTCTCCTGATCATGTTCTGGTCGAATTGCTCGATGAGGAGCGTGTCCCCGGGTGGGAGCCTGGTTTCCGGCGTGAGGATACCGCCGCGCGCCGTTCGCGGCTTGTCCATGGGTGCGGGGCGGGGGCGGAGGTGGGCGCTGGAGCGGCGCGGGTGACCGGCGAGGGTCATCGAGTGGAGCGGTGACCTGGGGTTTTGGCGGGTCATGCCGCGTGGGCTGGTGGTGGGTTGCGTGGAAGGCGTTGGCCCATGCGTATTGCCAGGGCCAGTACCGGGACAGGTGGACGACCACGTGGCGGCGGCCGTGTCGGGCTATGCGGGCGGGAACGCCGATGAGCCGGCGGCGCACACCGGGCGCGCCTCTCCGACGGCGGTGCCCTGCTGGCCAGTGTCGGGCTTGGGCTGGGGAACTGTCTGCGGTTTGGGTTGCAGGAGTTCCTCGATGCCGCAGCCGAGCACGGCGCAGATCACATCCAGTTCGTCCAGGCGGACGCTGTTGGGCTGCCCGGACCACAAGCCCGACATCTTCCCCGCCCTGATGGTCATGCCGCGGCCAGCGAGCATGCGGTGCAACTCGCTGGCCTTCCAGATGCCGCGGTTGGCCGCGGCCAGGCGCAGGTTCCACTTCATCGCTGCTGTGCTCCTCGATGGTGCGACGGGATGTCGAGCTGTGGTGGGATCATCTGATCCTGCAGGCCACACGCGCGCAGCACCGTGGCGGCGACCAAGCCGATGTTGGCGCGGTCCAGCCCGGTCAGCGCGTCGGACAGGTCGACCGGGACGGCCCTGGCGATGCTCGCCGCGATCAGCAGTATCCGCCGCTCGCCGCCGCTGCACGGCAGCCGCCCGGCGGTCAGGGCCGCGATCGCCTCCGGCCAGTCGATGAACGCTCTCGCGCTGGCCACGCTGTAGTCGATGGTGATGAACGCGTCGGTGAAGTCAGCCCGGCGCAGCCAGTAATCATGGTCGATGAGCAGTTCGACGCCGGCCTGGAGGTGGGTCAGCGGTCGGCGTGGGGTCCGGTGAACGGTCGCAAGCCGGGCGCCGTGGGAGGCGGCGACTCCAGCCGATCTGGCGGGATGTGCATGGGCGGCGGCAGTAGAGTAGCGGTAGTCTAGGAAGATCGGGGGTCAAGGTGCCGGTCAGGGTCTGCGTACTGGGAGAGATCCGGCTGGTGGACGCGGGCGAAACCGACGTGATCAGGTCCGCCAAGCAGCGGCTCGCCCTCGGAGTTCTGGTGTGTCATCGGGGTAAGGCCGTCTCAGCCGATCGGCTCATTGACGCGCTGTGGGGCGACGATCCGCCCACCTCGGCCATGGCAAACCTCCGCTCCTACATTTCCAAGCTCCGCAAGCGGGCGGGGGACTGCATCGAAGCCTGTCCTGGGGGATATCGGCTGCTGCTGAAACCTGGCGAAACCGATCTGGATCAGTTTGAATTCCTGGCAGAAAAAGGACACCAGGCCGGGCAGCAAGGTGATGCCGACGCCGCAGCTCGCTTGTCCACCGAAGCGCTGGCGCTCTGGCGAGGACCCGCTTTCGGCGAACTGTGTGATCACCCGATGGTGGGTGAAGAGGCCGCCCGGCTGTCCGAACGGCGCCTGTCCGTCATCGAACAGCGCATCGACGCTGATCTGGCACGCGGACATCACGACGGATTGACCGCCGAGCTGACCAAACTGGTCGCCGAGCATCCGATGCGGGAACGGTTCCGAGCTCAGCTCATGCTGGCCCTGTATCGGTCTGGACGGCAGGCGGAGGCCCTCGAGGCGTACCACCAAGGCGCGCGGTTGCTGGCCCAGGAACTCGGGGTCGACCCCGGTCAGCATCTCCGCGACCTTCATCAGTCCATCCTCACCGAAGAACCCGCCCTCGCGGCGCCTGCCCCGGACACGGCAACCCGCTCGGGCGTCGCTCCCGTCCCGGCTCAGCTTCCCGCGGATCTGGCCGTGTTCACCGGCCGTGCCCAGAAGCTGGTGCGGCTGCGCGCCGATCTGCTGGAAGCCGGTGACGCAGTGGCGATCTCCGCGATCAGCGGAGCCGGCGGAATCGGCAAGTCCGCCCTCGCGATCCATTTCTGCCACCAGGTCTCCAACTGGTTCCCTGACGGGCAGCTCTACCTGAACCTCCAAGGCACCACCCCTGACGCCAAACCCCTGAAACCGATCGACGCCCTCGGCCGGCTCCTGCGCGCCCTCGGCATGGACGGATCGGCGATCCCTCTCGACGTCGAGGAGGCAGCGGCCCACTACCGGACACGCACGCACGACAAACGCATGCTGATCATCCTTGACAATGCCTACGACACCGCTCAGATCCGGCTGCTGATTCCGGGCAGCCCCACCTGCGCGGTGATGATCACCAGCCGGCTGCCGCTGTCACTGGACAATGCCCACCATCATGTGCTCAACGTGCTGACTCCCGATGAGGCGGTCGAGTTGCTGGCCGGGCTCCTCGGCGAACAACGGGTGACCGACGAGCCGCGGGCGGCAGCGAGGGTCGCCGCCTTGTGCGCGCATTTGCCTCTGGCCATCAGCATCGCCGCCGCCCGGCTCAACGCGCGCAAGACCTGGAGCCTGGCCAAGCTCGCCGAGCGGCTGGAAGCCGAGGATCAGCGGCTCTCGGAACTGGTTCACGACGATCGAGCGGTCCGAGCCAGTCTGTCGGTCAGCTATCGCGATCTCGATTATCCCCAGGCTCGCGCCTTCCGGCTTTGTGCGTTGCCCGGCGGGCCGGACCTGGACGTGGACGCCGCAGCTGCCTTGCTGGACCTGTCCGAGCCCGCCACCGAGGATCTTCTCGACCACCTCGTGGACCTCGGTCTGCTCGAAAGCCGCGCTTCCGGTCGCTACCGCTACCACGACCTGATTCGCCTCTACGCCCACGAGCAGACCGCCCACCACGACCCCCCGATAGAACAGGACCAAGCGCTGCACCGGCTTCTCGCCTACTACACGGCTGCTGCGCGGATGGCCCGCCAAACCGCCGAACGAAATTGGACCCTCCCCAGCTCCCTCCTGCCGCTCCAGAGATCCGGTCGTACCTTTTCCGACGTCGACGCGGCCAAGGCGTGGCTTCAGCACCACGGTCCGCACCTCGTCAATTCGGTGGAAGCGGCCATCCGGCGCTCCAGTTCGCTCGGCCTTGCCGCAGATCAGCTTTACGCCCTGGAGTGGCTGAAGTACAACGGCCTCGACTGGGGCGGGCTTGATCACATCGTGCGAAGCGTCGCTGACGCCGCTGTCCGCAACGGCGACCAACGTAGCGAGACCATCGCCCGATACCACCTGGGCAACCACTATTACACCCTGTCACGCCCGTCCGAGGCCGCGATCGAACTCCGTCGTGCGGCCGAACTCGCCAACGCGGGAAATGACCTCTACCTTCTCGCCGAGGTCCGCCATATGGAAGCGGTGCTCAACCTCACGCAACGGCGCATCACAGAGGCCATCAGCGCCGGTCAGGAGGCCGCTGATCTTTATCACTCATGCGGGAATCTCAAGGATGAGGCCTTCGCCCGCAGCCATCTTGCCCGCTGCTATCAGCAGGCGGGCCGCCACGACCAGGCCCGCGCGGCACTCGACCGAGCCGCCGACGTGGCCCGCCAGGCCGACAACCCGATTGCCCTGGGCGCCGTTCAATACGCTCGCGGCATCAATCAGCGCGATGCGGGCCAGCATGACCTGGCCATCGCCGCGCTCACCGAGGCGCTCGACCTGTTCCGGCAAGCAGGAAACCTGGCCGGCGGGGGCAACATCCTCTTCCACCTCGCCGAAACCCACCGGCAGGCGGGCCGACACCGGGAAGCCGCCGGCGCCGCCGAAGAATGCCTCACACTCGCCCGCCGCATGTGCGACGAATACAACGTCGCGCGCGCGTTGACCGTACTTGGCCGATCCCACACCGCCCTGGGTGAACACCAGCTGGGCCGCGCCCACCTCGAAGAGGCCCACAAGGCCCTCAGCAGGCTCGGCGCACCAGAAACCGAGGATATCCACCAGCTTCTGACGCCTTCGGCTGAATAACTGCCCGATTTCGCACACGCCGAATGTTTCGCGGTACGTGATCGGGGCGGCGCCGGCAAGTCGCCGGAAATGCGGACGCAGTTACCTCGCCAATCTTCCGGGCGCCACGCCCGAGTCGTGTTCGCTGCCCTGGCTCATCGAAGTCGCATCCCAGTACGACGTCGCCGGTCAACACACCTGAGGGCCTGTCAACGTCAGGCCTTGTGCTGACGCCTGGGCAATGACCTGTTCTATGCGCTCCAGCGGCCAGCCGAGTTCCTTCGCTATCGACGAGGGTGCCGTCGTACCATCACAGCTTTCAAGTATCTCCTTGATGTCTTTTGGGATGGATCGCACGCGGACCCCCTGATCGCCTTGGCGCCGGATCAGATAGTGCGTTTCTGTCCAGGACACGGTATGCGGGTCCTTATAGTCGAGCACCATACGTCGCACCTCGGTGACTGCGGAGCCGAAGGTCGCCATGACGACGTCGGGATGCACTCGCGGATGTGCCGAATTTGCGACGGGCGAGGCTTCGGTGCGAGCCATCAGCTCGTGCATGATCCATTCGAATTGGAGGAGATCTGCCATGACCTTTCCGCCGGGCATACCACGAACCTCCGACACGATGGCGGGGACCCTGGACCAACACTCGTCAGTCGATTCGGCAGCATGCATACCCGATCGGATGGTGAGCCGGGTCAGCCGACCAGTCCCTGGTTCATTCCTCTCCCAGAGAATCAGCGCCTCTAGGATGTGGAGTCCAAACCAACGCAACCGTTTGGCGAGCGCGAGGTTGGCCGCGACCGCCAGGCGATGCTGATCCACCCCAGCCAATGCGCGGGCATCGGCTCGATCATGACCATAATGGCTCGCGAAGCGCTCAGGATCTTCCGCGAAGGCCACGGCCAGGCCGGGGTCGGCCAGAAGTCGTGCGAACAACAGCTGCCTCCCTTGCCCGCTGCTCATGACATCTCCTGCGAGAGAACCGCCCTGGCCCGCGTCAGGTCATCCATGATCTCCTGGAAGTCGTCCGGGAACCGATCATCCCGCTCGATGAGAACGCCCTGCGGCGGGTTACGCTCCGCAAGCACGCGCAACAGGTGGAAGACGTCGTCGCCCACGGGCGCATCGTGAGAGTCCAAAAGCATGCCCCCGGCACTGGCGCCCGGCCCGTTGCCGGCGAGATGGACCTGGATGACGCGCTCCAAGGGTATTTCGGCCAGGAATTCCTGAGCATCGAAATCGTGATTGATCGCATTGAGTGCGAGGTTGTTCAGGTCGAGGAGCAGCCCGCAATCACTTCGCTCGAGAACCTCGGTGATGAACTGGGGCTCGCTCAGGCCGCCTCGCGGGTCGACATAGTAGGTTATGTTTTCCAGCAGGAAAGGCCGACCCAGCCTGTCCTGTACGGCTTGCACGGCCCCGGCATGTTGACGATTTGAGTGCAGCTGATCCGATTGGCGCCGGTCTCACAGGGTGAACAGCCCGAGGAGTCGATCGGGTATATGGGTGTAGTGCCTGCGGGCGTGGGCGATGTTGACGTGGCCGCGTTGACGGAAGGCGCTGATGACCAGGTTGCGCAGGGAAGCCAGGACGTGGGGCAAGTGTGCGGTCCTGGCCTGGCAGTCGTCCTCACGGAAGGTGCGATCGCGGACGTAATGCCCGGAATTTTCCACGCTCCAGTGCTGACGGACGTAGGTGTTCAGGTGCGCGGGACCGGCCACATCCGGGGGCGCGTTGGTGATCCCGTAGGCCACTTCCTTGCTCGAACCTTTCCTATCCAGGTCGGCGACGTGCCGCACGATCCGAAAGATCTGGGCCGAGTGCGGGAAGTCCAGGCCGGCAGCAGGGGCGGTCCGAATCGTGCGGGACTCGATACGGCCGTGTCCCCGGTCGGCCTCGGTATGACCGGTGCCGGCCCGCTCATGCTCGGTATCGGTCCCAGCGGCCAACCTGGCCTGCGCTGCGGCCAGGAGCGTGGGCTGATTCTCCTTGAGCACCAGCACGTAATAGCAGCCGAAGTCCTCACTGATCTGCCGGGCGCTCTCGCGGGCCGTGTGGAGTGCGTCGGCGGTGATGACGGCAACATCGCTGCCACCCAGGCAGTCGGCCAGCAAAGGCATGAGTTCGGGAACCTCATTGGTCTTGTCGGCGATTCGCCGCTGCCCCAGCACCACGCCCCGGGTGTGATGCAACAGCGACAGCAACTGCGGGGCGCCGGCCTGCCCGTGACCCGCGCACGCCACGCACGGTTTTGCCGTCAGCCGCTCCCGCCTGGAGCATTCCCGCAGGGCGGGGCCGTTCCCGCTCGCGTTGACACCGGCGGCGGGCCTCACGTTCACGCCCGCCGGCAAACCCAGCCTCTGCCCGGATCGGCTCCTCAGCGTCCATCCCCTGACCGCTCCCCGCCTGCGCCGACGCGCGAAGGTCACGGACGTCGTCGCAACCGGCCAGGTAAGCGCTGGTGTGCCGGTCCACCTCGTCCCCGTCGGTCTGAGCCAGGACCCGGCGCATGGTGCGTTCGCTGGGCGGATAATGCAGACCGGTGAACGGATCGCGCCTGCACCCCAGCCCGGCCAAGATCTCCTGCGAGGCGTCATCGGCCCAGTGGCTGATCGCGGTCACCGTGTCCCCTCCCACCCTCGCCGTGCCACACGCGGCCACTGCCAGGATCGACTCCAGGGAATGCAACGTGTTGTAGATGGCACGCTTGTCATAGATCGCGCGGAATCGAGCCAGCAGTCCGCCGCCACCACCACGAATGGATGGCGCGTCATCGCCCAAGCCGACACCTCTGGCGGGGTAAGTCGGCGATGATAGGGCAGCAGTGGGCACGATTCCCCCTGGAGATCGGTTGTGTGAGAACTCCGATCTTGGGGAGTCGTGCCCCTTCTCATGCCCGAATTGGTGCAGAGATTACCGGCCGCGACAGTCATCGTCGGCCACACGCAACGAATCAAACCAGGTCAAATCCATAACATGCCGGGGCCGTGCGGTCCCGAGTAGAGCGAGTCGGGTTAGGCGAACGGCTGTGGCCATGGATTCAATTCCTTCTCCTCGAGAACCCGATAGCCCATGCGCCGCGGCGCATCGTAAAGCCGTGGATGCCCTTTGAATTGGGCCAAGGGATCCAGGCTCATCGGCTGCATATCGGCGATGATGATGTTGATCGCGGCCAGTCCCACGTCGTGCAACTCCTGGGTGGTCCGGTTGACTGCGATGGGACGCATACCTGCGCTGGTCAAAGTGGTGACGAGCCGGTCGAGGGCCTCTGCCGGCGCGTCGGGAAGCGACGGAAGCGCTTGGCCTTCGGGTTTACGGCGTCCAGTCAGCAAGAAGTCGAACGCCGCGGCGCGGTCGGGTCGGGCCATGTATCGGGCACCGTCAACGATGTTCTTGAACGAGGCGACCTCCTCTGGCGGCTCGTCTCCGAAGCTGTGCACATGCTGATAAACGCCATGGGCTTCGTAGATGGCTTTCTCTGCCGCGGCTGTGAGATTCCGCCCCGCGCCGGCGCCGACAACGCGCCGAACGTCCCTGTCATGGTCGGCCGCGATCACACAGTAGGCGGTGGGTACGCCGATATCCGTGGTGGCGTCGAGGAGATGCACATCGAGAAACCGCATCGCGCACCACTGGATGAGTTCTCGCGTTCGATGTGACCAAAGGTTCTCGTCGAGCGCCGGTAGCGACAGCCGCTGTAACCAGAGGACCGCGTTGGCGTCGCGCTCAGCAACCTCGCAGATTCCCCGGACAAGAGCCTCGACGGGGTCCGTGTGCACGGCGTACCCGGTAGAGATCCGATATACAAAACGCTCGGCGGGGACGGTGCCGGAGAGGTGGTAGCAGGCCATGGCCGCCGGCACCCAGACATCCTCTCCGGAAGCGAGATCAGTGCCCCGAACCCAGCGGATGCGCGCGTCCGGATCGAATCGCGTCACACGACATCCGGGATCAGCGAGCTCCTGGTCCGAGCATCGCGGATATCGAGCGGGCTCCAAACAGTCGTCGCCCAGTTCCGCCGCGCTCGCCCAAATCCGTTCCTCCCCCACAATGTCCCAGGCGGCGTAACGCTCGGCGCCCTCTGCGATCGCGATGAATCTGGCCGCAGCTGCGTCATCCCAGGCCAATCCACTGCACAGGTTGGGGTCATGTCTGTGATGGCCGTGCCCGGACTCTCCGCTACCGATAGATGCGCTACCGATCTGCAACCGGGGTGGCTGCTCGGCGGCCACCCCTGCAACCGCCCAGGCGGCGACGCCGACGGGAGAAACAAGTTCGTCGAGCATGGCGGGATTCATGATTGCACCGGATCTCATCGTGCCGTGTTTCCGTCGTAGTGAGCAGGTTCAATGGTCGCAGAATAACGATCGGCGGTCTTATTCGGCCACATCTCTGCCGCAGCGTACATTCGGCATATCGCGGATGCAGACTGCATACATCTCCCTTTGTGAGCGATTGGGCGTCAATATTAGCTTTATCGCGCCATCCTCGACGTCCTCCTCGGCATTGTTCAGGGCGGCGTACGCGGGTGCCTCCAACAGAACTGCTCGGTCGATGCATGGGCCGCGCTCGCCCCACAGCCGCGCAGGCGCATGGTCGCTTCATCCTTCGGGCTCCCGTTTCGTCAAAGGTCTAGCGCCGCCCGCTTACCTCAACGCCTGCGAAGACCCTAGAAAGAGCGCGCATAAATCACGCATACGGAAAGGGCTCTGCGCTTGGCTCAGGGCGTGGAAGGTTCTTTGGTGCGCCTTGGCGAGCAGGAACGGTGGCGGCCACCAAGGCGCGGATGGAAAAGACCAGCGACGCGGCAGCCACCAGGGTGCAAGTACTCAGGCAGCAGCGCCGCCGTTTGCCCAGCCGAGATCTGACCGGTGTACCGTGAGCCTTAGAAGGCTTAAGCGGCTCGAGCTCCTGCAGAACATGCTCGACCCCGTCACGGTACGGTTCCTCGAGGTCACCGGCGTGCGGCCTGGCCTTTCGCTGCCTCGACTTGGGCGCTGGAGCCGGCTCGATCTCGCACTGGCTCGGCAGATATGTCGGCCCTACCGGCCACGTCGTCTCCGTCGACCTGAGCACCGACCACCTCCTCGAGCGGCCGGGGGTCGAGGTGCACCGCCACGACATCAACGATGGCCTGCCTACAGACGGACCTTTCGATCTCATCCACGCCCGCCTTCTCCTGCTGCACCTGCCACGCCGCCGGCAGATCCTTCGATCCCTCGTCGACGCACTAGCCCCAGGTGGCTGGCTGGTGCTCGGGGAGTTCACCGGCCGCGAGAACAGGGTTCTGTGGGCGACCACCGAGGATGACAGGAAGCTGTTCGAGCGCGTGCAACGCATCGCTCACACCGTCGTGGGCACTGCTCGCGGAGTCTCCTTGGAGTGGGCTCGCATGGCCGACTCGGGTCTGGTGCACATCCACAGCCAGGAACGCTCCCGGACGACCACCGGAGGCACCACGGGACGCATGCTGCACCGCAATTTGGCCCTGCAGGCCAAGCCGCTGCTACTGGCCGCCGGTCTCACCGAGATCGAGCTGAAGCGCTATTGCGACCTGATGCAGGATCCTCACTTCCGTGCCTGGTTCTTCCAGACTTCTGTCAGCTTATGTAGTCGAATGTCCGGAATCTGCTGGGCACCTCACCGTACCATGCCCTGGGACGCCAACTGCCCAAACGCACCGCTCACGACCTGGTTGTTTGCCGTGCGCCGCATAGGCATTGTCAGTAGATCGTCTGAAACGTATGCACGTTTTATGCGCGGTCCGCACAAACTGTGTAGCCACCCGGGTTGCCGGGAGTGGGCTACGTACGTCGGTGACATCACCTGCCGCCTGCAGCAGATCGGGAGACCGGGGCTTTATTGTCTGGAACCCGGCGCTGGCGGGGACGGCGGCGGAGGAGATCATGTACTTCAAGATTCTCGGACCGCTGAGTGTGGAACGTGACGGGAGCGAGATTCACCTCAGGGGGAGCCTTCAGCACGTCGTCCTGGCGGCTCTACTGCTCGACGCCAACCGGATCGTGCCCGTCAGCAGACTGATCGAGGCCGCGTGGGGTGAGGCGCCTCCAGAGACCGCCCGAAACCAGATCCAGATCCGGGTCTCTGCGCTGCGCCGTACGCTCGGCGACGACGCTCAGCCCTACAACTTCTTCATCACAAGGCCGCCCGGATACCTGATCAAGGTGGGGCCGGGGCGGCTCGATGTCGCCGACTTCGACGAGCTGATCGATAGGGCGCAGCAAGAGGAACCCGAACAGGCGGCCAAGACCCTGCGCAAGGCGTTGGCACTCTGGCGCGGACCCGCGCTGTCCAACGTCAGCAGCGATCTTGTCCAGACGATCGCGCACGGCCTGGACGAACGGCGTCTGCTCGCTCACGAGCAGTGCATCGAGTTCGAACTCGCGACGGGTTTCCACCAGCAACTGGTCGCCGAACTGCGCGGTCTCGTGCAGGACAATCCGCTGCGCGAGCGGCTGCACGGGCTTCTCATGCTGGCGCTTTACCGCTCGGGACGGCAGGCCGAGGCACTCCAGGTCTACCGCAGCTACCGGGGCATGCTGCTCGACACGCTCGGTCTGGAGCCCGGCGACGAGCTCCGCCGGCTCGAGCTGGCCATCCTCAACCAGGAGTCCGAACTCGGAAGTTTTCGTGTGGCGACGTGGCAAACGCCAGTCCCCAAGCAGCTCCCTCCGGTGATCTCACACCTCGCGGGGCGCGACGCGGAGCTGTGCCGCATCTGGTCGTTGCTCGACGGGACGCGCGCGGGCGCAGCACTGCCGATCGCCGCCGTCTTTGGCCGGGCGGGTGTCGGCAAGACCGAGCTGGCTCTTCAGGCGGCCCACCGGCTGGCGCCGGCGTACCCCGATGGGCAGCTCTACATCGACCTGCAAGGCGGTGAGCTCCACCCCGCCGACGTGCTGAGCCGGTTCCTCCGCGCCTTGGGCGTTTCGGCGGTGCCGGCCCAGGCGGAGGAACGCGGTGCCTTGTTCCGCTCCACGATCGCAGACAGCCGCGTGCTCATCTTGCTCGACAACGCAGGCTCGTTCGAGCAGATCTGGCCGTTGCTGCCGGGCGGAGCGCCCTGCGCCGTTCTGATCACCAGCCGCCATCGTCCCATCGGGCTACCTGAGAGCCAGGTCATCCGCCTCGACGTGCTCGACGGGCAGGGTGCCGTCGAGCTGCTCACACACGACATCGGCACACGGCGCGCCGCCCTGGAGCCCGAACCGATCCGAACGCTCGCCGAGCAGTGCGGCGGGCTGCCCCTCGCGTTACGCATAGCCGGCGCGCGCCTGGCCGTACGGCCGCAATGGACTGTCCAGACACTGGTGGACCTGCTTGGCGACTCCCGCCACCTGCTCGACGTACTCAGCCATGGCGACCTCGAAGTGCGAGCCATCCTCGACGTCAGCTACCACGGCTTGTCGTCCGAGGCGCAGAAGCTGTTCCGGCGGCTCGCACTGCTCGACAGCCCGCAAAGCGCCGTCTGGCTCGGTGCGGCGCTGGTCGGAGGTGACGACGTGGAAGGCGCGTTCGCCGAACTGGTCGAAGCGTCACTGCTTGTCCGTAGGGGCACAAGTATTTCATTCACGACCTGGTACGGGTCTACGCGGCCGAGCGGGCTGCGTCCGAAGAGACCCCCGAGCAGCGCCAGGTCGTGGTGGAGCGTGCCTGTGCCGTCTTCCTCTCCCTGGCCGATCAGGCGCACCAGCGTTACTACGGAGGCTGTTTCACCCTCCTGCGCGGCAAGGCCCTCGACGGTCCGCAGGATGTCGCCCTGACTGACGCGGTGCTCGGGGACGACCCGCTCGGATGGCTGGACAACGAGCGGGTGACTATCTTGACGACCGTACGGCAGGCCGCCTCGTACGGTCTCGACGAGCTCAGCTGGAACATCGCGATGACCGCCATCACGCTCTTCGAGACTCACGGGTACTACGACGAGTGGCGCACTCTGGCCGAGACCGCGCTCAAAGCCTGCCGCCGGGCGCACAACAGGCGCGGCGGCGGCGATGATGTACTCACTGAGCACGCTTGCCTGCTTCCAGCAGCGCTACGGCGAAGCGCAGCCCCTGCTGCTCCAGGTGATCGACGTCTTCGAGGAGATCGGCGAGGTGCACGGCATGGCTCTCACGTTACGCAACCTTGCTCTCTCGCAGCAGGTCAGAGGCGAGCTCGACACGGCGCTCGAAAGATACAGCCAGGCCCTCCCTCGGCTCGAAGCCGTAGGAGACAGGGCTGCGGAAGGCCACGGCCTGGTGAGCATCGCGGCCATCCATCTCGAAGAGGATCGGCTGGAGGAGGCCGAGCCGCTGCTGGAACGGGCATTGGAGATATTCAGGGGGAGGGTGTGCAGCGAGGCGAGGCCCAGGCACTGAACCGCCTCGCCAAGCTCTCCTTGCGGCGCGGCGACGCACAACGGGCGCTGGAGGCATTTGAAGCTGGACCGGTATCGGGGCTGGTTCCTCGACGATCGCCTGGTCTTCAGGTTCGGGTTCGTGCAGGTCAGCGCGGTGAGCGCGAACGGTGTTCTCGACCGCGACGCACAGGTTGTTCCACAAATGCCAGCGATCCGCAATCCGGGTCGCCTCGGGTGCACCTTCCCTGGCTCCTTCGGCGTAGCCGCCGGCCCGGTCCCGCAGATCACCTCGACTCCCGGGTGTTCCCGAAGCCATTGCGCCAGGACATCACCGGTCCGGCCGTCCAGCACATCGATCGGCCGGTGCGATCCCATATCGATCAAGATCGTTGCATAGGAATGGCCTCGTCTCTTCGTGAAATCGTCGACCCCGAGCACTGTGACCTGCCCGATCTCCGGATCGGGCAAAGCTCGGATCAGCTGGATCAGCGTGTCCTTGGACGCCGTCACGCCCAACGCCCCGGCCAGCCGTGAACCCGCGCGCCCAGCCAGTGCGAGCGCGACCGTCTCCAGCAGCCCGCGCAGTAGCGGAGTGCGGTGCTGGTGCCACTGGGTCAGCCCGGGTACCTGCTCGGCGAACGTCTCCGACTCGCACGAGCCGTTGACACAGAAGAAGCGGCGGACCTCCAGCTCCACCTGGACCCGTCGCCCAGCACACGCCAGGTCCCGCAGCTGTCGCCGATACCGTGAATGGACCCGGCCCGACGGCACCCCGCACGCCCTGCAAGACGCCTCCGCGCCCTGAGTCCTCGCCTTGACCAGCACCTCATCGTCGGCCACGGTCACCGCCTCGACCTGGACATCCTTCAAGTGCGGCAGAAACGAATACAACAAATCAAGACAGCAGGCTTCCCCGCCCGCCAGCCGGTGCAGCACAATGACCCTTCGCGGCCGCTCGTAGTTGATCAAGTTCTTGGCGAACCAGATCATTACGGAGCGGCCGCTCCCGCATGCGCCCTGTTACTCAATTGCGATCACTCGGACGAGGGGCCCATATCACCGAACGTCACAGGTTCACGATTTCTGCGCCAGAGCCGCAGTTGTATGGATTGCGGGCAGCCGGAGTGCCCTCACCGGGCTTGGGTGCGGCTCTTCCTCAGTGGTACAGAGTCTGAGCTGGGCTTTTGTGGTCATGGCTGGTTGATTGGGGTGCCGCCTTCTACCGTGGGTGCAGGCGTGTAGGGCGGTGGGACGGTGGGTTCGCTGCTGGAGGAGCTGGCGCGGCGGGAGGCTATGGCCCGGCAGCGGCTCGAGGAGATCCGGGAGCAGATCACCGCGTTGGAGTCACGGTTGGAGGCCGAGCAGGGCCGGTTGTCGCGGTTGGTGATCACTCGGGAGACCGTGGAGGAGGTCTTGGGTCAGAGCGAAATTGTGAGTTCCTTTCTGTCGCATACGGCGGCATATTTGAGCGAAGAACTGCGCCGCGACAGCTGGGTGGCAGTGCCCGGTCCAGGCCGGTGACGTGCAGGGTCTTGAGCAGCAGCAGGCTCCCAGCTCGGTGCCGTCGGCGGAGACGATGATCGTGCGGTCAGAGGCGATAGTCTTCACGTGAAAAGTGCTTCTCGATCTGGCGCGGACAGGACTCTGGACAAGCCCCATCCTCCCAGCTCGGAAGCACTTTTCTCATGTAGTTGATCAACCCTTGCGAAATTCACCACGAAAGCCCGAGGCTAGAACATAAGGCACAATCTCCTCAAATCAAACGCCCTCTCAGAACGCGGTCCTACGCCGCCAGGTCCCACGGGTGCGGTACAACCCAGCGGATCGCCTGTGGTTCGCGGCACTCTCGCACCTGATACCCCGTCAGCGCTGGGGAAAGATCTTCCCGATAACCCCGGCCACACTGCTGGCCTGGCACCGCACACTCGTGGCGAAGAAGTGGGACTACAGCAAACGCCGCCGCCCCGGACGACCACCCACCGCAGCTGCCGTCAAGACCCTCATCCTGCGCATGGCCGCAGAAAACCCGAGGTGGGGCCACCGGCGCATCCACGGCGAACTGACCCGCCTCGGCCACAAGATCGCCGCTTCTACCGTGCGGATGGTCGGAGGTTCACCGGTCGGGCTATCGGCGCGGCTGGATGAACAATCCCGGCTCGGTCTCGACGAGGATGCTGCGGCTGGCCAGGCGTTTGAGCTTGGCGCGGACGTTCTGGATGGCATTCTGCGTCAGCGGCAGGTCCATGGCCATGGCCAGGTCGCGGGTTCGCAGGGAGCCGCCGGCCTCGCTGAAGACGGTGAGGATCTGCTGGTAGGCAGGGTGATCGGGGATCGCGGGAGGAGTTGCGGCCGGCTCAGCCGGGTCAGGGTCCTCCTCAGCGAGGGAGATGAGGGTCTTGCGGCTGATCCGCAGGTGCTCGATCTGTTCGCTGAGTTCGTCCAGATGCGCGGTCAGAGTGTCGATCTCCGCCTGGGTCTGCTCGATCTGGCAGGTCAAGGCGTGGACAAGATCACGAAATATGATCCCAGTCGACCCGGCCGGGCCGCTCGGCGCCCTGGGCTCTTCCGCCCACCGGACGAAGGGCTCTCCGCTGGTAGTGATTCGAGTTCTTGAGCCCCACAAGGTCAATGACCGCTTCAACAGGTCGGGCAGGTCAGCCATCTGGGTGGACAGCCGGGCGGCGACCCGGTCCGCGGTCCGGTCGTAGGGGATACGGACCAGCATCAGGAACCTGGCAGTCCGGTCGACCAGCGTCGCGACCTGCGACTTCCCGGACTTCCCGATGATGAGATCCCCCTCCCAGTGGCCGGGCACGGCACGGTCGGCGGCCTCCGCCGGCCGCTCGCTGATGTTGACCATGTCCTTGACACGGGCCTGCTTGAGACGAGTCGAGCCCCGCGGACGCCGCTGAGCCCGACCTTGGCGCAACGCCACCTTCAACTCGGTCGCCAACTCGCCCCTGGCCTGCAGATACAGGGTCTGATAGATCGTCTCGTGAGACACGCGCATCCTCGGCTCGGCGGGAAAATCCTCCACCAGCCTGCCCGCGATCTGCTCCGGAGACCACTCCTTGGCCAACCCCGCCGCGACCTCGTCATGCAACCGCCGATCAGAGACCAGCTTGCTCACCTTCGGCCGGGCGACCAGCGACTCGGCCCGCTCCTGCGCCGCATGCACCCGATAAGCGTCCCGCCCGCCGTTCCTGCCAACCTCCCGCGACACCGTCGACGGAACCCGCCCGATCCTCGAAGCGATCGCCCGGAATGACAGATCCTCACAGATACCCCGCAAGATCTCATCTCGTTCCACCACCGACAATGGCCCGCCCGACACGCAAACTCCCCATCAGTAACAATCAACCAAGATCATCCCATGGATGATGCACTGATCAGTTGAGGCCGCCGACTCCAGAGCGCGGCCCTCGGTCGGATCGGCCGTCCCCCAATGACAGCGGTTCCTCATCGACCCCGACAGCCCACTCAACCACCGGCCGTTTTGGATCCGTCTTATTTCCTCCCCCGAGGGCGTCGACTACAGGGACGCTGCGTGGGTGTCGCCGCTGTCGGCGTGCCCGCGCAGGTCGCGGCGCGCGTTCGGCAGGGTGCCGAGCAACAGGGCGGCAACGATCGCGAAGCCGAACGGATAGCCGGTGTACGCGGCCAGCAGGCCGAAGCCGACCGCGCCGATTCCCATCCCGGCGTCGAAGGCCAGGTTCCACAGCATGCTGGCTCTGCCGAACTGCTCACGGGGCACCCGGTCGAACATCAGGGTCAGCGTGACGTTCTGGGCGATGCCGAACCCGATGCCGAACAGTGCCATCCCGATGATCACTGCGACCGGGCTGTCGAGCCTGACCTGCAGGGCGATTCCTGTCGCGGTGAGGATCAGGGCCGGGAGGAGCAGGCGGCGCGAGCCGTACCGATCGCTGGACCGGCCCGCCCACCAGCGGGCCAGCGGTGTCGTGATCGACTGAGCTAGCAGGGCGAGTGAGGCGTGGCCGGCGTCTCCGGCCACCGGCAGGAAGGTCACCACGACGCCGGTCGCGACCGTCACCGTAGCGAAGATCATGATGGGCGCTGTCAAGTTACCGAGCCGGGCGAACCCCACGTCGGCTCGCACCGGCCTGGTGGTCGGTACGACCGCCAGCGTGAGCAAGCTGAGCAACGGCAGGATCCCCGCGACGAGGAACACCGGCGAGTGGCCGAATCGCTCAGCCGCCCACAAGCCCAGCGGCAGGCCGATGACCGAGGGGACGCCAACCGCCACGCCGTACACCCCGAGGCCCTCGCCGCGCCGCTCGGCCGGCACCAGGTCGGCTACCAGCGCGGTGCCCACCACCACGAGAACGCCCAGACCCGCGCCGCGAAGCAGGCAGACCGCCAGCACCAGGCCGAGGGTGGGAGAAAGCGGCAAGGCCAGGGCGGGTGCTCCCAGCAGCACCAGGCCCAGCGCCACGACCCTGCGGTACCCGAGCCTCGCCAGCAGGTACGGGACGGCCAGCTCCAGCAGCACGGTGGAGAGCATCATCGCCCCCGTCGCCAGGCCGGCGCCCAGGCCGCCCGCGCCGGCCGTGGCGGCGTAGCTCGGGACAACGGAGACAAGCAGATAGAAGCCGAACATGCCGCCGACTGACGGGGCCATCGAAAGGTACAAGGAGCGCGAGAGCATGCCCGCCAGCCTCGTAGCAGGCGGAGCATTACACATCAGGCAAGATACGTAGCTGCCTCTTCATACACTGAGGGGGTGTTCGTGGGGCGGGAGGCCGAGTTGGCGGTTCTGGCGGCCGCGCGCGCTCGCACGCCTTGTGCGGTCGTGGTCGCCGGTGAGGCGGGGATCGGGAAGTCGCGGCTGGTCGGCGAGTTCGTCTCGAGAGCTGACGCGTTGGTGCTCAAGGGTGCCGCGGATCCCGGCGGGCCGGCCTACGCGCCGTTGGTGACTGTGCTGCGGCGTCTGGTGCGGGAACTCGGCGTACGGCAGGTGGCGGAGCTACTACCCGGCGGCGGGCGGATGGCCTTGGCCAGACTGCTGCCTGAGCTCGGGCAGCCGCCGGAGCCGGACCGCGCCCGCCTGTTCGAGGAGATCCTGCTCCTGCTCGAACTGGCCGCTGAGCAGCGAGAGATCGTGCTGGTGCTGGAAGACCTGCACTGGGCTCACGCACCCGCCCGTGACTTGCTGGTCTTCCTGTTGCGTAACATCCTCCAGCCGGGTGTCCTGGTCATCGGCACCAGCCGCGCCACCAGGCGGCTGTGGCCGTTGCTGCGGCTGGACAACGTGGAACTGCTGACGCCGCCGCCCATGGGTCGCGAGGAGGTGGCGCGCATGCTCGGCTGCCCGGCCGCTTCGGCCGAGGTCGAACACATCCTGCGGCGCAGCGAGGGCAATCCGCTGTTCGTGGAGGCGCTGGCCGACGCGGGTACGGCCACTCCGGGTCAGCTGCTCGACCTGCTGCTCGCCGGTGCGGAACGGCTGGCACCCGCAAGCCTCGGGCTGCTGCGCGCCGCCGCCGTCGCGGGACGCCGAGTCGAGCACACCCTGCTGCGCGCCGTGACCGACCTCAACGACCTGGCACTGGACGAGGCGCTCCGGCCCATCGTCCGTCGCCGGTTACTGCTGGTCGACGGAGACTGCTATGTCTTCAGACACACGCTGATCCGCGAGGCCGTCTACGACAACCTGTTGCCCGGAGAACGGAACCGACTGCACACCCGGTGCGCCGCCGCACTGGCCGACCAGCCAGAACGCGCCAGTGACCACTGGTACGCCGCGGGAGACAGAAAACGGGCTGCCGAGACGGCCTGGCAGGCCAAGAGGTACGAGCGGGTCCTGGAATTGTGGGCCGGTCCAGCCATGGACGGCGCAGACCACGCGCGCGTGCTCGAACTGGCCGCCGAGACCGCCCTGCACGCCGGAGCGGCCGAACGCGCCGAAGCCCTTGCCACCTCCGCGCTCCGCGAAGTCGACACCGCCCGAGCGCCTGAACGGGCGGCACACCTGCTGACGCTCCGGGTGGCCGCACGCGACCAACTCGGCGAGGACGGGCTCGACGATCTTCGCGAAGCCGTACGGCTCGCGCCGGGCTCTCCCCGGCTCATCGGCGCCCTGGCCACCTCGCTCGCCTGGCACGGGAGGCATGACGAGGCGCGTATGTATGCTGAGCAGGCCAGCGAACAGGGCGACACCAGGTCACTGATCATCCTGGCCACCCTGGCCGCGGTCGACGGCGCCATGGACGTTGCCTCGGCCATCTTCGCCAGAGCCAGAGCCGAGGCGAGCGATGACGACACCGTTCTCACCGCCATCGCCGGCGAAGCCGATGCCCTGGAGGCGGCGGGAAAGCACACCGAGGCGGCGGCCGTCGCACATCGGGGCATGGCGCAGGCACGGAGCATGGGGCGGGCCCGGTCGCGCGGCGCGCTGATCGCCGCGAACCTGGCCGAACCCCTTGCCTCGCTGGGCCGGTGGCAGGAGGCTCGCCAGGTCGTCGCCGCCGCGCTCGCGCTCGATCCGCCGCCGCTCTACCGGGCGTGGCTCCTCATGGTGGCGGGCACGGTGGCGGTCTGGGAGGGCGACCTGGCGGTGGCCGCCGACGCCGTATGTCAGGCCCGTCCGCTCATGCGCGGCCGCTCGCGCGGGGAGGACTCCTGTCTTGAACCCGACCTGCTCGAATGCCGTCTCGCCCAGGTCGAAGGAGACGCCGACCGCGTCCACCGCTTGATCGGTCACGTGCTGGCCGCGCATGACCTGTCGCAAAGTCACCGCTACGCGTGGCCGCTGCTGACCATCGCGATCCAGGCCAGCGTACGGCTCTCCTTGCCCCTGGACCGTATCCCTGCCACTGGGCGCCTCCAGCAGGCACACCGTGCCACGTTCGACGCCGAACTCGACGGCGGGTCATGGGAGCAGGCCGTGGCGCGCTGGCGGTCGGTCGGGCAGCCACACGCCTTGGGTCAGGCGCTGCTGCGAGCCGGTGAGCACGCGTTGCGGGCCGGTGACCGGCGAACGGCGCGGGCGCGTCTGCGTGAGTCCGCCTCGATCGCCGCCTCGCTGGCGGCGCGGCCGCTGAGCCGGCAGATCGAGATGATCACGACGGCCGGCAAGGTGGACCTCGCGCGGGACGCCTCTTTGTCCGTACGCGAGATCGAAGTGCTCGGGCTGGTCGCCGAAGGGCTCAGCAACCGGCAGATCGCCGAGCGCCTGTTCATCTCGCCGAGGACATCCGGCGTCCACGTCTCCAACATCCTGGCCAAACTCGGCGTATCAACCCGGATCGAAGCGGCGACCGTCGCTCGGCGCCGGGGTTTGCTCTAGGAACGCTTACTGATGGGAAATTGGATTACCGGACTAATTGAGCCGTTCGCCGGACTGCGAGTGCCGAAATTACGTCCGATGGCCTGACCTGCAAGTCTTTGATACACAAAGATCAACACTTAAGCAGATGCTCAAATGGTGTTGAGCAGACGCTCAATCGAATTGAGCGGCTGCTCATGCTTGTCGGGCTTAAAGCCGCTATCATGCGGAACCTGTCAAACCGGCTGAGACGTCAGGCTACTTGCGTGGTTTGTGGTGAGTTGTCGATCTGTAGTGGCATGAGTGGCTGGTTGATCCATACCTTGGTCGGCAGAGGCGGTGGGTAGGGACGCCGACCTCGGCGGCGAGCTGGTCGGCGGTCAGGCCGCGTTCCAGCATCGGGCCGATCTCGCCGATGATCTGGGCGAGGTTCACCATGCCGACCCGGGGCAGGGCGCGGAACAGGAACGCGTAGGGGTGCTCGTCCAGCGCTGTGCTGAGAGCGGCTTCGAGGTCGGCGATACCGCGGGTCAGGGCGCGGACCTGCTCGACCTGCGTGGTGATCGGGGTGGTGACGGTGTGGCGGCCGATCCGGCTAGTACTACATGCCTAGATCGCGTTCAGCGATCGTCCGGTTTCTCAGCGTGAGATGGCTGGGGTGTGTGACCGTATCGTCATGCCCCAGCCTCAGGAATACGCAGGCGCGGTGACAGCCGCGGA
>NZ_JADOGI010000130.1 GCF_015645445.1 Nonomuraea cypriaca | reverse complement strand
CCCGCACCCACCCCCACCGGCTCGGCCCCCACGGGATCGGCCCCCACGGGATCGGCCGGCGGGCGCGGCGGTCGCGCGTCGAGGCCGCGCGTCCGCCTGGGCAGCCCCGGCCCCGCGTCGGCCTCACCCTGACCGGCCTCGGCGCCGTCACCCCGACCGGTCGTGGCACCGGCGGGCTGATCGGCCCCTCTGGCGGCGGCGTGGCCGGTGGCGGCGGTCGGGTGTGGGGTGAGGAGGCCGGCGGCGGCCAGTTGCCGGACCGCGACCAGCACCGAGTAACCCGACCGGCCGATCTGCCTGGCCAGCTCCAGCGGCGTGGCCCGCTGATCGGCCCGGACGATCACCTCCCACTGGGCCCGGCTGAGTGTGACGGCGTGCCCGGGCAGGCTCGCGACCGGCCGCACCGGCAGCCCGTCCACGTCGGCCGACGGCCAGATCTCGGCCAGCCTGTCCTGCCGCCGCGCGCACTCGCGTACCAGTTCTGGCACGTCGAAGAACCACTGACCGCCCAGCCAGTGCGCCTCCCTGGGCCGGAACTTCGGCCGCGTCTCGCTGACCGGCAGCAGGAAGAAGGCGGCGTCCAGCACCGCCGCCCGCACCGCGTACTGCAACTCGCCGGCGGTGACGACCCCCTCGGAGATCAGCCGCTCGCACCCGCCGTCCGCCCGCACCCAGCGCAGCGCCGAGTCCGGCAGCACGCCCCTGCCCGCCAGCAGCTGCTCGACGCCCGGCGTCTGGGCGCACTCCATGTACGTCACCCGCCCCTCGGACACGAACACCGTGCCGCTCCTCCCGAGCCGCAACGCCCCGGTGGAGCGCTCGCGGGCGAGCCCGGACAGCAGCTCGTCGAGCCTCACGTCGTCAACCGGCCGGCGATCGACCGCAGGAGCCGGCGCGCGGAGACGGGTTCCGACCGCTCGAGATCGAGCCGCACGTAGATGACCAGCGGCCCCTCGACGGCCGTCTCCAGCGGTGTGAGCAGGTGATGGCCCTTGTCCGTGGTGACGATCATGTCGTCCACGCGTACGACGTCCCCAGGGCACGAGCGGGCCAGCCCGCCGGCGGTGGCGCGCAGCACCTCGGCCAGCGCCGCGGCGGCCCGGTCCGCGTCCACCCCGGACGGGCCGCTGAAGGCCACCGCCATCCCGCTCGTCTGGTCGACCAGCATGGCGTCCAGCGCCCCTGGTATGGACATGATCTCCGTCAGGCAGGAGCCGATTCCGGGCACATGACCTCCCTCCATCGTGACCTCGCCGTCGTGAATCGGGGACAGCGTAGAGGAACGGCGGGGTGACGCATTGTGCGGAGGTTAAGCTTTTGTACGGCTCCGGCGCAGAAAAACCACACCGCTTCGCATAACCGGTCGATCTCGGAGAAGGCTTCGCGTCAGTGCGCCTCCTCCGGCAGCAGCGCCTTCTCGTCGGGCTTGTGCACCAGCACGTTGTCCACATAGGACCGTACGGCCGTGGCCAGCCCCACGTCGGCGCCCGCCTCCTCCGACAGGTACCAGCGGTGGTCGAGTATCTCGTGGAAGAGTTGCGCGGGCTCCAGCTTCCTGCGCAGCCCCGCGGGAATGGCCTCGACCGTCGGCTGGAACACCTCCGCCAGCCACCGGTGCGCCACGATGGCCTCGTCCTCGTGCCGCAGGCCCTTGGCCACCCGGAAGCCGTCGAGATCGTTCAGCAGCCGCCGCGCCTGGTTCTCCTCCACGTCGAGCCCGGTCAGCCGGAGCAGCCGCCGCTGGTGGTGCCCGGCGTCCACGACCTTGGGGCGGACGATGAGCCGCCCGGTGCCGACCTTGCGGCGCACCATCATCTCGGCCACGTCGAAGCCCAGCAGGTTCAGCCGCCTGATGCGCTGCTCCACGCGGTGCCAGTCGACCTCCTCGATGATCTCGCTCTGGGTGATCTCGTCCCACAGCCGGTGGTAGCGGGTGACGATGTCCTCCGCGGTGTCCATGGGGTCGATCGACGGATGCAGCAGGCCGCCGGCCTCCAGGTCGAGCATCTCCCCGAAGATGTTCGTGTGCGCGACGTCGATGTCGCCGAGCCGCTGGCCCTCGCTGATCATCGGATGCATCTCGCCGGTCTCGGCGTCCACCAGGTACGCCGCGAACGCCCCCGCGTCCCTGCGGAACAACGTGTTGGACAGCGAGCAGTCGCCCCAGTAGAAGCCGTTCAGGTGCAGCCGTACGAGCAGCACGGCCAGGGCGTCCAGCAGGCGGGTGAGCGTGTCAGGACGCAGCGTGCCCGACATGACCGCGCGATAGGGCAGCGAGAACTGCAGGTGCCTGGTGATCAGCGCGGCGTCCAGGCCCTCGTCGCGGCCGGTGACGTACGCGACCGGCTCCACGGCGGGCGCGTCCAGCCTGGCCAGGTCCCACAGCAACTGGTACTCGCGCTTGGCGTACCGTTCGCTGATCTCCTTGATCGCGTACACCTTGCCGGACAGCCGGGCGAACCGCACCACGTGCCGCGAGATGCCGCGTGGCAGATCGACCAGATGGTGTTGGGGCCAGTCTTGCAGTGGGACGTCCCAGGGGAGGCGGATCAGGTCAGGGTCACCTAGCGCGCCAGTGATCTGCAGGGGCATTTCATCAGGATATGGTGCATCGGTGGACGAGTTTCTCAAGTGGTACTTTTCCGACCGTCCCGTCACCGCAAGCAACCTCGGGGCGGACGGCTACGATCACACCCTCGGCGACTTCACCGCCTCCGCCTGGACCGCCCGCGAGCGGGAGGCGGCACGCTGGCTCGACCGCCTCTCGACGATCGAGGCCACGACCCTGGACGACGCGATCGACAGGGATCTCGTCCTCTCCCAGCTGAGGGGCTCGATCGCGCTCGCGGCGTGGCCCGAGTGGCGCCGCGATCCGGGGGTCTACCTCTCGGTGATCTTCGGCGCGATGTACACGCCGTTCCAGCGCAGGCTCAAGCCGGAGCCCGAGCTGGTGTCCGCCGCGATCTCCAGGCTGGCCGAGGTGCCCGGCGTGCTGGCCGCCTGCCGGACCAACCTCGACCCCGACCTCGCGGCGCCGCTGCTGGTCAAGCGCGGCCTGGGGCAGGCGCGTACCGGACGTAACTTCCTCACCCGCACGATCCCCGCCATGGTCGAGGACCCCGCGCTGCGCGCGAAGCTGGCCGAGGCCGCCGAGCCGGCGGCGCAGGCGTTCGACGCGGTGGTCGCGTTCCTCGAAGGCTTCGAGTGCGGCGGCACCTGGCGGATGGGGGAGAAGCTCTACTCCACGCTGCTGCGCGAGCGCGAACTGCTCGGGTACGGCGCCGCCGAGCTGCACGAGAAGGGCAAGGCCGCCTGGGCCGAGCTGGACGCCAGGATGCGCGGGGTCGCGCTGGGCGTCAACGGCACCGAGAACTGGCGGGCCGCGATGGAGTCCCTCATGGACGACCACCCGCCGACCCTGGCCGACATGCGCTCCGAGTACGAGGCCGAGACCCGCCGCGCGCGGGAGTTCGTCACGGAGCGGGACCTGGTCACCTTCGCCGACGGCGAGGACTGCCACGTGCTCCCGTCCGCCGAGTACACCAGGCCCGTCCTGTCCGTCGCCCACTACCTCTCGCCGCCGCCGCTGAGCGCCTCGCGCACCGGCGTCTTCTTCGTCCCCTACACCCCTGACGACTTCACCCCCGAGCAGGTACGCCAGCGCCTGCGCACCAACTCGCGGGCCCAGATGCCGTCGATCAGCGTCCACGAGGCGTATCCGGGGCATCACTGGCACCTGTCCTACATGGCGGGCAATCCGCGTACCGTCAGGAAGGTCTTCAGGACGCCGTACTTCACCGAGGGCTGGGCGCTCTACGTCGAGAAGCTCCTGCACGAGCAGGGCTACTTCGACACCCCGGCCACCGAGCTCGCCCACCTCGACTGCCGGATCTTCCGCGCCGCCAGGATCGTCGTGGACACGGCGCTGCACTGCGAGGACATGTCGATCGAGGAGGCGGAGACGTTCATGGCCACGAAGGCGTCGCTGTCGCCTGGCACCGCGCAGGGCGAGGTCAACCGCTACTGCGCCTGGCCCACGCAGGCGCCTTCGTACCTCACGGGCGCGATCGAGATCGACCGCATCAGGGAGTCGTTCCAGGGGCCGCTGAAGGAGTTCCACGACCGGATCGCGGGCTCAGGCGGGCTGCCGCTGGGCCTGGCTGAGCAGGCCGCCCTGGCATAGCGCTGTCACAGCCGGGGAAACGAGGGCGGGTCCAGCGAGCGCTCGACCACGGCGGCGAGCTGCTTCTCCGTCAGGATGGCGGGCTTGCCCACGCCGAGCGCCCTGACGTAGACCTCGCACAGCCACTCCAGCAGGCGGGTGGCCTCGAACGCCTCCTCCAGGGTCGCCCCGACGGTCACCCCTCCGTGGTTGGCCATCAGGGCGGCCCGCTTGCCCTCCATCGCGGCGCGCACGTTGGCGGCCAGCTCCGGCGTGCCGTACGTGGCGTACTCGGCCACCCTGACCACGCCGCCGAGCAGCAGCGCGTTGTAGTGGACCGGGGGCAGCTCGGTCATCGTCGTGGCCACCACCGTGCCGAACACGGAGTGCGTGTGCACGATGGCCTGGGCGTCGGTGGCCGCGTAGACGGCCAGGTGCATGGGGGTCTCGCTGGACGGCTGTAGGTCGCCCTCCACCAGGCGGCCCTCGATGTCCACGATCGGGCACATCTCGGGCGTCAGCCGGTCGAGCGCGGCGCCGGACGGCGTGACCGCGACCCGGTCACCCTGGCGCACGCTCAGGTTGCCGGAGGTGCCGATGACCAGGCCGAGGTCGACGGCGCGCCGCCCGTATTCGCACAACTGCTCGCGCAGGCTCATGCGGCTGAACGTAGTCGTTCGTCCGAAATGGGGCAATCGATCGAAAGCCGCTTGATCCCCGACTCATTGACTTTTATTCGGACATCTGTCTATTTGAACTATGACCGTCGCCACGGTCGGCGTTCACATCGTCGACATCCTCGCCCGGCCTGTCGAGCACATTCCCGACGGTCAGGACACCGTGCTGGTCGACCAGATCCGCCTCACGGCGGCCGGCGCCGCCGCGGGCACGGCGGTGGACCTGGTGAAGCTGGGCAACTCCGTGGTCACCATGGGCGCGGTCGGCGACGACGAACTGGGTGACTTCCTGCTGTCCGTGCTTGCCAGGCGCGGGGTGGACGTCTCACGGCTGGCGCGCAGGCCGGGGGAGCAGACCGCCGCCTCGATCCTGCCCATCAGGCCGGACGGCGGCCGGCCCAGCTTCCACGTGCCAGGGGCGAACCTCACGGTGACGTACGCCGACCTGGACCCCGGCGTGCTGCGCGGCGCGCGGGCGATCCACCTGGGCGGGATGGACGTCACCTTCGGCCTCGGCGACCCGGCCTTCTTCGCCCTCCTGGACGAGGTACGCGCGTCCGGCACCCTCGTGACCATGGACCTCCTCTCGGAGCTGCCGGACCTGCTGGCCATGGCCCGCGCCTTCCTGCCCCACGTCGACTACGTCCTGCCGAACGAGACCCAGGCCCGCCTCATGACGGGGGAGGGCGACGTCGCCGCGGCCGCCGCCGCGCTGCTGGCGGGAGGACCCCGCGGCGTGCTCGTCACCCTCGGCGCCGACGGCAGCCTCGTGGTCACCCGGGACGGGACGGAGCAGGTGCCGGCCATCAAGACGGACGTCTCGGACACCACGGGCTGCGGGGACGCGTACTGCGCGGGCTTCCTCACCGGCCTGCTGCACGGCCAGGACGTGCCGACCGCCGCCCGCTGGGGCACGGCCGCCGCCGCCCGCGTCGCCACCGGCCTCGGCTCGGACGCCGGACTCACCGATCTCGAATCGACCCTGAGGATCCTCCAATGACCGACGCGGACCTGCGCGGACGCGCTCAGAAGGTCGTGCCAGGCGGCATGTACGGCCACCTCAACGCCGCCCTCTTCGCCCCCGGCTACCCCCAGTTCTTCGCCCGCGGCGACGGCTGCCGCCAGTGGGACGTGGACGGCCGCGAGTACATCGACTTCATGTGCAGCTGGGGCCCCGTGGTGCTCGGGCACCGGCACCCGCGCGTGGAGGAGGCGGCCGCCCGCCAGGCCGCGCTCGGCGACTGCCTCAACGGCCCAGGGCCGATCATGGTGGAGCTGGCCGAGCTGCTGGTGGACACCGTGCCGAGCGCGGACTGGGCGATGTTCTCCAAGAACGGCACCGATGCCACCACGCAGGCGCTCATGGTCGCCAGGGCCGCCACGGGGCGCACGAAGGTGCTGATGGCGCATGGGGCCTACCACGGCGCGGACCCGTGGTGCACGCCGTCCCTGTCGGGCACGACGCCGAACGAGCGGGCCGACCTGGTGGAGTTCGCGTACAACTCGCTGGAGTCGCTGGAGGCCGCGGCGGCGACCGTGGAGGGGGACGTGGCGGCGATCATCGTGACGCCGTTCAAGCACGACTCCTTCGAGGACCAGGAGCTGGTCGAGCCCGCCTTCGCGCGCGGCGCCCGCGCCCTCGCCGACCGGCTCGGGGCCGCGCTGGTGATCGACGACGTGCGGGCCGGGTTCCGGATCGACCTGCGCGGCTCGTGGGAGCCGTACGGCGTGCGCCCGGACCTGACGGCCTGGTCCAAGGCCATGGCCAACGGCTACCCGATCGCCGCGGTCACCGGCACGGACGCGCTGCGCGGACCCGCCCAGACGCTCTACTCGACCGGCTCGTTCTGGTTCTCCGCGGTCGCGATGGCCGCCGCCAAGGCCACCATCGAGACCCTGCGCGACACCGGCGGCATCGCCGCCATGGAACACGCAGGCACCCTGCTGCGCGAAGGGCTGCACACGCAGGCCAAGTCGCACGGGTTCGTGGTGAACCAGACCGGGCCCGTGACGATCCCCTGGCTGAGCTTCGACGGGGACGCCGACCTGTCCACCGCGATGTACTGGAGCGACGCCTGCCTGCGGCACGGCGTGTACCTCCACCCGTGGCACAACTGGTTCATGTCGGCCGCGCACACGGAGGACGACGTGGCCAGGGCACTGGAGGGAACGGACCAGGCGTTCGCGGAGACCCGCGCCCACCTGCTCGCCCCATGAGCGCTCTCCAGTGAAGGGATCACGGCAAGGTCACGTCTCGATTGCGCCCTCTTGACGGGTGTCGGCAGGCGTCCATACGTTCGGGCAAACGTTTAGGAAACTTTCCTAATTCCTCTTCGGGAGCCCCCCATGACACACCCGGGCGACATCACTCGGCGTCAGTTGCTCCACCGCATCGGCATGACCGCGTTCGTCGCCGGGCCTGGCGCGGGCCTGCTGAGCGCCTGCGCCACCGCGGGCGCCGGAGGCGACCCCACGGCCGCGCCCGCGACCTCGATCGCCGCCTCCGCGAATCCGAAGAACCCGTTCGGCGCCGACGCGAAGAAGCCGCTCGAAGTGGTCATCTTCAGCGGCGGGTACGGCGACGCGTACGCCAAGGACCTGCACGAGGAGCTCTACAAGAAGGCGTTCCCCGGCGTCTCGATCAAGCACACCGCCACCCAGCAGATCGGCACCCAACTCCGCCCGCGCTTCATCGGCGGCGACGCCCCTGACGTGCTCAACAACTCGGGCCCCGAGTCGATGGACCTGGCCGCGCTGGCCGCGGAGGGCCACCTGGCCGACCTCACCCCGCTGTTCGACGCGCCCTCGATCGACGACCCGGCCAAGAAGGTACGCGACACCGTCACGCCCGCCGTGCTCGACAACGCCAAGATCGACGGCAGGGACCTGGTGCTCAACTACACCGTGTCCCACCGCGCGCTCTGGTACAACGCCAAGCTGTTCGAGTCCAGGCAGTGGACGGTGCCGAAGACGTGGGCCGAGTTCACGGCGCTGGGGGAGACGGCCAAGCAGGAGGGCATCCTGCTCTTCGCCTACCCGGGGCAGAAGGGCCCGTACTACCAGCTCTGGAACGTCCTCTACACGGCCGCGAAGATCGGCGGCAACCAGGTCATCCTCGACATCGACAACCTGGTGGACAACGCCTGGACCGCCGCGCCGGTGAACCAGGCCGTCGCCGTCTGGGTGGACGTCCAGACGAAGTACGGCGACAAGGCGTACTTCGGCCTCGACCACACGCAGACCCAGGTCAAGCAGTTACAGAACGAGGTGCTGTTCTACCCGGTCGGCTCCTGGATCGAGAACGAGATGGCCAAGGACAAACCGGCCGACTTCGAGTACGCCATCGCCCCCATCCCCGACGTCACCGCCTCCGACGCGATGCCGTACGGCGCCATCCAGGTCGGCGTCGGCGAGAACTTCGTCGTCGCGGCCAAGGGCCAGAACCCGCGGGGCGGCCTGGAGTACCTGCGCGTCATGCTGTCCAAGGAGGGCGCGCGCGGCTTCACCGAGAAGACCAAGAACCTCACCGTGGTGAACGGCGCCGCCGAAGGGCTCGACCTGCCCGCCGGCCTGATGAGCGCGGCCCGCGCCCAGGACGCGGCCGGCCAGAACATCATCACCGACGCCCGGTTCGAAGGCTGGTACAAGGAGCTGTTCGACTACGGCACCGAGCAGATCAACGTGGTCATGGCCGGCCGCAGCACCCCGCAGGAGTTCTGCGACCGGATGCAGGAGAAGGCCGACGCGGTCAAGAACGACTCGTCCGTCGCCAAGCAGACGCGGAGCCAGTAGCCCCATGCAGCGGTTGCGCGAGTACGGGTTCGTCGCCGGCTTCCTCGTCATCCCGGTGACCCTGTACGCGGTCTTCGTCATCAGCCCGTACATCCAGGCGTTCCAGCTCTCGCTGACCGACTGGAACGGCTACCGGTCCGATTTCGCGTACGTGGGCCTGGAGAACTTCGGCCTGCTCCTCGAGGACGAGGTCTTCTGGCGGGCGCTGCGCAACCACGGGATCCTCCTGCTCGTGCTGCCGATCGTGACGATCGTCATCGCGCTGTTCCTGGCGTTCCTGCTGAACCTCGGCGGCGGCACGCGCGGCGCGGGCATGAGGGGCGTCTGGGGGTCGACGTTCTACCGGGTGGTGTTCTTCTTCCCCCAGGTGCTCGCCGTGGCCGTGGTCGGCGTGCTGTTCCAGGCCGTCTACCGGCCGGACGAGGACGGCGTGCTCAACGGCGTGCTGGCCAGGCTCGGCGCCGAGCCCGTGGGCTGGCTCACCGAGCCGGGGCTGGCCCTCTGGTCGATCCTCGGGGTGATGGTCTGGCAGGCGGTCGGGTTCTACGTGGTGCTGTTCTCGGCCGGCATGGCGGCCATCCCCAAGGACTACTTCGAGGCCGCGGCGCTCGACGGGGCCGGGCGCGTGCGGCTGTTCTTCTCGATCACGCTGCCGCTGCTGCGCGACACCGTGCAGGTCGGCTGGATCTATCTGGGCATCGCCGCCTTCGACGGGTTCGCGCTCATCCAGGTGCTCGCGGGGGACAAGGGCGAGCCGGATGGGGCCACGACCATTCTCCCGATCACCATCTACAAGACGGCCTTCGCCTTCAACAAGGTCGGCTACGCCTCCGCGATGGGTGTGGCGCTGTTCTTCCTGACCGTGACGTTCGCCGTGCTGACACTGCGGACGACCAGGCGTGAAAGGGTTGAGCTCTAGATGGCCACACGTGGTGCGGGCAGGGCGCGGCCCAGCGTGCTCGGGGGGCTCTCGCACGTGGCGCTGGCCGTCTGGGCGCTGCTGATCATCCTCCCGCTGCTGTGGACGTTCCTGGCGTCGTTCAAGAACAACACCGAGATCTTCGGGGACCCGCTGCAACTGCCCGGCGCGGTGCGGCTGGACTCGTGGGGGCGGGCGTGGGACACCGCGCACATCGGCCAGTACATGCTCAACACCGTCGTCGTCGTGTTCTTCGGTACGGCGGGCACGATGTTGTTCGGGTCGATGGCGGCGTACGTGCTGGCGCGTTACCGGTTCGTCGGCAACAAGATCGTCTACTACTTCTTCGTGGCCGGGCTGGCGTTCCCGATCTTCCTGGCGCTCGGGCCGCTCTTCTTCGTCGTCAGGCAGTTCGGGCTGCTCAACTCGCACATCGGGCTCGTGCTGGTCTACATCGCCTATTCGCTGCCGTTCACCGTGTTCTTCCTGGCGGCGTTCTTCAGGACCCTGCCGGAGGCGGTGGCCGAGGCGGCCAAGATCGACGGCGCCTCCCACACCCGTACGTTCTTCCAGATCATGGTTCCCATGGCCGGGCCCGGCCTGATCAGCATCACCATCTTCAACGTCCTCGGCCAGTGGAACCAGTACTTGCTGCCCCTGGTCCTCCTGGCCGGCGACCCAGACAAATGGGTCCTCACCCAGGGCATCGCCAGGATCTCCACCCTGGCGGGATACGAGGCGGACTGGCCGGGCCTGTTCGCGGCACTGAGCATGACCATTCTTCCGGTCATGGTCGTCTACATCATCTTCCAGCGGCAGATCCAGTCGGGGCTCAGTTCGGGCGCTCTGAAGTAGCGTGTACGGGAAGGGAGGTCCCATGGACATCGAGAGCAAGCTCAACGACCTGCCCGCGTGGCGGCGTGAGGGAGACGAGATCAGGCGGACGGTCGCCGCCCCAGACTTCCCGGCGGCCATCCGCATCGTCGACGAGATCGCCGTACACGCCGAGGAGCTCAACCACCACCCCGACATCGACATCCGCTGGCGGACGCTGCACCTGGCGCTCACCACCCACGACCAGGGCGGCCTCACCGACCTCGACTTCACGCTGGCCGCCGTCATCGACGAGATCGCGGCGAAACACGGCGCTTGACCCCGAATACTCTTCGTAGCCGCATGATCACTCGTTAGAGTGGGTGCCTCTCGGAGCCCCGCCTGCCGTAGGGGCTCGGACCATGGGGGTTTCCTATGCGCGTGCCCGCGTTCCTGCTCGTCCTGATCACCGCCGCCAGTGGTTGCGCGGGCCCGCCCGCCCCGCTCCAGGAGGCCCAGGGCCCCGCCGAGCGGTCTCCGGGCACCGCGCTCACGCTGTCCGGCGCCGGCGAGTTCACCTCCGCGGACACCTCGGCCATCGCCTACGACCGCAAGCTGGTCCCCCAGGGCGCCCAGGCCAGCGTCACCAGCGAGTCCACGGGCGGCACGACCCGCACCTCACTCGTCGTCGAGGGCCTGCTGCCCAAGCGCCACTACGGCGTCCACCTGCACACCAAGCCGTGCGGCAAGGACCCAGAGGCCGCGGGCCCCCACTTCCAGCACCACGCCGGCCAGATCAACCCGAAGAGCGAGGTGTGGCTCGACCTCACCACGGACGCGGCGGGCGCGGGCCGCTCGACCTCACGCAACAACTGGGCGCTCGACCGCGACAGGCTCCCCGGCTCGCTGGTGATCCACTCCCAGCCCACCAAGACCGGCGGCCCCGAGGTCGGCATGGCCGGGACACGCGCGGCCTGCCTGACACTCAAAGTGGCGCAGTAACGATCGCCAAAGGACAACTCCGGTGGTCAGGGAGGGCCCGATCTGGCGTCAGACGGCCCCGGCGCTGCCGCTCAAAGCCCCGGACGTGAAGATCAGGCGTGCTCGGCGGGGATGGCGCCGAGCCTGCCCGCCTGGAAGTCCTCGAACGCCTGCACCAGCTCGGCCCGGCAGTTCATGACGAAGGGGCCGTGGTGCGCCACCGGCTCGCCGATGGGCTCGCCGCCCAGGACGATCACGTCGAGGGTGTCCTTGGCCGAGATCGTGATGCTCTCACCGGCCGTGGTCAGCCCCGGCCGGTTGCCGAACCCGTCGAACACCGCGAGCTGCCCGCTATGGAACGGCCGCCGCTCGGCGCCCACCGTGCCCCGGCCGGAGAGCGCGTACGCGAGCGCGTTGAAGTCCTTGCGCCAGGGCATGACCAGGCGCGCACCGGGAGAAAGGGTCGCGTGCAGCAACGTGATCGGCGTCTGCGTGCTGCCAGGCCCGACGTTGCCCGCCAGGTCGCCGGCGATGAGGCGGACCAGCGCCCCGCCGTCGTGGCTGCTCAGCAACACGACGCTCGACCCCCCGATGTCCTGATATTTCGGGGCGATCATCTTCTTGGCACCCGGCAGGTTCACCCACAACTGGATCCCGTGGAACAGCCCGCCTCGCTGTACCAGCCACTCCGGCGGCGCCTCCTTGTGCAGGATCCCCGACCCGGCGGTCATCCACTGCGTGTCGCCGTTGGTGATCGTCCCGCCGCCGCCGTTGGAGTCGAGATGGTCGATCACCCCGTCGATCATGTAGGTGACGGTCTCGAACCCCCGGTGCGGATGCCACGACGTGCCCTTGGGCTCGCCCGCCGCGTAGTCGATCTCACCCATCTGATCCATCATCACGAACGGGTCCAGGTACGCCGGCTTGATGGCGGCCAGCGCCCGGCGCACGGGAAACCCCTCACCCTCGAACCCACTGGGCGCGGTCTCGACGGCGAGCACCGCCCGCTCCGGCGCCGCGACGACCGGCTCGGGCAGTCGCGGGACGCACCTGCTCGAGCTGCGCGTACACCGGTCGCATGACCGAGTGGTAGAAGCGGACCAGCGGCTCGGTGATGCGGTAGGCCGAGCGGTTCCGCCGGAACGCGTCCGGCTCGACGGTGAGCAGGCCCGCGTCGGCGAGGACGGTCAGATGGTGGGAGATGTCGGTCGCCTTGCGCTCGATCCGGTTCGCTATGGAACCCCGGGTGCGGTTGCCCTCGGCGACGGCGGCGAGCACCGTGTGATACAGACCGGTGTCCTGGAGCGTCGGATCCTCCGCGAGCAGTGCTCTGACCTCTCTGAACAGCGGGCTCGCCGGGTTGAGCACCTGATCGATCACCCAGCCGTCGAAGTCCTCCAGGCGCGCGGGCGCGACTCCGCGGAGGAACTCGGACTTGTAGGCGGGTGTCCCGCCCACGATCAGGTAGACGAGCGCGGCAAGCCGTACGTCGTCCAGCCCCCAGAACTCACGGGCGGCGCGGAAGTCGAAGGTCGGCACGATGAGCTCCAACGACGCCCGGCCGCGCAGCGGTGCGCTGCCCATCAGGAGGTTGCCCATGAAGGAAACGGACGAGCCGCAGAGCAGGATCCGCGCCCGGGACTCACGGCGTTCCCTGCGCCGGGGTGACAACGCTCGCTGGATCACTGACGCAGTTCCCTGGCGCCGCGCACCAGGTAGGGGAACTCGTCGAGAACGACGGGCAGGGGGCGGTCCCTGCCCAGGGAGAGCAGGGCGTCGACGGCCTCCTCGTAGTTCGCGAAACGGATCGTCCCTGGTGAGCCGATATGCCGCCCTACCGCCTCGCCGAGTTCCCTCAGTGATTCCTCGCGCGGAACGGTCTCGGTCGCCGCGTAGTAGAAGCCCCCGGTCGCCTCGCACATGGCCTCGAGGAGGAACGTCTTGCCCTGGCGGCGGCGGCCCGACACGATGCCGAGGCTCGCCCCCGGCTCCTCGTCGGAGACGAACCTCGTCAGCTGCGTCCACTCCCAGGTGCGGTCGAACATCTCAGCGGGTCTCGGGATGTCCATGGGCCTCCTCCTTTTAGGAGTGCAATTATAAGAAGTGCACTCCTAAAAGTTGCGGCTATCTGACCAGGGTGAACGCGCCGCGGATGAGGGCGAGCAGTTCCTGGCCGGTCTGCGGGCCGAAGTCCGTGTCCGGGTTGAGGGCCATCGCGGTCACGACGTACGTCCTGCCGTCCGGCGTGCGGGCCAGGTGGCTCATGTCCAGCACACCCGGCTCGGATCCGCCCTTGAACCACACCGTCGGCCACTGGTCCTTGTTCAGCCCGAGCCCGGCGTCGTTGATCGACAGCACCTCGCCGACCCGCGGGTCACGCAGCTTCGCCAGCCCCGAGTAGACCTGGCAGACGTCGGTGGGGGAGCCGAACCACTCCAGCGTGTCCAGCGCCCGCGGCTCGCTCCACGGGGTGATCTCGGACCTGGGCACCTTGGCGACGACCTTCTCCAGGTAGGCCCGCTGGCGCGCCGTGCTCATGGACAGATAGCGCTCGGCGTGGCGGGGATAGCCGGCGCCCTTGAGCACGAACAGCTCCCGCGTCGTCAGGAACGGCACGTTGCGCTCGTCGTGACCGCCCCAGGACCGCATCGTGCGCTCGACCGTCTTGCGGCCCACCTTGTGGATCAGCAGGTCGGTGGCCGTGTTGTCGCTGATGGAGATCATCAGCTTGGCGGCCTCAAGCACGGTCACCTTGCTGTTGTCGGGACGGTCCTGGAGCTCGCCGGACGGCAGGCTCTTCAGCTCGGGCCTGATCGTCAGCTCGGTGTCCCAGCCGAACGCCCCGCTCTTGATGCGCTGGGCCACCGCGCCCAGCACGTACAGCTTGAACATCGAGCCGAGCGGCTGCGCCCGGTCGCGGGCGACGGCGCGCACCGGGCGGCAGTCGCCACCCCTGGTGACCTCGGCCGCCAGGAAGCTCGCCTGCGGGGCCACCTTGCTCAGCCGCTCCTCCAGCTCGGCCCAGCTCTTGGGGGTGGGAGCGGGCACGGCGGGCTCGCGGAACTGCAGGCCGCCGATCAGGCCGGCGCCGTCGACCGACAGCAGCAGCTCGTACGTCTTCCCGCCCGCCACCACCAGCGCGCTCAGCGCGCTGTCCTGCGACTGCGTCACCCGCTCCAGCCGCATGTCCTTGAAGGCAGTGAGGACCTCGTTCAGCGTGGCCGGCGGGACGCTCTGGAGGAAGGCGGCCGCGAAGTGCTCGGTCAGCTCGCTCTCCGGGACCGGCGGGCGGGTGGCGGCCTCGAGCAGCCAGCCCAGCTGCGCGCCCGCCGGCGTGTCAGGGATCTCCTGCGCGACGGCAGCGGCGATGGTGACTGCGGTGGAAGGGGACGTCGTGGCGTGTACGGGGGTGGCCTGGCCGACGCAGGTCGTCACGGTGGCCGCCATCGTGGCCGCCGCCAGGACCCGCGCGGACTTCGACGAGAAGATCATGAGTGCTCCCTAGCACGACTGGTCGGTGCTCTACAAGGCAACCGGAGCGGAGGCTCGGAGCCCACCGGGCGGACCGCAGTTCTGGCAGGTGAGGGTGGCCGCCGTAAATATGCGGATAACCTCATAGACGTCCTGTCGGTCTCTCAGGACGATGGGGCCCTATGAGTTCCAGGTTGGCGGCCGGGTTGCCGGCGGTGATCGCGGCCGCAGGTGTCGTGGCCGGCGCGGTCATTGAGACCGGCCTGCCGGTGCCCCCGTCTCAGTGGATGCTGATCGTGCTCGGCCTGCTCCTGCCCGTGCCGGGCTGGTTGCTGGCGTCCAGGCGCCCCGAGGTCCGTCTCGGCTGGCTGCTCCTGGCGGGCGGGGTCTGCTTCGGGCTCGCCATCTTCGGCGCCGGCCTGGCCGCTCGTGGGCACTCCACTCCGCTGATCGCGCTGGCGGCCGGGTTCTACGGGCTGACGTGGATCTTCGTTCCGCTGCTCTTTCCCGACGGGCGGCTGCCGTCACGCCGCTGGCGGCCCGTGGCGTGGATCTCGGGCATCGCGATCGCCGCCCACACGGCTGGGATCGCGTTGATCGGGTACGACCCGTACCAGCCGCTGGTCCTCCCCGCCACGGGCGGCGGGCTGGTCGCGGCCATGGCCGCGACCGTCGGGCAGTTCGTCACCTGGGTCATGGCGGTGGTCGTGTACTGCGGGCTGGTGCTCCGGTGGCGGCGCAGTGAGCGGGCTGAACGCGGCCAGTACGCCTGGATGGTCGGAGGCATGACCGCGACCCTGGCCGGGGGCGTACTGATGATGATCGCCAGTACCGGCGGGCCGGAGGTCGCGGCGATCGGAGTCGTGGCCGTGCTGGCGGCGCTGCCCACGGCCATCGTGGTGGCGGTCGTGCGCTACCGGTTGCTGGACATCAGGATCGGCGTCAGGGGGTCGCGGCTGCACCTGGTGTTCGACGTACGGCCCACGGTGGACGAGGTGCTGTCCGATCTCGGCACGACGCTCGACGCCACACCCGAGCCGGTGGAGCTGCTGGGTGGGCTGGCCGCGGTCGTACGCGGCGGGCTGGAGGTCAGGTGGGCCGCGGTGCGGCTGGCGGACGGGACGCGCGTGGTCGCGGGCCACGAGGAGGGCGCGGTAGCGCTGACCGTTCCCGTACGCGACGGACACATCGAATGCGGACCCAGGGAGGACGGCGGCGGGCTGACCCGCGGGGACCGGCGCTTCCTCGAGGCGCTGGCCGTGCCCGCCGGGCTGGCCATCCAGAGCGCCGGCCTGGTCACCCGCCTGGTCAACGCCCAGGAGGCCGAGCGCAGGCGGATCGAGCGCAACATCCACGACGGCGTACAGCAGCAACTCGTCGCGCTCATCGCCGGTCTGGAGCTGGCCCGCGCGACGGGCGCGGGCCCCGACATGCTCGCCCTCCTGCGTGAGCAGGCCCGCCAGACGCTCACCGACCTGCGCGAGCTGGCGGCCGGCATCCACCCGTCCTCGCTCAGCCAGGGCGGCCTGGTGGAGGCCGTGGAGGAGCGCTGCTCGCGCCTGCACGTGCGCACCACGGTGACCTCGGCCCCGTCGCTGCGGGCCGCGCGCTTCTCCGACGAGGTCGAGGGCGCGATGTACTTCACCGTGAGCGAGGTCGTGGCGAACGCGCTCAAGCACGCGGACGCGGGCGCCATCGAGGTACGCCTGTCGCGGTCGGGCGGCCGCCTGCACGCGACGGTCACGGACGACGGTAAGGGCTTCGACCCGCGTACGGCGGGTCGCGGAGGGCTGGCGACGCTGTCGGACCGGATGGACGCCCTCGGCGGCGGCCTGGAGATCGTCAGTGAGCCGGGAAAGGGGACACGGATGAACGCGTGGGTGCCGGTCGATGGCTGAGCCGATCCGCACAGTGGTGGCCGACGACCACTACCTGGTCCGCGAGGGCACACGCCGGCTGCTCGAAACGTCGGGCGAGGTCGCGGTCGTGGGCTCGGTGGGCAACGCCGACGAACTGCTGGACGCCGTACGCCGGCTGGGGCCCGACGTGGTGCTCACCGACATCCGGATGCCGGGAGGGGAGTGGCGGCAGGGCTTCGAGGGCATCGACGCCGCCCACCGCATCCGCGCCGGGCACCCGGAGGTCGGGGTCGTGGTGCTGTCGCAGTTCTCGGACGCGCTGTTCGCGTTCGAGCTGTTCAAGAACGGCACCGAGGGCTTCGCCTACCTGCTGAAGGACCGGGTGGGCGACATGGACGAGCTGCTGGGCGCGATCAGGGCCGTGGCCTCCGGCGGGTCGGTGATCGACCCCAAGGTGGTCGAGGGGTTGCTGGCCAGGCGTGACGTACGCGGCCAGCGGGAGGACCTGACCGCCCGCGAGCGCGACGTGCTGAGGGAGATGGCCCACGGCCGGTCCAACTCGGCCATCGCCAGGGCCCTGCACCTGTCGATCTCCTCGGTGGAGAAGAACGTCAACGCCATCTTCACCAAGCTCGGCCTGGAGAACAGCGGCGACGTGCACCGGCGGGTGGCGGCCGTGCTCGCCTACCTGGGACCGGATTCGTCCTGACCGGGGAGCCAGCCGGTCGCTTCATCGAGGACACCGAAGTCTCCTGCTCCGGCCGATCATGGCGCGAGCGGATATATCGCGCTATGAGACGGCGGATCGCCGTTGGCGGTAGGCGAGGCGGCGTAGCAGGATTTCGGCCGGGCCGCGGTGGTCGGCGCGGCGCATGAGGTCGGCGATCACGAGTGAGAGCAGCCAGGTGGCCGCGGCCACTGCGGTGGCGCCGGCGAGGCCCAGATCGTCTTGGAGGCCGAGCCCGAACGGGTAGAAGACCGTGACGTACACGACCGACTGGAACAGGTACATGGTCATCGATCGCCGGCCGAGCGCCTGGACGGCGGTGCTCAGGCGGCTCCGCCGCCCGGCCGCCCTGATCGCGATCAGGCCGATGAGCGCGGCCATGCCGATCCCGCCCAGGTATCCCGTGAGCGGCTGCGCGATCGCCGCGATCACCAGCGCGGCGGCCGACGGTTCTGCCCACACCCCGGTCTGGATGAGACCGGCCGGAACGGCGCCGGCGAGTGACACGGCCATGGTGATGACGCCGGTCCTGACCAGGAACCCCCGGTGCCGCGCCGGCTCGTCCAGTACGCGGCGCCGCGCCGCCCACATCCCGACGATCACCGCGGGAACGACCGCGATCAGGCCCACGATCAGAACGAAGGGCCAGGCCAGGAGCCGTTCCACGAACATCTGGGCGGGGCCGCTCGTGCCCGCGGCGACGCTTCCCTTGGTGAAGGTGGAGATGTCGTTGGCAAGCGGATACCACATGCCGAACGCGACAGACGCGGTCGCGGGCACCATGGCGATCCCCGCCGCCCACAGCAGCGCCGAGTCCCGGAGCCTGAGCAGGCCGGTCAGTAAGACGGCCGCCGTCCCGTAGACGGCGAGAATGTCGATGGGAACCAGCACCGCCGTGTGCACGGCGCCGATCGCCACCAGCCACCATCCCCGGCGGCGCAGCAGCTTGCGGGTGGCCGTCCAGTCGTTCCCGCGCCGCAGTCGCGCGTTCATCAGTTGAACGAGCGAGTAGCCGAACAGGAAGGCGAACAACGGCCGGGCGTGGTTGTTGACGAAGAGCACGTGGAAGAAGCCGGTGATCTTGTTGAGGACGTCGGGGCCGTGGCCGACGGCCGTCACGAACAACGGCGCGTGAGCGAAGGCGATGGCCAGCAGCATGACGCCGCGGGCCAGGTCGGGGGCGAGCGCACGGGCGGCCGTGCCGGGCAGGCCACCCGGCGCTCGGACTGACACGTTCAAGGTGGATCTCCTTCCGGGAGTGTGGTGTCGAGACGATCTCGTTCTGAGGTGGCCGGGGCCGGGTCGACGGGGTCGCGGTGAGAGGTCAGCCGCTCGCCTTGGCCTGCGAGGCGGCCTCCACGGTCTTGCGCAGCGCGGTGGCGACCGGCTCGACGGGCGCGGCGAGTTGCTCGATCCGGTCCGCGTGGTGGCGTGCCTCCCGGCCGGGCGCGACCGTCCTGAGCCGGGCGCTCCCGGCCAGCGCGGCCAGGACGCGGACGTCCGGCTCCAGCCGGGCCACGGGCCGGCCGCCGCGGATCGCCCGTCCGACGCGCTCGGCGAGCCTGCGCGACACGTACGGCCGCCGCAACGTGATCCGCTCGACCGGGAACAACAGAATCCGGCGACGTTCAACCCGGACCAGCCGGGCGGCGGCCAACTCGTCGCGGACCACGCGGACCGCGCCCGCGTTGTCCTTGCGGATCCAGTGCCGCCACGACCGGGGCGGCGAGTTCGTGATCTGCTCCCAGACGGCCGCCTGCAGGGGACCGGGGTCGGCGGGCTCGGCGACCGCCCGCGCCTTGCCGGACTCGTCCGCCAGGACACCCGCCAGCATCAGCTCGGCGAGGGCGGCCGCGCGCAGCAGAAAGCCCAGCTCGCCGCGGTTGGCCAGCCGCTCCTTGCGCAGGTCGAAGGCCAGCAGGAAGGCCGACGCCGGCAGGGACTCAGCCTGCTTGGCCGGTGGCTCCGTCTTCATCGGACCTGTCCTCCTCCTCATCACGGGATTCCTCTGGGATCTTTCTGGGCCGCCCGGGGGAGCGCATCCGCCCCACGCCCTCGGGCAGGCGACCGGCCTCGGAAAGCGCCCTGCGCAGCAGGAACTCGATCTGGGAGTTCGTGCTGCGCAGCTCGTCGGACGCCCATCGGGCCAGCGCGTCGTGGACCACCGGATCGAGCCGCAGCAGGATCTTCTTCCGTTCCACCACGGTTACTGATAGAGCGTGCCGGTGTTCACGACCGGCTGCGTGTCGCGGTCGCCGACCAGCACCACGAGCAGGTTGCTGACCATGGCCGCCTTGCGCTCCTCGTCCAGCTCGACCACGTCGTGCTCGGCGAGCTTGTCCAGCGCCATCTCCACCATGCCGACGGCGCCCTCGACGATCCGCTGCCTGGCCGCCACCACCGCGCCGGCCTGCTGGCGGCGCAGCATCGCCTGGGCGATCTCCGGCGCGTACGCCAGGTGGATGATGCGGGACTCGATGACCTTCACCCCGGCCGAGTCGACTCGGGCGGCGACCTCCGTGGACAGCCGCTCGTTGATCTCGTCGGCGTTGTCCCGCAGGGACAGTCTCGGCTCGCCCTGCGCGTCGTAGGGGTAGTTGCCCGCGATGTGCCGCACGGCCGTCTCCGTCTGGATGGCCACGAACTCCACGAAGTCGTCCACCTCGAAGACCGCCTGCGCCGTGTCCTTGACCTGCCAGACCACCACGGCCGCGATCTGGATCGGGTTGCCGTCCGCGTCGTTGACCTTCGTCACGTCCGTCTCGTGGTTGCGGATCCTGGTGGACACCCGCCGCCGCATGGTGATCGGGTTGACCCACTGGAAGCCCGGCGTACGCAGGGTGCCGACGTAGCGGCCGAGCAGCTGCACGACCCGGGCCTCGCCGGGCGCCACCGCGGTGAAGCCCATGCACAACGCCAGACCGGCCAGCACGATCAGGCCGCTCACCAGCAGCAGCCACAAACCGCCCTGCCCGGCCCCCGTGGCGAGCATGACGATCCCCAGCACGAACAGCGCGATCCCGCCCAGGACCAGCACCGTCGCCACCCCCAGCAGCACGAACCCGTTGGCCGCCCGCGCGGGGTGCTCATTCGTGCGCGGCGCGGGCATCTCCACGACGGTCTCCGCAAGCGTGTCCGCCATCGCCCGTCTCCCTTCTTCCTGATTTCCTCTTGCTAGCAAAGTGATATCACTTTTTGGCGCGCGCAGGCAACCCGGATGTCCGACTGTGGCTCAGGGGTAAGTGCCGGGCTGAGCACCTGGATGGTCGCGCCAGGGCATGGGTCAGCCGAAGACGGCGCGTTGGCGCCCAGGATGTGGGTCAGCCGAAGACGGCCGGTGGGGGGACCGGGGCCAGGACGGGCTCGCCGTCCTTGATGGGGGCCGCGCCCGCGATGAAGTTCGTCAGCGCGTCACCGTGTACGCACCTCGCCTGGGTGAGCCCGCCCGCCGCCCTCCGGGTGAGCAGGTCCACCGGCAACTCCGCGCGCGAGGCGGCCACGATGAGGTTGCCGAAGCGGCGGCCGCGCATGATCCCCGGCTCCGCCAGCAGGGCCACGTGGCGGAAGGTCCCGGTCACCGTGGCCAGCAGCCGCCTGGCGAACGCGAGCCCCTTGCCGTCGGCCATGTTGATCAGCAGGGTACCGTCCGGGCGGAGCACCCTGGCCAGGTCACCCATGTACTCGGCCGTCGCCAGCTCGACCGGCATCGTGGCCCCGCTGAACGCGTCCAGGACCACCAGGTCGGCCGAGGCGTCCCACACCTTGGCGGTGCCTTCGCGGCCGCCGGCGATGATGACCTTCAGCCGGGGCACCGAACGCAGGTCGAGCTGCTCGCGTACGAGATTGACGAGGAGGCCGTCGGGCTCGATGACGATGTGCCGCGAGCCTGGGCGGGTGGCGGAGACGTAGCGGGGGATGGTGCAGGCGCCGCCGCCCACGTGGACACAGCTCAGCGGACCGTCGTCGAGAAGGTCGATCACGTCCGCCATGAGCCGGACATACTCAAATTCCAGATATGTCGGGTCTTGTAGATCGACGTACGACTGAGGTACGCCTTCCTTGGACAGCATCCAGCCGTCCTGCCTGTCCAGGTCCCGGAGAAGTTCGATCTCGCCGAACGTCACCGGATAGCGGCCAGGCATCGGTTCCCGCTGTCCACGTGCCACGCTGATCCCCTCCTGGGAGAAACCGTATGCGACGACGAAGGCTGATTGTGCTCGTTATCGCGGTTGTCGCGATAGTCGGGGCGGGAGCGTTCGCGGTGCTGGCGTCGAACCGGATCAAGGGCAGCGCGGCGCAGACCGCGGCCGCGTACTTCGACGCCTGGCGCCAGGCGAACCTCACCGCCATGGAACGTCTGGTGGACCAGCCGCCCCAGGACTTCGTCCAGAGGCATCGCGCGTTGTCGGAGGACCTGCACGTCGAGTCGCTCCGGCTGACCCCGGGGGTGGTGCGGAGCACGGGGGAGGAGGCCGCCGAGGTGCCGTTCGCGGGGGTCAGGGAGCTCCAGGAGCTCGGGGAGTGGCCGTTCCAGGGCACGTTGCGGCTCGGCGTACGCGACCTGGAGTGGAAGGTGTTATGGGCGCCGGAGACGCTGCATCCGCTGCTCAAGGACGGTGGCACGCTGGAGCTGGGCGAGATCGAGGCGTCGGCGGCCGAGCTGGTCACCAGCGAGGGCGACAGGATCCCCAACGACAGCTACGCGGAGGCGTACCTCAACCCGCTCAAGCCCGAGTTCGAGCAGGCCAACCACGGCTGGGCGCTGGTGGCCAAGGTTCCTGGCCGTCCTGACGAGCAGTTGCTGTCCCGCAGGCCCGAGGGGAAGGTCGAGCGCACCACCCTCTCGCGGCCCGTGCAGGCGGCGGCCGCGCGGGCGCTCGACGGGGTGGACGACTCGGCGATCATCGTCATCCGGCCGAGCACGGGCGAGATCCTGGCGCTGGCCGACCGCCTGAAGGACAACTACAGCGCAGTACGCGACGTCTTCCCGCCCGGCTCCATCTTCAAGACGATCACGGCGGCGGCGTTGCTCGAAGCCGGGGTCGACCCGGCGGAGCAGGTGCCGTGCCCCGGCACGTACACGATCCCGTTCCACCGGCCCGTCTCCAACGACGGCGAGGTGGATCGCGGCGTCGTCAGCTTCACCGACGCGTTCGCCCACTCCTGCAACACGACCTTCGTCGAGCAGGCCACCACCAGGATCGACGCGGACCGGCTGCGCGAGACGGCGGACGAGTGGGGGTTCGGGCGGCCGATCGCGACCGGCATCGGCGGCACCTGCGGCACCATGCCGGACACGGACGACCCGGACATGCTGGCCGCCGACGCCATCGGCCAGGGCCAGGTGGTGGCCACCCCGCTGTGCATGGCCGCGGTGGCCGCCGCCGTGCAGAGCGGCACCTGGCGCTCGCCGCGGCTGCTGTCCAAGGAGCAGGTACGCCGCATCGACGGCCCCCCGCACGACGACGTCCCGATGGACGCGGGGGTCGTGAGCGCGCTCAGGGACATGATGACGGCCGTCGTCGACCACGGCACCGCCAGCGGCGCCGGGCTCCCTGAGGGTGTTGCGGGCAAGACGGGGACGGCCGAGGTCGGGGAGGGCGAGTCGGCGCACGGCTGGTTCATCGGCTACCGCGACGACCTGGCCTTCTGCGTGTTCGTCAGGTACGGCGGCTCCGGCCGCTCGGCCGCGGTCCCCATCGCGGCCCGCTTCCTCAACGGCCTGTGACCCACCCGCCCGAATCCAGCACCGCCCGCGTCCAGCACCGCCCGCGTCCAGCGCCCCTCGCCGTCGCATCCGCTCGCAGCCCGTCGCCCGCATCCAGTGCCGACTTCGGCTGCCCGCGTCCGGCGGCCTCCGGTAACCTACGGTACCGTAGGTTTCATGACGACCATTGCCGTTAAGCCCAGGCTGCGGGGCTGGTTGCACACCGGGGCGCTGCCCGTGACGCTGGTCGCGGGGTTCGTGCTCGTGGCGCTCGGCCCCACCTTGCAGGCCCGTCTCGCCTCCGTCGTTTACGCCGTCACCTCCGCCATGTTGTTCGGCATCTCGGCCACCTATCACCGCGGCACGCTCGGCCCGAGGCTGGCGGAGTTCCTGCGCAGGATCGATCACGCGAACATCTATTTGATCATCGCCGGCACCTACACGCCCTTCGCGCTGCTGGCCCTGGACGGCGCGGCCAGGGTGACCGTGTTGTCCGTCATCTGGGGCGGCGCGCTGGCGGGCGTGTTGTTCCGGATGTTCTGGATGAACGCGCCGCGCTGGCTCTACACCGTCCTCTACCTGGCACTGGGCTGGACGGCGATCTTCGTGATGCCGCAGTTGCTCGAAGGCGCGGGCGTGGCCGCCGTCGTGCTGGTGGCCGCGGGCGGCGTCTTCTACTCGGCGGGAGCGGTCGTGTACGGCCTGCGCCGCCCCGATCCCTCACCTCGCTGGTTCGGCTTCCACGAGGTGTTCCACGCGTTCACCGTCGCGGCCTACCTCGTGCAGTACATCGCGGTGTCGATCGTGGTCTACTCGCAGGGCTGACCCGCCCCGCCGCGCACGCCCCGCCCGCGCGGGTCGACGACATTTGACCGGGTGCTGGTCTGTTTTCGGGTAGATGACGGAGAACAGACCAGCATGAGGGAAATCTCTCGATCGTGGTGGCCGCTGCTCATCCGCGGTCTCGCCGCCGTCGTCTTCGGCTTCCTGGCGCTCGTCTGGCCGGGCATCACCGTGCTCGTCCTGGTGATCTTCTTCGGCGGGTACGCGCTCGTCAGCGGCCTGTTCGCGCTGTTCGCCGGATTCCGGCACGGGGCGAGATCCCGCCTCTGGCTCATTATTTCCGGAATTATCGGGATATTGGCCGGGATAGTGGCGTTCGTCTGGCCGGGCATCACCTCCCTCGCCCTGCTCTACGTCGTGGCTTTCTGGGCCATCCTCACCGGCGTCGCGGAGATCGTGGCCGGGATCCAGCTGCGCAAGCTCATCACGAACGAGTGGATGTTCATCGTGGGCGGCGCGCTGTCGGTGATCTTCGGCATCCTGCTGCTCATCTGGCCGGTCCCCGGCCTGCTCAGCCTCGTCTGGCTGATCGCCGTCTTCGCGATCCTGTACGGAATTTCCATGATCGCCTCGTCACTGCGGGTGAGAAATTTCGCCAACGGGGTAGATGTGCCGTAAATTTTTCGTATGTGATGGTGTTCCGCCACAGGAACGTAGGCCCGTACACAAGTGGAGGCGATATGGACGTACACACCCGCCTTGCCCGCCACCTGCTCACCGACGGATACCACCTCGTGCTCGACCTGGAGCTCAGCCGCGGCTCGTGGCTCGTCGACGCCCGCAACGGCCGCCGCTACCTGGACTTCTACACGTTCTTCGCCTCGGCCCCGCTCGGCGTGAACCCCCCGTTCGACCCCGACTTCGCCCACCTGCTCGGCCAGGTCGCCCGCAACAAGCCCGCCAACCCCGACATCTACACCGAGCACCTGGCCGACTTCGTCGACACCTTCGCCCGCGTGCTCGGCGACCCCGACCTGCCGCACCTGTTCTTCGTCGAGGGCGGCGCCCTGGCCGTCGAGAACGCGCTCAAGACCGCCTTCGACTGGAAGAGCCGCCGCAACGAGGCCGCCGGCCGGTCACGAGACCTGGGCACCAGGGTCATGCACCTGACGAAGGCGTTCCACGGCCGCAGCGGCTACACCCTCAGCCTGACCAACACCGAGCCGGGCAAGACCGACCGCTTCCCGAAGTTCGACTGGCCCAGGATCGACGTGCCGGCCATCCACCTCGGCGACGTGGAGGCGGCCGAGGAGCGGGCGCTGGCGCAGGCCAGGGAGGCGTTCGAGCGCCATCCGCACGACATCGCCTGCTTCATCGCCGAGCCCATCCAGGGCGAGGGCGGCGACAACCACATGCGGCCCGAGTTCCTGCGGGCCATGCAGCACCTGTGCCACGAGTACGACGCCCTGTTCATCCTCGACGAGGTGCAGACCGGCGGCGGGACGACCGGGACGGCGTGGGCGTACCAGCAGCTCGACCTCCAGCCCGACGTGGTGGCGTTCGCGAAGAAGGTCCAGGTGGGCGGGATCATGGCGGGCCGGCGGGTCGACCAGGTGACCGACAACGTGTTCCAGACCAGCGGCCGGATCAACTCGACGTGGGGCGGCGGCCTGGTGGACATGGTCCGCAGCCGCGGCCTCCTGGAGATCATCGAACGCGACGGCCTGATCCAGCGCGCCGCGACCCTGGGCAACACGCTGCTCGAACGCCTCACCAAGCTGGAGGCAGAACGCCCCGAGTCCATGTCGAACGTCCGCGGCAGGGGCCTGATGTGCGCGTTCGACCTGCAGGACCAGGCGGCCCGCGACGCGCTGGTGACCAGGCTCAGGGAGGATCAGGGAGTGCTGGTGCTGCCCTGCGGCGCGCGGTCCGTACGCCTGCGCCCGGCGCTGAACATCCCCGAGGCCGACCTCGACCACGGCCTGCGGGCCCTGGCGGAGTCGCTCACTGCGTGACGCTGGTGGCGGTGCGGCGCGGCCCGGCGTACCGCCAGAAGAAGTTGAGCAGCACGCTGACCCGGTTGCGCCCGCCCAGCAGGTACGCCACGTGCACGAAGATCCACACCAGCCAGGCGGGCAGCCCGCGCATGGTCAGCCCGTTGGACAGCTGCAACACGGCCTCCGCCTTGCCCACGGTGGCCATGATGCCGGGATCGCGATAGGAGAACGGCCGCAGCGGCCGGCCGCGTGAGGCCGCCAGGATCTGCATGCCCGCGTGCTTGCCCAGCTGCATCGCCGGCTGGGCGAGCTGCGGCAGCTCATCCGGCTGTCCGGACAGGTCGCCGGCCACGAAGATCTCCGGGTGTCCCGGGACGTTGAGCGCGCTGGTGAGCGTGATCCGGCCGCCCTTGCCCTGCGGCAGCCCCCAGTCGCCCACTTCCTTGGGCGCGGTGACGCCGAGCGCCCACATGGTCATGTCGCTCGGCAGCCGCGTGCCGTCCGCTAGGACCACCGCGTCGGGCTCCACGGCCGCCACCGTGGCTCCCAGCCGCAGCTTCACCCCTCTCTTGCGCAGCGCCTCGGCCGCCGCGTCCCGCAACCTCGGTTTGTACGGCGCCAGCACGAAGTCGAACCGCTCGACCAGGGTCACGCTCGTCTGGTCGGGCCCGATCTCGGGATGCGTCAGCGGCAGCGTACGACGCCGCAGCTCGGCCAGTGTGCCGGCCATCTCGACCCCGGTCGCTCCGGCGCCCACCACCACGACGTGCGTGCTCTCGCGCCGGCCCGCCGCCGTGTCCTCCAGGAGGTGCTGGAGCCGCCGCCGCAGCACCGCCGCGTCGCCGAGTGAGTAGATGGGCAGCGCGTTCTCCCGCGAGCCGGAGACCTTGAGCCAGTTGGTGGAGACCCCGGTGGCCAGCACGAGGTAGTCGTAGTCGAGCACGCTGCCGTCCTCGAACTCCACCCGCCGCTCCGCCGCGTGCACCTTGCTCAGCGCGCCCTGGCGCGCTCGCACGTTCGGCCACTTGGCGGCGTACGTCCTGATGGGGAAGGACACGTCGGCCGTGCCCATCCCGGCCGTGGCCACTTGGTAGAGCAACGGCTGGAAGGTGGAGTATGGGTTGCGGTCCACGAGCGTCACCAGCGCCCCGCCCCTGGCCAGCTCCTTGGTGGCGGCCAGTCCGGCGAATCCCGCTCCGACGACCACGACACTTGCTCTTCGCACCATGAAAAGTTCCTCCCCATGAGTACATATGGCACTGGCGGCGGCTCTTAAACCACGTTGCCGGGAAGCGCCCGGGATCCGGGACGTCCCCGCATGTGAGCGGGGGGATCTCTACCGTGGCCCTTGGGGAGGGGATTCGCCGCATGTCACAGCAATTGACCACCATCGAACGCCTCGGCCGCAGGATCGCCCGGCGGCGCGACGAGCTGGGCCTCACGCGCGAGGAGTTGGCGGACAGGTCCGGCCTGGAGCCCGGCTACGTCGCCTACCTGGAGGGGGAGTACACGGTGAACGTGTGCGAGGCGCTCGCCCGGCTCTCCGAGGCGCTCGGGACGACCGTGGAGGACCTGCTCCAGGAGGCGGCCGAGCCGCCCGCGGGCACCGGCCCCGCCGCACCGCGGCCGCGGCTGGTCAGCCTGGACGAGCGCGAGTGCCTGCGCCTGCTCGAACCCGGCGGCGTCGGCAGGATCGCCTTCGAGAGCCGCTACGGGCCGACCGTGCTGCCGGTGAACTTCCGCCTGCACGAGGGCACGATCGTCTTCCGTACCAGCACGGGCGGGTCAACGGACGAGGACCTTCGTACAGGGATGGCGGACGTCGAGTACAAGGTGGCGTTCGAGGTGGACCGCATCGAGGAGCTGACGCGCGGCGGCTGGAGCGTGCTCGTCCAGGGTTCGCTGCATCACGTGACCAGCGACGAGGAACGCGCCTCGGCCGTGGCCACGGGGGTCGAGCCGTGGGCCGGGGGTCTCAGGGAGCAGTACATGAAGATCATCCCCAGCCGCGTGACAGGCCGCCGGGTCACGCCCGGCTGACCTCACAACCCTGTCGAGCCGCGGCCCTGTCACTCCCGGCGGCAGCGCCTTCACTCCTGGCGGGAGCGCCAGAGGCCGATGGCGGTGACCCGGGAGTCCACGCCGAGCTTGGCGTAGATCCGGTTGACGTGGTTTTTGACCGTCTTCTCGCTGAGGAACAGCCGTCGCGCGATCTGGCCGTTGGACTGACCTGTGGCGATCAGGTCCATCACCTCGGCCTCACGTCTGCTCAACGACGTGAACACGCTATCGAACGCTGCGTCTTCGACTCTCATCCGGCCTCCGGGGGCGCGCAGACGGTCAGATCGCCGATGGCCCCCGTGCTTCCGGCGTTAGCGGTAGACAGCGAGCATAACTCGCAATGTCATGATTTGGGGACGTTGTCGGAAGAAGTCGGAAGAAAACGACAACGGCCGATCCCGAGGGACCGGCCGTTTCGCGCCTGGGGTGAGTGAAGGGACTTGAACCCTCGACATCCAGGACCACAACCTGGCGCTCTACCAGCTGAGCTACACCCACCATGGCCACCCGCTGTGTGGTGGCACAGGAAAAGTGTAGCGGGGTTCGGGACCCTTTACGCCACACCTTTAGCCAGTGACACGCTCAGCGAGGGATCTCGCGGTCGCGGAATCGGGTCCCGGCTGGGCCACGAAGACGGCCGCGCGGTAGTAGCGCAGCTCCCTGATGCTCTCCGTGATGTCCGCCAAAGCCCGGTGTCCGCCCTGCTTCTCCGGCGCGGCGAAGTAGACCCGTGGATACCAGCGGCGGACCAGCTCCTTGATCGACGAGACGTCGACCATCCGGTAGTGCAAGAAGGCGTCGACCCCGGGCATGTCGCGGGCGAGGAACGTGCGGTCGGTGCCGATCGAGTTGCCGCACAGCGGCGCCTTCTTCGGCTCGGGCACGTGGCGGCGGATGTAGTCGAGCACGAGCGACTCCGCCTCCGACAGCGTCACGCCGCTCGCCAGCTCGGGCAACAGCCCGGAGGCGGTGTGCATCTCGCGCACGACCTCCGACATCTGCTCCAGGGACTCGGGCGGTGGTTTGATGACCACGTCGACGCCCTCGTCCACCTGGTTGAGCTCGCTGTCGGTGATCACGCACGCCACTTCGACGAGCGCGTCACGGCCAAGGTCGAGCCCGGTCATCTCGCAGTCGATCCAGACCAGCAAGTCACTCATTCGTTCTCCTCGCCCAGCGGCTCGGAGCGATCCGCCCGCTTGTTACCCCACCAGCCTAGTGCCACCGGTCAGGAGGACTTGAGCGAGCCGAGAACCTGGCCGACCACGTCGGTGCCCAGATTGTCCGGAACGGAGACGTAGACGATGGCGGGAGTCTCGCCCGAGCCTCGGTCCATGAGGACGATCGCGCCGCTCTCCTTCTTCCACTTGTAGTCGTTCTCCTCCGACACCTTGGTGAAGTCGAGTTCGAACTGCAGCAGCCAGGCGTCGTGGTCGCCGATCTTCATCGACTTGTCCTCGACGATCTTGCTCTCGTGCGCGGGCTCGTAGTACTGGCGGGAGAAGTCCGTGAAGACCGCCTTGGCCGTGTCGCCCATGCCGTCGGCGCCGGAGTAGGGGTAGCGGTCGTTGAGCAGGCCGGTGAAGACGTTGCCGACCCAGTCCAACTGCCGCTGGTAGTCCTCGTGCGAGGTGGCCTGCACTGCGCTCGACCACAGCTGCTGGGCCGGGTTCTGGCCGTTGATCTCGTCGTACGCGGGCACCGTCCAGCCCTCGGGCACGGTGAACGTGATGCCGGTGCGCGGGTCGGTGACCTGGCCGTTCGCCGGTTCGGGCAGCTCGCCGCCGCTCTGCTGGGGCGGCGGCTGGTTGCCGGGCGGATCCTGCGGCGGCAGGAACGTGTCGGACGGCGCGGGCGGCAACGCGCTCTCCGTGGTGCCCCGGTTGAGGAGGTAGATCCCGGCCACCGCGATCAGCACGACCACCACCAGGGCCGCCAGCCCGCCGAACACCCACGGCATGGGGTTGCTCTGCTTGGGCGGCGGGCCGTAGCCGGGCGCCGGCGTCTGCGTGCCGCCCCACGGCGGGGTCGGCGGCGCGGGCTGGCCGTAGGCGGACTGTCCATAGGTGGGCTGGCCGAACTGCAGCGTGGGGTTCGCCGGTGTCGCCGTCCGGTCCTGGCTCTGCTGCTGGGGCCCGGAGGT